>DAOUAJ010000175.1:0-6129 GCA_034433615.1 Anaerolineae bacterium | reverse complement strand
CACATATCCTGGAAACCATACCCGATCCGACAGACCCAGCCCCTGCACGCGGGCGAAGATGCTCTCATAATACCACCCTTTGGCACCGGCCACCACCAGCCAGGTCTCACGGTCACCGCTGGCCTGCACCCAACGGGCAAATGCCTCCACGGCTGCGGTGACATTCTTGCGTGGCTCCAATGTACCTAAGTAGAACACGAACCGTTTGGGCAGCCCTCGCTGGCGCCGAAGGGCCTCCACAACCGCGGCCGGTGCCGGACGGTATTCACTTTCCACGCCAATGTGGACTACGACGATGCGCTCGGCCGGTACACCCCACAGCCGCACCAGATCATCCCGGGTGCTGAATGAATCGGCGATCACCCGGCTGGCCCGAAAGACGCTGCGTCGCGTCATGGTTTGAAGGTACAAACGATTGAGCGGCCGAAACCCATCCGGATAGCGCACGAAGCTGAGATCGTGGACGGTGACAACGGTAGGACAGGACACGACGACAGGTGTCACATAGGCCAGAGCATGAAGCAAGTCTAGCCGTTCTCGCCAAGCGACCCAAGGCTGCACACTCTGCTCCCACAAAATGCGCACCCACGGGTTGGCCGTGGGCCAGCGAGTGTAGTGCACCGCCAGCCCAGGCGAAGGCTGAAATCGGGGATCACCCACCCATGCCGCCAGTTGCCACCCCGGCGCGGCTTCCGGCAATGCACGCAACAGGTTCTGAATATAGCGGTTGATGCCCGCGCTGCGGTAAGTTCCACCCAGCGAAAGCAACTGCGCGCTGAGACCAACCCGAACAGGTGCCCGCCCCGATTCCACCCCTTAATTATACCACAGGGTATTGGACAAGCCAGTTTACAGTTTGCTCAACTCTACTCAGTTGGCAAGGGCGTCGCACCTTACGGCTGGGCAGATGTCTGCCCAGTTTGGGCCAGCAAGGCGCGATAGACTTGGGCCGTCGCCCTGGCGACGCGGCCGTGGGTAAACTGCTCGAGGACGCGTTCACGGCCACGCCTGCTCAGCGCCCGGCGCAGCGCAGAGTCAGCCTGGAGCCGCATCAAGTGAGCCCGTAAAGCCCCGACGTCACCCTGCGGGAAGATCAAGCCGGCGTCGCCGACCACGTGAGGGATTTCGCCACAATCCGAGCCGATCACCGGCACACCGCAGGCCATGGCTTCGATCAACACGCGGCCAAACTGTTCCTTCCAGTTGGGACGTTCCCGCGAAGGCAAGACCAGCACGTGTAATTGCCGGTAGAACTGCGGCATGTCCGTGGAACCCAGGCGTGGCAGGAAGGCGATACGCTCGCTCACGCTCAGTTGCTGGACCAGCCGCTGCAACTGAGGGCGCATCACGCCATCGCCTACTAGCCGGAGCTGCCAGTCGTCCGGCAACCCTGCCACTGCCTGGATCAGGACATCCACCCCTTTCTCGGGAATGAGCCCGCCGGCATACCCCACGGTGAATGGCGTATCGGGCGGTGGCTTTACGGGTGCAAACTGATCGGGGTCAATCCCGAACTGTGGGATGATGGCGATGGGACCGGCGTATCCCTTGGCACGCAGAACATGGGCCGCATCCTGGTTGCCAGCAATGGCGTAACCGGTCCGGCGGTAGCAATCGCGCTCGAACCAGCGGAAGGGCACGGGGTAGCGACGATGAAGGTTCTGCCAGGTGAAGAAGCAGATGTGAGCGCCCATATGATCGGCCAGGCGTACAGCCTGCCACGCCGCCAGGTTGTAGGGTTCCTCATCCACGTGCACCACGTCCGGGCGCAACGCGCGTAGCAGCCGCCCCAGGCGGGGATACAGGTGAAGGTGATAAGAGCCGTTGAACCAGATCGGGGTGACGATCAGGCAGTAACCGGGCGTGTCATCGGGTTCCAGCCGCGCCAGCCCACGGCGATCACGCCACTCAGGTGGCACAACTGCAATCAACTCGATGTCCGGCTGTTGCGCCAGCGCAGCCAGCTTGCCGCGATAAGCGGCCGCCAGCAATGCCTTCGAGATCATGACGACACGCACGGGTCACCTCGATGGGCCAGGGTAACAAGCCTGCCCTGGACGCGCCGGCTGAGGGACGCGGTGACAGGGGGACACGGTGACGCGGGGACTCACCGCGTCTCCGCGTCACCTCCTCTTCGCGTCTCCACGCCCCTGTCGGCCAAGACAGGTCCACTACGCTAAAGCGAAGAGGATCGTGGACAGCGTAATAGAGACCGCTGACACACCCAGCGCGGCGCCCAGCCCCACCCACGTCGAGAGGACGCCCACCGCGGCTGGCACCATCAAGGCTCCGATAAAGCCCAACGCGATCAGGACCCCCGACGCGATGCCTGTGTAACCGATGGCGCGGGCGGCGGCGTAGCTCATGACCGTGGGCCACAAGCCCCCGAAGGCAAGTCCGCCGATAGCCAGGGCCAGGACGGGCCAGATGGCCCCGGGCGCCCTGATGAATGCCACGACGGTGCCCGCAGCCATCGCGCCCGCCAGCCCCACCAGCCTTTTTTCGTTCCCAGAGCGTAGCAACCGGCTGAAGCTGTACCGTCCCAGGATCATCCCACTCCAGAAGATCGAAACCACGGTGGCAGACAAGGCGATCGGTGCATCGCGCTCCGCCACCAAAAATCGCGCGGCCCAGGTAGTCAACCCCACCTCCGCGCCCACGTAGCACACCAGTGAGAGCGCACACAGAATCAGAGCCCGTCGCTGCCACCAAGGACGCTCACCGGTTGCCCCGGCCTTCACCGATCGCGGTTCCGGTGGAGGGTAAGGTGCTCGCCAGGCCACGAGGATCATGCCCGCGAAGGCCGCTGCGAGCGCGGCAAAGGTCCATCGCCATGAGCCGGCAGACGCCAACATAGCCCCCACCAGCAAAGGGCTGGCCACCGATCCGATGCCCACGAACAGGAAGTTGCGATTGAAGGCAGCCCCGCCGCGTCCACGGTAGACCAGGGCCAGCAGCACGCTATTGACCGTGGACATGCCGCCCGCGCCCCAATTGACCAGGAAAGCGCCGATCACGAAAAACGGCCAGGCAGGGGCGCTCCCCAGGATCAGCGAAGCCAGCAGCAAAGCCCAGGCCATGGTCAATGTGGTGCGGCGCGCCCCCCAGCGATCCAGGAGTGAGCTTACGCTCAGCGCGGCCGCGATGGCCCCCATCCCTCCTACCAGCGGGAGCAGGCTGGCCTGAGCGTTATTCAGGCTGAAAGTCGCCATTGCCGCCGGGAGCACCGCGCCGAAGATGGTGATGACCAGCCCGCGCAGGGCCAGGGTCATGCGCAGGGCGCGTTCCAACTTCGTCGCCTCGACCGGGCCGAACCCGGCTGCCGCAGGAGACGGGGGACGTCCAACATCTGCGATCATGGTTTCATGGACGAGTATGATGCCCTAGCAAAAAGCAGAGCGCATCACGGCCAGTTGGTACCGGAGCCCCTGGGTAGCCCGTACCCGATCAGACGGTCGTACAATGCCTGCAACTCTTCCTCAGAGTAGAAATAGATCACCAGCCGGCCACCGCGCCGCGAACGGGACAGGGTCACCTTCGTGCCTAACGCATCGCGGAACTGCTCCTCGAGCGCTCGCGTTTCCAGCGCCAGCACATCGTCAACAGGCTCAGGATCGCCCTCGGCTTGCGCGGCCGCGAGCATCCGCCGCACCAGCTCCTCCGTCTGGCGCACATTGTAGCCGCGGCGAATGACCAGGTCGAGCGCGGCCACCTGCGACGGCTCATCCAGCAGGCTAAGTAAAGCCCGGGCGTGCCCCTCACTGATCTGACCGGCCCCCAACGCTTCCTTCACCGGCTCGGAAAGGTTCAGCAGTCGGACCGAGTTTGCCACTGCCACCCGACTCTTGCCCACTCTGGCTGCTACTTGCTCCTGGGTCAGGCCGAACTCATCCATCAGCGTGCGGTAAGCCGCCGCCTCTTCCAAAGGGTTCAGGTCGGCGCGCTGGATGTTCTCCACAAGCGCCAGTTCCAGCATCTCCTGGGAAGTGGCTTCTCGCACGATCACGGGCACCTCGCTCAGCCCGGCCAGCCTGGCAGCTCGCCAGCGACGCTCTCCGGCAATCAGCGTGTAAGCCACGTTGGCCCCCAACGGGGCACGGGTGACGATCAATGGCTGGATCAGCCCATGTTCTTGAATAGAAGCCGCCAATTCGGCCAAGGCGCTCGGATCGAGGGCATGCCGAGGCTGCCGCGGGTTGGGGCCAACGGCATCCACTGGCACCTGAATCACGCCCATTTCTAACGATTCGGACGGAACGGAGGCGGCTGCGCTGATCAGAGCACCCAGGCCGCGCCCCAGGCCGCGCTTTGTGCTCATAGTTCACCTCCCTGCGATCGCTTTCCGGTTATCACCGGCATAGGCTCACCTGGTGCCGGCCAGCCGGCGCGGGCGATGATCTCCTGGGTTAAAGAGGCGTAGGCGATTGCCCCGGCCGAGCCAGGAGCGTACGTCAAGATCGGCTCGCCGTAGCTGGGGGCTTCTCCCAGGCGCACGCTGCGAGGGATCACTGCGTTAAAGACTTGCTGCGGGAAATGGCGACGTACCTCGTCCACAACTTGCTGCGCGAGATTTGTGCGGGCATCATACATGGTCAGGATCATGCCGGCGATGCGCAAGTTGGGGTTGAGTCGCTCGCGCACCAGTTGAATAGTCTGCAACAGCCGTGTCAATCCCTCCAGGGCCAGATATTCGCATTGCACGGGGATGATCACGCCGTTCCGGGCCGCGGTGAGGCCATTGACCGTTAGCAACCCTAAGCTAGGCGGGCTGTCAATCAACACGAAGTCGAAGCGGGCTGTTACTGGTGCCAACGCCTCAGCCAGCAACCACTCCCGCCTCTCGATCTCTACCATCTCCACCTCGGCTCCAACCAACGCCGGCGCCGAGGGGGCCAGCATCAAGCGGGGGCGTTTGGTGGGAATAATCACGTCAGCCAGAGGCACGTCGTCAACCAGCGCGTTGTAGATCGAGCGCGCTGAAGCTGAGAGGACCACTCCGATACTGCTGGTAGCGTTGGCCTGCGGATCCATATCCACGAGCAGGACGCGATAACCAGCGGCAGCCAGATAAGCGCTCACGTTCACGACGGTTGTGGTCTTGCCCACGCCACCCTTTTGGTTGGCGAACGCGTAGATGATGGTCATGAGACGACGGTGTTGAATCTTCGAAACATAGCAAGGTAAGGTGCGACGTACTTTCAAGGTGCGTCGCACCTTAATGTTGGGCCAGCCAGGCCTCCACAGTTTTCCGCGTCGGGATGCCGGTCACACCAGGGGCCTCCACAGAGAAAGAGGCGACCACGTTCGCAAAGCGGGCGGAAACCAGTGGATCGCCCGTTTCCTCCAAACGGATGAGAAAAGCGGCGGTAAACACATCGCCAGCACCGGTGGGGTCAACTTCGTTAGCCGGCCGCGGCGGTATGGGGTAGGCCTCTCCGCGCCAGTAAACGGTGCAACCCCGCCAGGCAGCGGTCAACACCACGATCTCGGTGTATCTTTTGTATTCCTCCAGTGGCGAGAAATCCCCGCCTAGGTCCTCCTCGCTTAACACCAGGACTCGCGCAAACCTCAAAATAGATTCGGCTTGATCCCAACGCTTCGGGTAAACGCGGCCAGTTTCATCCCAGCGGCGTAGCCATCCCTGCGGGACGACCCCCACCAATGAGTTGGGGAAGGCAGCCGCCAGAGCAGGGTCAAGCTCTTGTGCCACTGACCCGAGCAGGACAATGCGGGGGTGACGCCACTGCGGTGGGATGTCAGCAACCGTGATCGGGGCAGCCACGTTGCTCACGAATTGCAGGCGGTACCCGCTCTGGTAGATGTTGCGAAAGGTCGTGGTATTGGTTGATGGCAACACGTGTACGTCAATGCCATGATACAGCCCGTTCTGGGAGACGAACGGCTCAGCTCTGGTCAGCACGGTCACTCGACGGCCCATGCGGTAAGCGGTCAGAGAGGCGTAAGTCGCTGTACCGCCCAGAGTAAAGCCATCTGGCTGAAGGTCTTTGGTGACATGTCCAATTACGAGAAAGTCCACGTGGTTCTTTCCTCCATACGATTGGCTGCTTGATCACCGGTGGTAACGATATTGTAGCATACCCCCCAGGGGTGGTCAACGTGGTTTAGGAG
>DAOUAJ010000174.1:0-9440 GCA_034433615.1 Anaerolineae bacterium | reverse complement strand
CATGGAGGATTTCGTCAAAACTCTTCCCCTTGACGTATTCGGCGAACTCTTTAGCAGCCATCTTGTTTGACCCCCTGAGCTGTGACGTATTACTATTCAGCATACAGTCCAGCTAATTGTGATAATCCAAGTATCAGTAGATCACGATTTCGGCTCAAAGCCCCGTCCCCGGGGCGTCTGTCTCTCGCCCGAGGACGGGCTTGGGAGCAAAACTGTGATGTACTGAGTATGCCACATTGGTAGCCCTTGGGAAAGCCCTTGGACGGTCCCATCGTGTCACTTCACATCTGGCAAATCGTACTCCCCCAATCGCAACGGGTATTGGCCGTACTGGCGCACCAGGTTGACCACGTAGTCGTAGTTCTGGCCGGAGACATTGTTAGGCACCGAGTGATCGGACTGGAAGATGTAGCCGCCGCCTTTGGCCGCGTTCAGCTTGGTGAGCACGGTGCGCTTGAGTTCTTCCCGACTGCCGTGAGCCCAGACGATGACGTCCATGTTGCCGCAGAAGGCAATGCAGTGGCCGTATCTGCGCCGCAGGTCCACCACATCAAACCCTGCCTTCGCTTCCAGCGGGTTGTACGCGTCCACGCCGATCTCGATGAAATCCTCGAAGATGCGCTGAGTGTTACCGCAGCCATGGTAGATCACCGGCAGGCCGTGCGCGTGGCAGACGTCCACGATGGCCTTAACGCCAGGCTTGAAATACTTGCGCCAGTAGTCGGGTGAGAAGAACATATCTCGACGGTAGGCCACGTCGCCCCAGATGACCATACCGTCCAGCAGCCCGCTGGCGGCCTTGATTTGTGCTTTGGTCATCTCCACGACGAACTCGTTGATGCGCTCCACGAAGCGCCCGACCTCATCGGGATACAGCCCGATCCAGAGCATGACGTTGGCCGAGCCGATGATGCGCCAGAGGGTCTCCTGCCCCTCGCAAATGCTGCCGTAGACCGGAAAATCGGGATGCAGCGACTTGACGGTCTCGACCCAGGCCCGCGAATTGCGTTCGAACCCATCGCCCACGCCAGCGATTTGATTGTCCCCTGCACTAAAATAGCGTCGGTCGTCCCACGGGTCGTCAAACTGAAAGGCTGCCATCTTCTCCACGGTGTCAGTCTCAAACTTCAAGAAGGCCGGCATGGGGTCGGCAAACTTCTTGCGGATCACTGCCTCGAAGCCGGTGCGGACGATCACCTCTTCTTCGTCTTGCTTCAGGATCTCGAACGGCTTGATGTGGGGGTCCATGTTGGGGATGGTGACCTGCCAATCGAGATCGTAGTACTTGTAGATGTCTGTACCGGCCGGCAACCCCAGGTCCCTGCGCCAGCGCTCAACGAAGCTGCCCCAGAAGAAATCGCTGACCGGCACGCGATCAGGCTCCTGATGGCGCAGGGCCTTGTTCATCCTGTCGAGCTTGGCCAGACAGTTGGGAGTTCGCTCCATAGTCCCACGCTCCTTACTCGTAATGCGTATTGCGTACTCCGTGTGCCTTACGGGGTACGCAATACGCAATCCGGAACACCCATCAATCGGTGTGAAAGACTTCCTCCATGTTCGCCCACCACTCCCCCTCGGCTCGTGTGGGCAGAGGGTCTTGCATGGGCTTCATGATGGCCCACCACTCCTGGGTCTTGGGGTCGGCGGCCATCTTGGCCATGTCGGCAGCGAAATCGTCGCCCACGTACTCGAAATAGGCGAACAGGAAGCCGTCTTTATGAAAGATCGAATAGTTACGGATGTTGCACTGCCGGATCATGTCCAGAATCTCCGGCCAGACGGCCGCGTGGTAGACTTTGTACTCCGCCAGTTTTTCAGGCTTGACCCGGATCACTTGACCGTAGCGTCGCATGGTAACCCTGCCTTTCTGCTCTTTGCTTGATGTGCGGCGTGTTACGTACTGCGGGTTCCGTGTTCCTCTCACTTGTCACCCGCCACTCCGTCGCCTCTGCCCCTCCGCCTCTCCTGGCCGACAGGCCAGGGGCCTTCGCCCATCACAAAGGCGAAGTCATCCGGCGTAGGTACGGATCACCTGGGCAACCTGGTCGTAGGCTGGTTTGAGCTTGCCGTACAACCCGCGATAGACAGCGTAGTACGCGTCGTAGATCTTTACGCGCTCGGGGTCGGGCGCGGTGCGGCCGGTGATCTTGATCGTCGCGTCGCATGCCTCCGGCACCGTCTTCCAGATGCCAGTGCCCACGCCAGCCAGCAGCGCCACCCCGTAAGCCGGCCCTTCGGTGGCGTTGATCGTCACCATCTCCGTGTTGTAGACGTCGGCCTGGATCTGCCGCCACAGGTCAGAGCGAGCCCCGCCGCCTGAAGCTCGCACCTGCTCGATAGGCACCTGCATCTCGCGCAGGATCTCGAAAGAATCGCGCAGGCTGTAGGCCACACCCTCCAGGATCGCGCGGATCACGTCGTTGCGAGTGTGGCGCGCCGTCAGGCCGAAGAAGACCCCCTTGGCATCCGCGTCCAGATGCGGCGTGCGCTCGCCCATCAGGTAGGGCAGGAAGATCAGCCCCTCGCAGCCGACTGGAGACCGCCGCGCTTCTTCGATTAGAATCTCGTAGGGATCGGCCCCCAGGTTGGCGGCCAGAACGCGCTCCAGGCCACCGAACTGATCGCGGAACCAGCGCAGGGAGAGCCCCGCGCCCTGGGTGACACCCATGACGTGCCAGGCTCCGGGCACCGCGTGGCAGAAGGTGTGGACGCGACCACGGGGATCACGCCGGGGCTCGGACATGTAGGCGAACACGACGCCGGAGCTGCCCACCGTGCAAGAGAGGATGCCGGAGCGCACGATGCCGTTGCCCACGCCGCCGGCTGCCTGATCGCCGCCACCGCCCACCACCGGCGTGCCCGCCTTCAGCCCGGTGAGCGCGGCTGCCTCGGCCGTGACGCGGCCTGATACTTCGGGCGACTCGTACACCTGGGGCAGCAGCGAGGGGTCCACGTCCAGCGCCTCCAACATCTCCCGGGACCAGCGCCGATGCGTCACGTCCAGGAGAAGCGTCCCAGAGGCGTCGGACACTTCAGTCGCCTTCTCGCCGGTGAGCTTGAAGCGGATGAAGTCTTTGGGTAAGAGGAATGTTCGTGCTTTGGCATAAATGTCCGGCTGATTGTCACGTACCCAAAGCAGCTTAGGCGCGCTGAAGCCGGTCAAGGCCGGGTTGCTGGTCAGTTCGATTAACCGCTCGGCCCCCACACGGTCAGTGATCCAATCGCACTGGGCCTGACTACGTTGATCACACCAGATGATCGAGGAGCGCAAGACCTGATCGCCTTTGTCCAGCAGCACCACGCCGTGCATCTGGCCGGAGAGGCCTACGCCCTGCACATCTTCCGGCCTGGCGCCGGCCTTGGCGATAACTGCCCGCACCGCGCCGCAGGTGGCCCGCCACCAGTCGGCCGGGTCCTGCTCGGCCCACTGGGGCTGGGGCGTGTAGAGGGGGTACTCCTCCGTAGCGCCGGCCACTACGTCACCTGTGGCCGGGTCAACCAGGATGGCGCGCGTGCTGGTTGTCCCGATGTCAATGCCCAACAGGTATCCCATGCTTCTTCCTCCCTTGCTGGTTGGCTGTTGATGCTACAACTTCTGGATATCGCGCATGGTGAACCCTAAATCGGATAGG
Source organism: Anaerolineae bacterium (assembly GCA_034433615.1). Taxonomy (GTDB): domain Bacteria; phylum Chloroflexota; class Anaerolineae; order DUEN01; family DUEN01; genus DAOUAJ01. Next base: position 5,808 of record DAOUAJ010000174.1, on the reverse strand, counting down.
ATTCTGCGCAAAGTGCCGGTTTTCAGATCCTTTCCACATCCTCTCGCCATTGACTCGTCCCTCGTTACTCATTACTCGGTGCCTCGGTGCCCCATCCTCTAGCCAAACAAATCCGTGCTCACGTATTTTAGCCCCGTATCGTAGATCATGGTGACCACCGTTTGGCCGGGCGCCATCTCCCGCGCCAGTTTCAGCGCGCAGGCGATGTTGGCGCCCGAGGAGTAACCGCAGAAGATACCCTCAAGGCGGGCCATCTCCCGAGCCCCCTCCCGCGCCTCCTCGTCCGTGACCGTGATCACGCCGTTGATCAGGCTGGCATCGTAGAACGGCGGCACGAAGCCGGAGCCAACGCCCTGGATGCGGTGCTCGCCCGCCGGCTGGCCGGAGAGGACCGCTGAGGCTGCCGGCTCGCCCGCGTACAGGCGCACATCCGGCTTGCGTTCCCGCAGCGCCCGTCCCACGCCGATCAGCGTCGCCCCGGTGCCCACCATCGCTACAAAGGCATCCACCTGCCCCCCGCTCTGCTCCCAAATTTCAGGGCCGGTTTCCTCGTAGTGCGCGGCCAGGTTGGCCGGATTGTGGAATTGATCGGCGAAGATACCGCCACGCTCCTGGGCGATGCGCGCGGCCGTGCTCGTGGCCAGGTAGTAGTCTTCCAGCGTAACCTTGCCTCGCTCGCTGCCCGTCATCGGCGTGAGGACGATCTCCGCCCCCAGCGCGCGCAACATGCGGCGGCGCTCCTCGCTCATGGTCTCCGGCATCACCACGACCATGTGATACCCCTTGACCGCGCAGGCGATGGCCAGCCCGGTGCCCATGTTGCCGCTAGAGGCCTCGACCACCACGCCGCCGGGGCGCAACCGCCCCGCGCGCTCAGCCATCTCGATCATCTTGCGCGCCACGCGATCCTTGTGGCTGCCGCCGGGGTTGACCATCTCCACCTTGGCCAGCACTTGAGCCGGAAGATCGTAGGCGGCCGCCAGCCGGCCCAGGCGCACCAACGGCGTAGCCCCGATCATGCCCAGCGCGCTATCGAGCACACACGCCAGGAATCCCATCACGAATAGAACTCCTCGTCCGAAACGCCCGTCTTTAGGAGTCAACAGCAGCCTTCTGCGAATGGCCTTGATCAAGCCGACACCGATGACGTAACCCGGTCCATGGCAAGTCACCGGGATAGACCGCTTGCTCCCGTCAGGTAACTCCCTGATCCACAGACGCTCACTTCCTTTCGCCCGCCGCGGCTCCTCGTAGACGCCATACTTGCTGACCAGTCTCAACAGATTCCGATATTTGGTCGGCTTCTCCATACCAGTCGCTACCCGCTCACAAGGCTGCAATCTATATTGGAGACGATGGCGGGCAACTTCCAGCCGTTAGTCTGAGGAGCGTAGTGTTCGGCCATTGCCAGCATTTGCCAGTATTCGCGGGGCGCCGGTTGAATGAGACTCTCCAGATCACCTGTTTCTTGAGCGTAGGCTGCCTGCAACTCGATAGCGTCGAGAAGATTCTGGAACGCCTCATTAGTCGTTGTCCCTTGAGCTACCAAGTCAAATTCAAGGCAGTGGGCCACGTAGAAATCTTCTTCGCGATACAAGAGCACGTGAATCATCAATGCCTTCACTTCGTTTCCTCCTGAACAGCTTTCAGCTAGACCAACGGCTTTATGTGGTCAATACCTAATAACCGCCGTACTCTAACGCCGCGTCGAACATGGCGACCACATTCTCTGGCGGCACGCCGTGCTGGACGTTGTGGATCTGATTGAATACGTAGCCACCGCCCGGCGCGAAGATCTCCAGCCGCTCCCTGACCTGCCGGCGCACCTCGTCCGGCGTCCCATGTGGAAGGGTAGTCTGCGTCTCGCAGCCACCGCCCCAGAACACGATGTCCCGCCCGAACTCGCGCTTCAGCCGGGCCGGGTCCATGCCGTAGGCCGAAGTCTGTACCGGGTTAAGGATTTGCACCCCCTCGTCAATCAGGTCGGGGATCAGGTCATAGATGCTGCCGCAACTGTGCAGGAAGACGTGGACGTGGGGATAGTGCTCATGCACCCAACGGTAGATGCGTTTGTGGTACGGCTTGATCCAGCGGCGATACATTTCCACAGAGAGTTGAGGGCCACGTTGCGTGCCCAGGTCGTCTCCCATCTGGATGATCTGGATGTACTCACCCACCGCGTTCAGGTAACGCTCCAGGTTGCGCAGGTGATTCTCGGTCAGCAACTCCAGAAACGTCTCCAGGAAGGGGCCACCGTAAGCCAGGTCGAGCATGAACTGCTCCCAGCCGCGCAGCCCCTGGCCCGACTCCAGGATGTTGCCCCCGAACGCGCCCATAATGGCGTAATCAGTCTCATGGTAAAGCTGACGGGCGGCCTCGCGCAGGCGGGCCAGCTCCTCGTCGGTCCGTCCGCTCCATTCGTAGGCCTTCAGATCGTCCACCGTGCGGGCGTTGGCCAGGGGGCGATAGATAGCGTCGAAGTAGAAGCCGTCCGGTGGCATAGCGGCCACCCGCCGGCCATCGTCATCTAGCCGGTAAAGGAAGCCATCCTCCCCACGTTCGAACTGATATTGAGCGGGCGTGCGCGCTGGCGTGCCATCCGGCAGAGTATACGGCTGCCACGGCCCCAGCGCATCGTAGTCGAGGGGCACCACGTCTACGCCGAACCGCTGGCGCACTGGCTCCTCGATCACCGCGAGCTGTTGGCCCACGTCGTACACGTCAACGAAGCCGTCCTTGACCCCCAGCAGGCGCCTGAGGGGAACGTAGGCCAGAGCCATGATGCCGGTGGAGCGCATACCTCCAAAATCAATCGGAACCCGGTCGGGCTCCTTATGCGCCAAAGCTGTCAGAACTCGTTCTCGCGACTTCATAACGCTCCTCTCCCGGTTGCTCTGAAGATCGCTCGGAAGTGACCGGCCCGCCGACTGGCCCTACCCAAAGTGCCAGTCACTTCCGGTGTTCACGCTGACACGGCGTGAGTATACCACGCTTTGAAAGGGTTGTCTAGACTTTTCGTGTCGTTTGCAGAGCTGTGCCATGTCGCTTCATGACTGAAATCCATCATCAGGTCTTGCAGCCAGCCATCCAGACACGGGACTGGAAGCCACCGTGCTGAAAGGGCAAAGCCCCTGCGAGACTAGAGGAGCCTGCAGGGCTTTGCTTCCTCAGCCCGACGGCTTCTATGACCTTGACATGCCATTGAGACGGTTGTATTATCCATCTTAATAGGAGGTATGGGAAATATGGCTACGAAAACACCCGTTTCAGAGACCCAGAAGATGACGATCATCTTTCCCAAGGCGCTCCTCCAGCGCTTGCGGGGGTGTGTGCCGCCCCGCCAGATCAGCGCTTTTGTGGTTGATGCGGTCGAAGAGAAGCTGGCGTTGCAAGAACAGTCCGCAGCCATTGAAGAGGCAGCCGGTTGTTGGAGTGACGCGGATCACCCAGAGCTGCAGACCGATGAAGATATTGATCGTTGGCTCGTCGAGCTAAGACAATCCTGGGACGTCCATCTGGCCGATGTGGGGATCGTGTATGACGCAAAAAGTTAAATACCTCTTGGATAGTGGAGTGCTCATCCGTCACCTGCGCGGGCGGCCCGAGGCTGTACGCCTTCTGCGTGGCCTGGGCAAGCGGGAACGCCTGGCTATCGCCTCCATCAGCCGCCTGGAAATCTATGCAGGGATGCGAGAACATGAGCAGTACAAGACCCAGAAACTGTTGACCCGGTTCGTAACCTACGAGATGGGGGCCGAGATTGCCGACCGCGCGGGCGGCTACGTTCGGGAGTACCGGAGCCAAGGTGTGGCGTTCTCAGTGCCCGATGCGATCATTGCGGCGACAGCCATCCAACATGGGTTGACCCTGGTGACCTTCAACCCGAAAGATTTCCCCTTGCCAGGCTTGAGCTTGTTTCCAATGGCTCCCTTTGAAAAGTAAGCAGGATCCAACATGGACCCGTTCTTGCAGTTGCTGCTAGCTTTGGCCCTTATTATCGTAGCCGCCAAAGGGGCCGGACACCTGAGCATTCGCGTGGGCCAACCGGCTGTCCTGGGCGAGTTGCTGGCCGGCCTCCTCCTGGGGCCCACGGCGCTGGATATGCTTCATTGGCCTGTGTTCAGCGGTGGACATCTGGGAGAGACCCTCAGCCATCTGGCCCACTTGGGTGTCCTGTTTCTGATGTTTATCGCCGGGTTGGAGGTGGATCTCGACGCGATGAAGCGTGCCGGGCGGCCGGCAACGCTGGCCGGTGTCATTGGCGTCGTAGCGCCGGTGGTCCTGGGAGTGACAGCAGCGTTACCTTTCGACTTTGATCTGCTGCGCAGCCTCTTCATCGGCTTGACGCTGGCCGCTACCAGTGTCAGTATCTCAGCTCAAACCTTCATGGAATTGGGGGTGTTACGCAGCCGGGTAGGTATGGCTCTCCTGGGTGCAGCCGTGGTGGACGACGTACTGGTGGTCCTGCTCCTCTCCTTCTTCATCGCCTTGGCAGGGGATGGAGGGGGAGGGATTCTTGCTGTCCTCTGGGTGCTGATCAAAATGGTAGCCTTTCTGGGGCTGGCCTTCTGGTGGGGGAAGCTCCTCATCCCCCGCCTGGGCCTTCTGGTTGACCGGCTCCCCATCAGCGAAGGGGGGATGGCCCTGGCCATCGTCGCCACACTGTTGTACGCCTGGGCGGCCGAGGCTCTGGGTGGCGTAGCCGCCATCACCGGAGCTTTCCTGGCGGGACTGCTCTTCGGTCAGACGAACTGGCGACCATCTGTTGAGGTTAAGATGCACACCTTAGCTTATGCCTGGCTGGTGCCAATCTTCTTCGTCAGCATTGGCCTGGAAACAAACCTCCGAACCTTAGGGGTCGAGGGGTTGCCCTTTGCTCTGCTCATCGTGTTGGTGGCCGTAATTTCAAAAGTGATCGGCTGTGGAGCGGGCGCTTTGCTGGGAGGATTCTCCCGGCAGGACGCCCTGCGGTTGGGTGTAGGCATGGTCTCCCGAGGGGAAGTCGGGCTGATCGTCGCTTCGGTGGGGCTGGACACGGGTTTAGTTGGGGTGGAGGTTTTTGCCAACATGGTGCTCATGGTCCTGATGACGACATTGGTAACGCCTGTTATGCTGCGGGCACTCTATCCAAAGGTCGTCGGCCAACGGGAGCAAGTCGAGGTTCCCGGAACTTGATGGCGAATCCCCAGCAGAAGGAGCTATTATGGCGCATCTGGTGGTTTTCGTGCTGGACAACCTGGATCAATGCCCCGACGTCCTGGAGGCCTGGGAAGCAGCGGGGGCTTCGGGCATAACCATCCTGGAAAGTACAGGCCTGAGACGCTTGCGCGGCATCCTGCGGGATGATTTACCCTTGATGCCCTCTTTACGTGACCTCCTGGTCAGCCAGGAACTGCATCACCGCACCCTCTTCACCGTCGTCGAGGACGAGGCGACTGTGGAGCGAGTCATCGCCGCCACAAAGCAGGTCATTGGTGATTTCACCCGTCACCATACCGGCCTTCTGTTCGTTGTGCCCGTGTCCCGGGTGCTGGGATTGGACAAGCGAGTCGGCTAACCTCACAGGCAACCGGAAGAGGTAGGGGGGTGCCTGGCTTTCCACAGCCAGCGCCGTGTCTGTGAGGCATCCCTTTTCTGCTTCCCGTCTTCTCTTTCACACCTGTGTAGTTCATATGAGGAGGTTATAATGCAACTCTTGCTCGCCATTGTTCAGGATGAAGATGCCGATACCTTGTGCGAACAGCTCAACGCTCAGGATTTCCGGGTGACCCGAATCAACACGGTGGGCGGCTTTCTGGCGCGCGGCAA
>DAOUAJ010000173.1:0-4019 GCA_034433615.1 Anaerolineae bacterium | reverse complement strand
CCCACCTGAATTTTGGCCCCGGGTTTGATCTCGACCGGCGCGCCCGCAGAGACACTTGCGCCGTTCACCAGCGTGCTGCCGGGGCCCAGGTTCTCGAGATAGACCTGATGGCCTTTCCGATAGATACGAGCATGTTTGGGCGCAATGCCCGGATCACCGGGCAAATAGAGCCGGCAGCCGTCGTAGCTGCCTACCTCTATGGCATCTACGATGGGCAACTCCAATCCTGTCCGCTTACCGCTGCGGACAATGAGGGTGCCTCTGCCGCCTACAATGATGATCGTTAGTGGAATGATGGCGCCCAGGCTCGCTCCGATCAGGATCAATCCTATGGCGCTCACGATCATTTGCACCGTGTCGCCTTGATGAATGAACGCCTGGGTCATGCCCTCGTACAAAAGCCCGCCGACTGCGCCGGCCAGCGTCCCTCCGATGGCGCCGTAAGATGCCCGCTTTTGCGAGCGGCTGACCACTCCCTCGCCGACCCCCAGGAACAGGCCAAGCAAGAGCCAGCCCAGCGAGCGGCCGAGCAACCCGCCGCCGATCACCAGGAAGACGCCTTCGCCGATCAGCAGCCCCAGCACGCCGCTGAGCAATCCGGCCGCTGCGCCCATGAGTGCGCCCAGGGCCGCTCGCAGAGGCGATCGCTTGATTACTGCACCCTCCACGGCGCCGGTCATCCCTCCGATGGCCAGCCCGACCCCCGCGCCGACGAACGCGTAGGCCAGCCAGATGTTCCAACTGCCCGTACTGACACTGCCCACCAGCAACCAACCCAACAGCCCGCCGATGGCGCCGAAGATGGCGTTGTAGTAAATCTGGAGTGCTTTGCTCATGGCGATCTCCTAAGGAAAACGACTCGGGTCTACCTGTGTGACATGCACAGGCCCATCTGCTAGAGGAAAAGTCGCCGGAAGAAAGAGGCCAATCAGGAACACGATTTCAGCAAACCTGGCCATGAGTAGTTCCTTTCCAAAGATGGGGCTTTGCATATAGGATGACCTCCTTAAGAACGCATAATACGTTCGGATGCCCAGAGATGAGGATAGTCATGGAGCATCATGCTTCCCTTTCGGTCAACCGCCGCGTTTCATAGCGCAGCCGCTTGGTGCCGGCTGCCGAGACTTGACCGCTGCGCTGCAGGTTCTCGATCTCCTGTCTGGTGGCCTCGGCCAACTCGCCCTCCCCCATCGCCAGGAGGCGCGTGTAGGCAGCCTGCAATCTGGCGGTGGCGCCGGCTATGTTGCCGGCCCGCGCCTCCTCCAAGGCGCGAGTCTGAAGCGTATGGGCGCTTACCTTCTCCACCACGTTCATCACGTGAGGGTCGAGAGGAGCGCCGGCCGCTGCGCTTTCGTCGTACTGAACAACGATGTCGGCCCGCACCTTCTGGCCCGCTAGGGCCTGCACCGGGTTATCGTAGGCCAGGACAACCTGCGCCAGCCGATACTTGCCCGTCGGTCGCGGCGGTGCAATCAGCTCCAGCAACAAAGCCGGCGCTGCATCCCGCTCTAGATCTCCCAACGGGATGCTGATGCTGCCGTCCATCACTGCGGGCTTGCCCAGGTCGGCGATGGCCGGCTTCACGTGGTGTACCTTGCGCAGCTCCACCCCGCCTGTCAGCGCCAGCTTCAACTCCAGATTGCGCAGGGCAACTGCTTGGACGCCGCTTAGCTCTCGGGCGAACACATCCGGGATCTCTTGCGGATCGTGAACGAAATAGGCGTTGCCTTTGCTCATGTCGGCGATGGAGATCAGCAATTCCTCGTTGAATTCTACCCCCAGCCCCACGGTACTGATGGGGATGCGCGCGTTGGCCGCTTGCTGCGCTTGCCGCAAGCACTCCTCGCCGTCGGCTGCAAATCCATCGGTGAGAAGCACCATGCGGGTGACCGTCTCCGGCGACATGCGCCTGGTCGCCTCCGCATAGCCCAAGGCCATCCCGCGCGCCATATATGTCTCGTCGCCGAGCTGCAGGCCGTCCAGTTGATCCACGGCAGCCAACAGACGCCGTCGTTTTGATGCCGCCTCGTTGCCGATCAACACGCGCGCATCGCGTGCAAAGACCACCAGCGAAAACCGGTCGGCCGGGCCGAGTTGCTCCACCACGTTGCGCAACGCGGTCTTGACGAAATCCAGGTTGCGGGGAGCCCCGGCGGCCAGGTCTGGCGGCACGTTGCGAAACTCCCACACCGGCACGCCGTCCACCACGACCTCGCGCACGCCGCCCCGTCGCGCCAGCTCTTCGAACTGTTCTTCGGTCAAAATGGGAATGCACATGGACTGGCTGCGGTCTACGACCAGACTGAGGTTGACCGGCAGCCGTACTGTGCCCAGCTCCGCCGTCGGTTGAATGCTCAAGAGAACGTACACCAGTTGGGGCTGCCGGACGCCGGGGATGGTCGTCCGGTTTAGCCGGATGTCGAGAGCAAGTTCATCTGACATGGTGCGCCTCTATTTCAGGTGTCACAAACTGCTAAGCCGGCTCGATCCGCATCATCATGGGTCCCAAGCATCTGCCCGATCATCTCATCATCTCCGCACTTCGACATGCCTGGAGCACTGCCGCAGGGCCTCCCTGCCGCTCCACAGCCAACATGACTTGCAACCCTTGTCCATATAGATCGGTGCGCTGCGTCATCAGCGCGGCCTTTTTCACGGCGCCGAGCGCCAGCAGTACCCGGTAGGCGACCCATTCCGCAAATCCCTCCCGCAAAAGAGGATCGCGCAGCAAGGGGCAGTTCTCTCCCTGCCAGGCGTGCGCCAGCTCATGCGCGATGACCTGGATCATTAGGATCTGCGGCAAGCCGTACTCCACATATACCGCCCGCTTGCGTCCCCGGCGCATGAACAGGCCGAACACCAGCTCAGGACGGTCGGCATCTTCGCCCTTCATTTGAGCCAGCAACGCCAGCATCTGGTTGCGATCCACCAGGCTCAGCGTCGGCGGTATGCTGAGTTGCAGTCCCAGTTCCTGGGCCATGGTGTTCAGGACGCGGCCGTACAACTCGCCGGCCCGCGCGGCATCGTATACCGCCGTCGCATGACAATCCGCGCAAATGTGCCGGCCGTCGTGCAGGCGCACACTCCCCGGCCCGGCCACCCCGCCGCAGACATCGCAGCGCGGCTGGCCTGCGAAGCAGGCTTCGCAGTAAATGGCAGCGTTGGCGCCGTTGCGATAGTAGCGGCCGCGTATCCGTTTACCACAAGAGGCGCAGGTCGGCACCTGGGCCAGGCAGGTCGGGCATAGCCCTTCCTCGGTGAGCGCAGCGTGCATCGGCGTGTGGCAGATCGCACAACGCGGCGCACTCTGCTCGCAATGAGCACAGACGCTCAGCCCCTTGCCGGTAACATCTTCGCGATAGTAGACGCGATAGCGGCCTCGGATCGGCCGGCCACAGAGGTTGCAGAAACGACTCATGCAAAAGGCCCCATACCACCCTTTGAGAGAGGCCGAATAATCCGATAGCGACTCGCGCCTATCACCTGGCCTGGCTGCAGGCCGGCCGGACCTATCCCTCTCAGCAGAGAACCACAGCGACTGCAAAACTTCGCAGTATCTCGGTTATCGTTACCACAGGCAGGACACTTGATCATGGGGATCTTCCAATCCGCTTATCCTTCGATCTCGAACGGGATTTCGGCCAGCTTTTCTTCATCAAGATAAACCACCGCCCGCCACATCCCCGGATACTTGACCGCCTCGGCGCCGGCGAGCCGCAGGCCAAAGATGGTCGTCTCCACCTCCGCCTGGCCGGCAGGCGCCACCAGCAGCTCGGGGCGTTCGCGGCTGAGGTGAAGCCGGCCGTTGGGCCGGAAGAACTGGACGAAGAGCCGATGGCTGTGCTGTCGCATCGGATCCAGATTGGCGAATCGCAACCGGATATGGAACGCTGTGTCTGTCGCGCCAAAACGGTTCACAGGGCCAGCCAGAGATTTTCCGCCGGAGCGTCCGAAACCCGGCCAGATATTGGCTTCCAGCAGGCGCAATGACGTCGGTTGTCCAGTAGCCATGGGCACGG
>DAOUAJ010000172.1:0-2069 GCA_034433615.1 Anaerolineae bacterium | reverse complement strand
CCACGGTGAACGGGTTCGGCTGGGAGTATGTGTGTCGCACGGCCAAGAACACCATCCTTGCGGAACAAGGTGAGGAGTTCTCCTTTGAGGAACTGGACGTGAGATCTGGGCAACTCATCGCCATACCGGAGGTGAGCTTTACCCGCCAAGGGTACGGCCCCGTCCTGGCCATCGCCTGGTGGGAGAAGGGATACGAAGAACCCCTCTTTCTGGTCACGAACATGGAGTTGGCCGCAGAAGCCTGCTACTGGTACGCCAAACGCTCTCACATCGAGACCTTCTTCTCGGACCAGAAGAGTCGTGGGTTTCACTTGCATAAGAGCCACCTGGCTGATCCGGTCCGCCTCTCCCGTCTGATGATCGCCGCTTGCCTGGCTTACATCTGGATCGTCTTCCTGGGAGCACTGGCCCATCTGGATGGCTGGGTCAAGATCATTCATCGCACCGATCGCTGTGATCTCAGTCTCTTACAACTCGGCCTGGATCTGCTCGAACACTTCTTGAATGAGGGCATGCCTATCCCCGTAGAGAGTGGATTGATACCCTAAAGTCCCGACCAGTAGGATTGCCTCTATGATAGATTTCGCCCAGAGCGATCTCGCCGCTGCCTGTCTCTTCGCCGCCACCGCCCAACCATTCTTCCAGGTGATCCTGTGGCGATACGAACGGTTCACTCTTGACCAGTACACCTGGCATTTTGGGCTTTGCCGTCTTCGTTGACATACGCCATGACCGAAAAAGTCGTTCCCAGGTCAATTCCGAGTGCAGGAGATTCAGCCATGGTTTACCTGCATTGAGGGTTCTCAAGGCCGTTAGAATCTGGACCGATGGTCAAAGATGGGCGGCTTGCGACTTGCGTAATTCGCTCAATCCACAGACAATGTAGCAGACTGAATCTTGTATCCTTGCTGCAATCGAAACTTATCAAACTGACGACGTTCTGTCAAGTGGGTTATGCAGACTTCTATACACCTTCATTACCAGTCAGGCGAGGTCATGTTCCTGAGTCACCGGTCGCGTAACTCCCGTACTCCCGAAACGCCTCGTACATCGCCCGCACGTTCTCCAGCGGCACGTCCGGCGACACCTCGCCGCAGGCGATCAGCCCACCGTCCGACGTCCCACACGCCTCAAACGTGCGCTGCACCTCCTCCTTGACCTGCGCTGGCGAGCCGAACGGCAAAACGTGCTGGCGGTCAATGTCGGTGCGGAAGGCCACCCTGCCCCGCACGTTGCGGGCGATCCAGTCGTGGCCGACGACCGGAACCTGGCAATTGATGACGTCCACGCCGATCTCGATCAGGTCGCCGAAAACCTCGTTCACGTAGCCATCGGTGTGATACCAGACGTCCATGCCCGCGTCGCGCGCCCGCCGGAACATCTCGGCGTAGCGCGGCTTGAAGATGCGCCGCCAGGTAGCCGCCTTGATCATCAGGCTGTGCTGCCCGCCCCAATCGTCCGCGAAGTGCCTCGTCACCCGTCACCCTTTCAGGCAACGGGCGATCAGGCGGCTCGATGAGGCCCCCGCCCAGGCAGACATCACCATCGTAGAAGACGACCGCCTGCCCTGGCGTGATGTCGCGCAGCAGTTGGGCGAAGTGGACGTGGGCCCGGCTGCCTGGCAGTGAGCACACCCGCGCCGCTATCGCGCTCCCCTTGTAGCGGATCTGGGCGGTCACGGTGATCTCTCCCTTCGGCGGAGAGCCAGACACCCAGTTCACCTGAGCCGCCGTCAGCTCATCGCCCCCCAGCTCCGCTCGCGTGCCCACGATCACGGCGTTGCGGTCAGGGTCCAACGCCAGCACGTACAGTGGCTCGCGGGCGGCGATACCCAGGCCGCTCCGCTGCCCGATGGTGTAAAAGGGCAGCCCCTTGTGCTCGCCCAGCACGTTCCCGGCCCGATCCAGGATCGGCCCCGGCCGCACCGCTTCCGGCGCCCAGTCTCGCAGGAAGCGCCGGTAATCGTCGTCGGCGATGAAGCAAAGCTCCTGGGACTCCGCTTTCTCTGCCACAGACAATCCCAGCGCCCGCGCGCGCTCCCGCACTTCCGCCTTGGTCAGATGGCCGAT
>DAOUAJ010000171.1:0-5894 GCA_034433615.1 Anaerolineae bacterium | reverse complement strand
AAGTGAAGAGCCGCTGGTTGGATAACTCGTGGAAAAACTGGATCTCCATGACACCGCCCGGTTTCCTGCGCAGTTCTTCCGGCGTGTGCCGGATCACCTCGCAGAGGATCAGCGGAACCTGTGGGAAGGCCACCCTGAACCGCTTCAATACCTCAACGATCCCATCCTGAAATTCATGGAGAACGTACACAGCAGTCGCGGCGTCAACAGCCGGCAATTGGCCGGCAATAGCACCGATGTCGAAGATGTCCCCGACAAAGAGTTGGACCCGGTCCTGCAAATCCTCGTCCTCCAGGTGTCTCTTGCCCAAGGCGATGGCCTCCGGTGCGATGTCCAGGCCGTAGCCATAGACGTCAGGGTTTCTCTGGCACAGGCCGATCAGAAAGGCACCATCACCGCATCCCAGATCCAGAATGCAGTGGAAGTCATTCCTCCTGATCTCCTCATAGACCATCGGGAAAGCCAGTAATTGGCCGATCCAGTTGCTGCCTTTGGCCACAAATTCGGCTCGACGCTGAATATCCAGGCCATACGTTTTCTCCTTACGCAGTAAGAGCTCCAGGTTATGGACAGCGTCTTCATAAGCTTGAGTGAGGTAGTAGACGCCCTTCATTGATTCAGAAATCAGCTCACCATCTGAGTCCAGCGTGTAACTCTCGCCCTCGCATTTCAGGATCCTCAGCTCATACAGGTAATCGCAGAGGGTTTGAAGTACCTTAAAATCAAGATTCTCTCTGGCTGCAAACTCGGCCAGGTGGACCGTTTTTCGCTCTCCCAGTTCGTCAAAGAGGCCGACATCGAGAAGGGCGATGATCGCCCGAGTCGCGTAAAACCCACGCAGCGTGTCCTGACTGATCCGCTTGATCCGGCCGGACCTTAAGATGAAGCGCCAGCCCAACGCTCTCGCAACTTTGAACATTGCTTGCATAGCCTTGCCCTCTTCTTGTCGTAAGCCTTTGAGCAAAAAACCCGGCCGGGAGCCATGCACCCGGTTACTCCCGAGTCAGCCGGCGCATCGCCTCACCGAAATAGACTCGCTCGAACAATTCCCCTGGCAGGTAGCGGCGTAGATTGAGCACCAGGTTTGCCCGCCACCCCACCACATAGCGTAGCCGGGGCCGTCTGGCCGTCAATGCCTTGTACACCGCTTCGGCCACGTGGATCGCCTTCGTCGGCGAGGTGCGCACCAGATCGTCCGCCAGCTTTTCCTCTCGTTGGAACCATGTCAGATACGGGCTGGCCGGATCCATCGCCCGCCTGGCGATCCCCCGGTGTACCGTCCAGCGCTCCGTGTTGATGATGCCCGGCTCAATGATGCTGACCTGCAGCTCCAGGGGAACGACCTCTTGCATCAAGGACTCAGCGAAACCCTCCAGGGCAAACTTGCTGGCGCAGTAGGCGGTCCTGGCCATGGCGGCGATGCGCCCGCCGATGGAGCTAATGAAGACCAGGCGTCCTTGCCGCGCCTGGCGCATGTGGGGCAGCACGGCCCGGGTCACCGCCATAGCGCCGAAGAGGTTCACCTCCAGCACTCGCCGGATCTCATCCTCCTCGCAATCCTCGAAATACCCTCGCAGGCTGATCCCGGCGTTGTGGACCACCCCGTACAGCCCACCGCTCTCGGCCAGAATAGTGCTGACCGTTGCCTGAATGCTGGATTCATCGGTCACATCCAGATGCGGAACGCGCAAAACGAGATGACGCTTGCTGGCCTCCGCCTCCACTTGAGCTCGTTGGCCAGGCTCAGGTATACTGGCATAGACGGTGAACCCTCGCTCAGCCAGATAAAGCGCTGTCTCCAGGCCAAGGCCCGTGCCGGCGCCGGTGATCAGCACACTCTCGCTCATTGATGCTGATCCCTCGCCGATGATGGCTCCACAAACTCGCCCGGTTGCAGGAAAGCCCGAATGTATTCCGCCAATAGCTCAGGTTGTTCCAATGGGAAGAAGTGACGAAGATCGCTGGGTGGCAGGAGGATTGATCGGTAGTTGGTCGCCACTTCACAGAGCGTGCGATAGGTCTCCAGGTATGGCGAGTTGCCATCGTAGATCAGCAGCTTCGGATGAGGGATGGTGGCGATATTCTCCAGCGTCAGGTCGCCGACGACCTCGTAGTCCTGGACCAGCGTGGTAGTCTCCAGCACTTGCAGGAATCGCTCTCCCTTGCGCCGCTGGCCCTGGAGTGGGCCAAACATGATGGGCACATTCATGCTCTGACGCAGCAGATACCTCCAATCGGTTCGTTTCTCAAGGGGCACTTTGTGGCCGGTGAATCTCTCGATCATCTCCGCCCAGTAATCCCAGCCGACCCAGCTTTCATCCTTGCGAGCACCGATCAACGCGGGAAGTCCCACCTCGATCAGAATGAGCTTTCCGGCGCGGTCGGGGTAGCGCAGTGCGAAGTGCAGGGCAATATCCGCCCCCAGGCTGTGACCAACCAGATGGGCCTGCTCGATCCCAAGCTCGTCCATGATGCCCAGCAAGTCGTTCGCCATGTCCCCTGTGGTATATCCCGTGGGGGGTGTATCGCTGTGGCCATGCCCGCGCAAGTCGTAGGTGGTCAGGCGATACGCCTCCCGCAGCAACGGCACCATCTTCAGATGCCAGATGGCCAGGTTCCCACCAAGGCCATGAAGCAAGATCACATCTGGACCCTGGCCGACGGTCCAGTAATGAAAGCGAACGCCGTTGACATTGATCATGGACATGGTCTCACGCTCCCAGCTTTCATTCAATATACCCTAAATCCCTCAACCTGGCCAATACGATCGCCTCTGCTTCTTCATCGTAGATCGCTTCCACAGTCTTCTCAGGTGGCCCCTCTGGACGGTTGCTGGCTGGCGGAACGATCTCAATCGGCCTCTTGGCCCGAAAGGAGGGTTCGAATATCTCTAAAGGAACGCGACCTTCCATGTCTTCGGGGATGCCCAAGCCCAGGCTGTAGAGGAGCAACGGGGCCACGTCCAGGATGGACAGCTCCCGGAAGGCCATGCCCCGGCGAAGCCCCGGCCCCCTGGCCATGAACACGCCCAGAGGCTGGTGGGTGCCCGCCGGCTTTGGCCGGGGCCTCAGCGGCGCGTCCGCCGGCAGGATCGAGACCAGGCCACCATCCCGTAGCGTCAGGGTCAGGTCCGGCGCATAGGCTGCTGCTGCCCCAGGGAAGGCTTCCTCTCGCGTCCAGATGCGAGAAACCACCTGTTCACCCGTAACCGGATCCACAAAGCGGTACAGAGCCTCCATCAACTCAGCCCGAAACCGCCCATATTCTTTAGCCTGCACGCCGTTGCCACCATTGTGATCAGCCATCACGATGTGGATGCCGTTGCTGGTAGGTGTGGCAGCGTAGGCTCTGGTGCGCTCCCAGTCCAGCCATTGGGTGTGGCGAGACAAATACCCCATCCCCAGGCTGCTATCCACACTGTTGTCCGGCCTGGTATCCTCAGCCCAGACCAGATATCCCGCCTGCTCCAGCCAGGTGTTGATGTGAAAGACCTGGGTGGTGGCACCGAACCCGTGATCCGAGGCGATGACGATGGTGGCATCAGGGCCAGCCATCTCAGCAATGGCAGCGAGGATCCCATCCAACTGATGGAAAAACTCGACACACAAATCTCGAATTCTTTGCTCCTCCGGCGTAGGATGTGCCGGCCACAGCGTCGGGTCCAGGAAGCGCCAACACAGGTGTTGGATCTTGTCAGGGCCGTCAAAGAGGATGGCGGTCAGCCCGGTCGGGTCTTTCGGCATCAGATAGCGCACCACCTCCAGCCAGCGCTGCTCCCGCCGGGTGTGCAACTCTACCCAGGCAGCGTACTCATCTTCGGGGCAACCTTCGGTGGCTTTGGCCTCCAATGTCATGTCCATCGCCAGCTCACGCGGGTCGAATCCCGGCAGTGCCTTCAGCCGGTCGTAGAGGTCCGCCGGGTGGCAGCCCAGCCGCAATTGCCGCCAGGGCATCCAGCCGGCGATCACATAGCCGTCTAATGGCGGTGGTGGGAAGTGCATCGGGAAGTTAAGCACTGTAGCCCGCACCCCTCGGCGGTTAGCGATACTGGCAACGGTTTCGCAGCGGATGTCATGAGACGTAGCCAGCCGGATCTGTTTGCTGCCCGGCGCATCCAACTGGAAAAAGTCAAAGATGCCATGATGCCCTGGTGTCCGGCCAGTCAACAAGGAGGTCCAGGCGGGCGGTGTCAAGGGGGGCACCACCGTACGCAACGGCGTCCGCACGCCATCGTCCACGAAAGACTTCAGGAACGGCATAACCCCTCGCTCCATCAAGGGGTCTAGGACAGTGAACGTAGCACCATCCAGCCCGATCAACACAGATCTAGTCGTCATGGTCCGGCTCCGGACGCGTCGCCCTTTAAGTGTCTGAAGGTGAAATCAACCCACTCACCGACGGTCACATCGTTGAACTCGCGCTGGCCAATCTCGGCCAGCAAGTCAGCGTAGGGGATAGGCTGGCCGTATCGTTCCTGCAATGAATTACCCAACACCACGGCGTCCAAAGACTGGAAGCCCAACTCGGAGAACAGATACGTATCCGCGTTGATCTCCCCATCATATTCCCAGTCGCTGGCCAACTGAGCCAAAAGGCTGAGCACCGTGTTCATGACCTCTTGTTTCGTCTTCACCACTGTTATCACCTCATCGCTTCACCGGGCACGCTGGCGACTACCCAATCCCCATCTCGGGCTGTGTAGGCCGTGATCTCCTGACCATCAATGGCCGGAAGCCACTGAGCCATCTTGGCCGCCAGCTCCATCTGCACGATGCCTGTATTGACATCAACCTGTCTCACAACGATGCCTTGCGGTCCACCGATCAGGCCACGGCCCAATGCCTTGCCCGCCGCCTCCTTGGCGCACCAAAGGCGTAACGGCCAGGCGTCCTGGCTGGCATCCCCCAGGTTTGCCAACAGCGCCTGTTCCGTCGGTGAAAAGGCGACGCCGGCGAACTCCTGGCTCTGGCGTTGCACCGGCTCAATGTCAATGCCGATGCCCATCACCTGGTCGTTCGCACAGGCCACGCCGGCGATAGCTACGGCTGTGCCATCGGCATGAGCTATGGAAATGGAAATAGAATCGGTGATCTGCTGAAGCCATTCTCCCTTCACGAGAGGCCGGCCATGCTCATCGGCCGAGATCTCGATGTCCGCGGGGCACAAAGTCAAGCCGTATCGCTCCCGAACCAGCGTGGCCACTGCCTCCTTAGCAGCTACCCGGCCCAACAACCACTCTACCCGCCGTTTCTCTGGTCCGGTCATGCCCTTCCAGGTCTGGCGCTCCGTCCGGTTCAAGATTAGATAGGCCAGGACCTTCTCCCACAGTTCGAAGTGAGCTGTGAAATGCCCTTCCGTAAAGCCTCCGACCAGGTGACACCGATAGCGCCCATCGCTGGCAAAATGTGCCAGTGGTACCGTCCACGGTTCGCTGAGCTGCACTTTGCCAGGGTTCAAAGTGAATCGGTAGAACTTTCGGGGCACATCGAACCGTTTATCCTCCCAGGCCTGCAACCGCAGGCGCAGGCGACCAGTCTGGTCAATGATGTCCAGGTTTGAGCTGATCCGCCCGCCGTCTATCAAGGTGATCCGGGCCTGACAGGTGACATCTTCCAGTGGACGCAGAGCCGGACCGTAGAAGTCCAGCGCCTCCAGCCGGTACGGAAAGATCACAAAGCCGCTCTCCAGATGCTCCTGGGTCCAAAAGGCGATCAACTGACCTGCCGCGTCCAGGATCACCGGCTCGGCAATGAAAGTGGGAGCCGTCTGCGAGCGCAGGAAGCGGTCGGTGGGCAAAGCCCGCAGCGTAGCGGCTGCCCCATCCTCCCCCCACTTGTCTACAGACGTGACTGCCTGGAAAGCTGGCCCGTGGAACATACCTTCCGTGTAGAGTT
>DAOUAJ010000170.1:0-5234 GCA_034433615.1 Anaerolineae bacterium | reverse complement strand
TCGTGTCGCCCCTACTCGAGTCGCCAGGTCCGCCAGGGCCGCGCCGATTCCTTGACCGCCTGTCTGAGGTGCGCGCGCCAGAGCAACCAGATACGGTGTGGCCAGCGCCATCGCCACCGCCAGCCCCCATAGCGTCTGTCGCCGCCACCAGCGCCGCGGCGCTACCAGGATAGCTCCTAGCCAGCTCGCCCCCTGCACCAGGGCCAGGACGTGGGCGAGGACCTGCAAGACGGCCACCATGGGGAACCACAAGGCGGCCCACGCCCGCCTGCGCACGATCACATCCCAGGCCAGGAGCAGCAAAGCCACGCTGAATAGAACCTGAATGTGCGCCCACAGCTTGCGATCATACGCCACCAGCCAGGGGTTGGCCGCCATGAAGAGCGCGGTCAGCACCCCGACACGCCTGCCGCCTACCCGCCGGCCTAACCCATAGGCCAGGGCTACCGCCATCACCCCCAGCACGCCGGTGCCCCACACCGCCGCCTCGATCCGGCCGCCGGTGATCGCCAACGGCCATGCCAGCAGGTAGGCGTCTAGGGCCGACCGCTGGATGCCCAGGGAGGTGCCGCCGCTGAGCGTTGGGAAATACCCGCCGCGGGCAATCCCCAACGCCATGCCGGTGATGTGCGCCTCGTCGTACTTGAACTCGACCAGGCCTGGCTCGGCCCACCGCAACGCGGCCGCTAACCACAGCACGCACCACATAGCGGCACGCGCCCAATCGTTAATCTTCAACTTCTGGCCTCCCTACCAGGCGCAGCGAGGCCATCGCCAGCCCGATGTACAGCCAAAACAAGCTCGTCATGTGCGGATAGGCCAGATTGAAAAGGTAGTGATCGAACACGCCCGCCGCCAGGCCGCCTGCCACCGCCCCGCCCAGCCCCAAGACGATGCCCTCCCACCGCTCGGGAAGCCCTCGACGCCAGGCCCGCACCAAATGGCCGAAAAACAGTGCCATCGTCAGCAGGAAAGCCGCCAGGCCGATCAGCCCCACTTGCTCGGCGATCATCAGATACAGATTGGAGACGCCGATGTACAGGTCAATGCTCGGCGCGCCGGCAAACCCCACGCCGAACCACGGGTACTCCGAGACTAGGCGCAGCGCGTCCCTGTACTCGCCGAAGCGCATCTGCGTCGCCAGGTCCTGGCCGCGCACGCCTTCGATGAAGTGGTTGACATACCCCTGCGCCTGAGGCAGCAACAGCAGAAGCAATCCGCCGAGCAACGCCAGCAGCAGGAGTCGGCGATAGCGGATGATCCCGAGCAACAGCAGCGCGGCGGCCAGCCCCACCATCGCCCCGCGCGAGTAGGTCAGATACAGGCACAGCCCCTCCGTCGCCAACATGGGCAAAACCAGCCAGCGCGGCCACAATGGCGATCGCGCCGCGATCTGCGGGGCCGTCGCCATCGCCACCAGCACCATCAATCCACCCAGCACGTTCGGGTCCACCGAGGTGCCGATGGCGCGCATCGGATTCATGGGATCATCCTCGATGTAGCGCAGGGCACCGTAGCCACCCGGATAGCCAAAGCGGCCCAACGCATCCAGGGCACGTACCGTCCACGCTTCGGGGATTACGTAGAATACGACGCCGATGGTCGCCGCGCCGAAGCCGGCCAGCAGCAACACGCGCAGGATCCACTCGATCTGGGATGGCCGGCGCACATTGTTGACCACCACGAAGAACACGGCGATGCCCAGGATCATCTCGACGAAGTCGCGCAGCGTGGTGGCCGTCAGCCGCGCGTAGGTGAGCCCTCGGGCAAAGGCGACCAGGGCCAGCCCAAGAAACAGGAACACGGCCAGGCCGATCGGCGAGGCGTCGAACTGTCGCTCACGGCCGGTGGCCAGGCGCGCCAGCCACACGAAGAACAGCATGACCAGCGCCACGTCCAGGAACGAGGGCGTGAAGCCGATCTTGAACGGGAAGGTGGCAAAGGGCAACAGGCAAGCGATACCGATCAACGCGTACAGCCCCCACTGGGTCGAGGTGAGCATGAGCGCCCCGCCCACCAGGGCGATCACGCCCGCCAGCGAGTACAGCGGCCCCAGCGCGGCCACGTAGCCGGCCACGATCAGTGCCACAGCCACGCAGATCGCCCCAACTGCCAGCCGGGCGGCCTGCCGATCGGGGCCGAAAACTAATGCTTGCAAACGCGTCAGATAAGCGCCAGGGCTTTTCAAGGCTCTAATGGATGTCCTTCCTTCCGTCTCAAGCCGGCCTTGCCCTGCCTGGGGAAAGCCTCTCCGGACCACCCCGCCTCAAGAACTCTGTGGCCTTGATCGCTCAAACAGATGAATGCATCTCCTTCCAGGCTGCCAGCAGGGCAGCCAGGTCGTCGTAGACCCAATCGGCGGGCGGATCGGCGGCGGCGAATCGTTCGGGGCTGGTGACGCCACAAAGCCTTCATCGATGCGATGGGGGATGTAGTAGTGGACGTCGGCGCCGAGAGCACGCAGGACGGCCGTGAGCAGGGTGGTGGCGGTGATCCCATCGGCGTCGAAATCACCGTAGACGGCGATGCGTTCGCCTGCTCATGTACCAGGCACATAGTCGCCCAGCCATCTCACCCATGGCAGGGTGTCCCGCACGGCGGTGTAAAGACGCCTGTCCGCTGTCCAAACCTGGCAACCGGCTATCTCTCCCAGGGCCAGATAGCAGGCATCATAGGCCGTGGGCCGGTTGAACTGTTGCGCCAATGCCCAGGCCCTCTCCAGCAAGGTATCCGGATGGATGAATTTGATTCCCTGCACCCGAAGTGCCTCAAAGGCCCCCTGACCAGCTTCGGCGCTTATCTCCCCACGGTAGACGTGGTTCCTGATCACCGAAGTGGCCTCGAAAGCCAGGTGACAGGGGGCAATGATTTCAAGCTCATCAGCCACCCAGGAGGCCCACAGGGCGTGGGCCTTGTCACTATCTTCCTCCTCCAGGACCAGCTTGAGGGCCAGGCTGGCATCAACGCAGATCGTTCCACCTCCCCCTCGCTCCACTCGGGGCTTCGGCTCAGGACGAGTTTGCGAGCTCATGTACCTGCTCCTCCCTGAGCCTGGCCAGTACGTCTGCTGAATCGGGCAGGGGAACCTGACCCCGCTCCGCGCGGATGCGCTGCCGCGAGGCGGCGGCCAGAGTCAGGGCTGCCTGCCGCCGGGCGCGCACCGGACCAGCTTCCTCCTCTAACTCTGCCAACCGCTGCAGGTCCTCGATGCTGACC
Source organism: Anaerolineae bacterium (assembly GCA_034433615.1). Lineage (GTDB taxonomy): Bacteria > Chloroflexota > Anaerolineae > DUEN01 > DUEN01 > DAOUAJ01. The sequence continues at coordinate 2,018 of DAOUAJ010000170.1, read as the reverse complement.
CAGGCCATCATGGGCTTGCCCCGGCGCTCTATCACGATCCGCTGTTCTCCGTAGGCCACCCTGGCCATCAGCTCAGAGAAATTCTTTCTTGCCTCCACCACGCTAACGGTATCCATCCTCTCCCTCCTAAACTGCTCATAATGGTCATCATGTATAAATTGTACTATCCTTTGCCCCGCCAGTCAAGCCTGCCAAACTGATGTTCGGACAGGAGTTGGGACAAACGAAAAGGAGGGACCCCTCCTGGGAGATGTGACCGAGATTGAGCGTCCCTATGCCGATCAGACGAACTACGTCGGCACGCTCCAGGACGGCAAGACGAAAGGGTTCTGGGTGATGATCCTGGCGACCCCCTCTCGCGGGCGGGCCATCCCCTGTGCTTTGCTCACCTCCTCGTCCAAGACGATCGTCTGCTCGGATGGCTCGCGGAACCTCAAGTACGGGCGGGTTCAGAACCCGCCCTACGCACCTTCGCCCAGGTCAAGGATTGGCTGGGAGAACGGCCGTTGGTGCTCGATCGGGAGTTCAGCGATCAGGAGCTTCTGGAGCAGGCGGTGGCCGAAAAAGTTCACTCTGTCCCAAGGAGAACCGGAAAAGGGCCCTGTTCCCCTCTGCTCCTGTGCTCCCCGGCTCCCGTGCTCAATACGGCGTGACCGTCACCCGGCCCAGCGTCACGAAGTCGCCGCCGGTGCTCATCAGCAGCCGTTTGCCGGTCGCCGGATCGTACAGGCCCAGGATCAGCGTGTAGTCGCCCGGCGGCAGATCGGCCGGCAGTGCCACCCCCAGATGATCCTCGATGGGCTCGCCCGGAGCCCACGTCGTCGTCGGGCGATACCCGCCCACAGGCGGGGAATCGCGCTGGGCGCGCAACCGACCGTCGCCATCTAGCAACTGCGCGAACACCACGTAGTCCGTCTTCAGCGGCTGCAACGCCACCCAGCCGACCGTCACCCGCAGCCCACCGCCCGGCGCCAGGGCCACCGGCCCCATCGCCGCTCCCGCTAGCATGATTCGGTCTCCCAGCATCACATCAGCCACCGGCGATGGGGCCATCCCCACCACCGGCGACAAGAACCGCACCAGGCGAAAATCGCTGAACCACTCATCGGTGGCCTTGTACGCCCGCTCGGCCAGCCAACGCTCGACGCCGTTTGACGGATCGGCTGGCGAGAGCCCCCCCGTGATGAACCACACGTTGCGCGGCTGCCCTAACAGCCGGGAAAGCACGTGCGCCGTCTCCGGATGCAATGGCTCCTCCTGAGCGTACCCGTAGATGGGCAGGCGCCCGCGGTAGCGATCCATCGGCACGTGGTAATGGTACGGCGCGACGGTGACGATCACATCGTTGGGTCGCGCCTGGGCCTCGATCGCGTCCAGGGCTGCCCAATACCCCTCGCCCGGCTGGCCAAAGCGTGGATCGCGTGACGCCTCGGCCAGCGCGTAGCCTCCCCAGAAGAGAAACGCCAGGGCCAGGATGGCCGGCCACGCTCGCCCATGGGGGTTGCCCTGTCGCCTGCTTCGCCATAGCAGCCGCCCCGCCAACACCAGGACGACCGCACCGCCCGCGGGGACCTGCCACACGATGGCATCGGGCCACAGCCAGAACAGATCGGAAGCGCCCAGCGGATCCCGCCACAACAGCCGGATCTGCCCCAGGATGGGCGAGTGCAGCGGGTTGTACAGGGCCGGCGGCCCGTAGCGCAACGGATCGTTCCAGTCGGTAGGATAGAGGTCGCGCAGCTCGACCTCGTACTGGGCATAATTGGCGATGACGGCCAGCAGTTGCACGAGCACGGAGAGCGAGACCAGCGCCAGGAATCCCCAGACCCGAAGGGTTTGTAGAAACCCTTCGGGTCTGGGAGCTGTCCACCAGGGGGCCAGGGTCAGCACCAGGAAGGGGCACAGCGGCACCAGGAAGCGTGGCCCCCAGGCGAAGCCGCCCCACCACATCCACCACAGGCTGTACAGGATCACCAGGACAACGGTCAAACCGGCGACCAGCCCCGCCTCGGCCCGGC
>DAOUAJ010000169.1:0-10473 GCA_034433615.1 Anaerolineae bacterium | reverse complement strand
GGAAGCTTTACTCCGCTTCGATCTCACAGACGATGAGTACAAAACCGTCTCGTCTATACGGGCAACATCCCTGGAGCAGTTCGCCGGCCAATTGGACCAATTGCTATCCAAGCAAGAGCGGGAAGAAAAGCTGCGATTGCACTTAGGGGCATCGAAGTGGAACCGTGGTTATCGCCTGGTTGCCGCTTGCTAACCTGGATGCGCTGTGAATAACCCGGCCGGACGAGCGCCACCAGGCGCAACGCGGTGAATCCCGAATTCGAGAGCCAAACGAAGCCACCTTTGCCTCCACATCAGCGGCAGGTTATCCTGCCGCTGATGTGTTTGAGGATCACTCACTTTCACCCGTCTGTGGTTCGTTGTGGTATAATCTGCGGTGGGTTGCTAAAGCGTCAGGAAAAGGGCTTTGATCCTGTGTACCTCCGGAGGATGTAAACTATGGCTATCCCCTTGCCCTACCGCGATCGCGGTGTTGTAGACACATCTGCTTCCCCTTATGCTCAGCTCAAAGCCGTGCCCGTGCGCGCCGTGCATCTGCGTGACGGCTTCTGGCGGCCGCGCCTGGAGGCCAACGTGCGCGCGGGTATCCCGACCATGTATCGCCTGCTGGAAGAGCATGGTGTGGTGGACAACTTCCGACGTATCTACCACGCCAAGGAGGCTCCCCGCCGCGGCCTCCTCTTTACCGATAGCGATCTGTATAAGTGGATGGAAGCAGCTTCTTTTGTGCTCCAATCGCAGGACGTGCCGGAGATCCGGCAGTTGTTGGATGGGGTGATTGAGGCTATCCTGCCGGCCCAGCGCCCTGATGGCTACCTCAACACCTACTATGTAGACGAGCGCTATAACCAGCGCTACACCCGCTTCGAGACAGATCATGAACTGTATTGCGCCGGGCACCTGTTCCAGGCGGCCATCGCTCACCACCGTACGACGGGCGAAACGAAGCTGCTGGACTGCGCCACGCGTTTCGCTGATCACCTATGCCAGGTGATCCCCTCGATACCGGGGGTCTTCGACCACCATCCAGAGGTTGAGATGGCCCTGATCGAGCTGTACCGGGAGACAGGGCAGGCCCGCTATCTAGACCTGGCTCGCCTTTTGCTAAACAATCAGCACCTTGTTGATCTGCGAAAAATTGAAGGACACGCGGTGCGAGCTCTCTACTTCTGCTGCGGCGGCACCGACTACTACGCGGAGACAGGCGATCCTGCCTTTCGAGAATCGCTGGAACGGCAGTGGGAAAACTTTACTCAAGCCAAGGTTTACATCACCGGCGGTGCAGGAGGCCGCTACGTAGGCGAATCGTTGGGCAAGGACTACGAACTGCCTAACGCTCGGGCGTATGCCGAAACCTGCGCGGCCATCGCCAACATCATGTGGAACTGGCGCATGCTGACACTGGATGGCGATGCGCGCTTCGCCGATCTGATGGAGCGCAGCCTGTACAACGGATTCCTCTCCGGCGTCTCTCTGGACGGCACTCGCTATTTCTATGTCAACCCGCTCAGCTACGACGGCGAGGGGGAGGGCGATCCCTGGTACCCGTGGGCGCGCCGCGGGCTGTACGAACGCCAGCCCTGGTACGAGTGTACCTGTTGTCCCCCCAACGTGGAACGCCTGTTGGCCTCACTACCGGGCTACTTCTACAGTACCAGCCAGGATGGCTTGTGGGTACATCTTTATGACAACAATGAGCTTGACTGGCGGCTGGCTGATGGTACCAGGCTGCAGGTTGCACAGGTTACCCGGTATCCCTGGGCGGGTGATGTGGATTTGACTATCACGCCGGCATCGCCGACCGAGTTTACACTGCACCTGCGCGTGCCCGCCTGGGCTGGTGGCGCGACGGTGACCCTTAACGGCCAGCCGGTCGGCGTAACCGCCCTCGCTGGCCGCTATCTGGCGCTGCGACGTACCTGGCGACCGGAGGATCGCGTGCGGCTTTCGCTACTGATGACGCCGACCGTGATGGCCAGCCATCCACGAGTCACCGAAAACCGGTGTAGTGTTGCCATACAAAGAGGGCCGGTGGTCTACTGCCTGGAGGCTCACGATAACCCTGGGTTCTCCGTGTTGGAGGCCATGTTGGACGCAGATGGTGAGATCGTCGTCGAGCATCGGCCGGAGTTACTGGGCGGCGTCACGGTGCTCACCGCGCCGGGAGCTGTCCCCGTCCAACCGGAGACCGCCCTCTATCACCCGTGGCGGCCGGAGCGACCTGCTACGCGGCCGGTCACTCTGACTGCTGTCCCTTACTACGCCTGGAACAACCGTGGCCCTTGCGCCATGACCGTGTGGCTGCAGGAGATGTGATCAGATTAGATGAGGAGGGACCATGTCTGCCAACCGACTGCGCTTTGGTATCCTGGGATGTGCTAACATTGTACGTCGGGATTTGATTCGCGGCTTTCACGCGGCGGTCAATGCCGAGCCGTATGCCATCGCTTCGCGCTCGTTGGAAAAGGCCCGGCAGTGGGCAGCCGACCTGGGCATCCCTCACGCCTATGGCTCGTACGAGGCTCTGTTGGCGGATCCGCTCGTGGACGCCGTCTACATCCCGCTGCCTAACCATTTACACGGCGAGTGGACGATCAAGGCCGCCCAGGCAGGCAAGCACGTGCTATGCGAAAAACCGCTCGCTTTGAACGCGGCAGAGGCAGAGCAGATGGCAACCGCCTGCGCCCAGGCCGGCGTCGCCCTCTTGGAAGCGTTCATGTACCGCTTTCATCCGCAGACGGTACGCTTGAGGCAATTGGTGAACGAGGGTGCGGTAGGATCGGTGAAAGTCATTCGTGGGGGGTTCAGCTTCTTCATGCCCTACTCGGACAATGTGCGCTGGTTCCCTGAGATGGGCGGAGGCGCATTGATGGACGTGGGCTGCTACCCCGTGAGTCTGACGCGCTTGCTGTTGGGCGATGAACCGGTGCGGGCGATGGCTTCAGCCGTATTCTCCATCATCGGCGTGGACGAGACGCTGGCGGGCATCCTGCGCTTCCCGGCCGATCGGCATTTGGTATTCGAGTGTTCTTTCCGGGCGGCGGGGGGCCAGGCCGTGACCATCATCGGCGAGGAAGGCCGGATTGATGTGCCCGTTGCCTTCTTGCACGGGCTGGGGACCACTGAGATTCATCTTCACCGCGAAGGTCAGGTGAAGACGTTGAGCTTTGGCCCGGCGGATGAGTACCAGTTAATGATCGAATCGTTCGGACGGGCCGTGCTCCAGGGTGAGCCGCTGCCCGTAACGCCGGCTGATGCTGTGGCGAACATGCGCGCCATTGACGCGTTGGCCAGGTCTGCCCGCGAGGGCTTGCCTGTTCCAGTGTGATCGTGCCACCACACTCGCTGGCGCTGTTCGCCCTGGTGGGACATTGCCAGCAATCACGTACAGCGCCAGCGAGTGCTCCACCCATCGAATTTGACCGCGGTCAATTTTGTTTCCATCTGGCGGGTGGTTTTAGCTCTTCCACCTGGCCATGTAGACCGACACGGATGCGGCGCACATTTTCGGTTGGCAACTCAAAGGCAAAGCGGGAAGGGGTCCGCACAAAGCCATCCCCGCGATCGCGCACCGAGCAAAGGTACAGCCGTTCCTGGGCCCGTGTCATTCCCACGTAGAATACGCGACGTTCCTCCTCCAAGGCATCCTGCTCATTAAGGGTCGTCCACAACGGCAGATTCCCTTCCTCGACGCCGATAATAATGACTACAGGGAACTCAGAGCCCTTGGCATTGTGCAAAGTCATCATCGTCACCTGGTCGTTATTCGCGCTCGGCCCCTCCACGTCCAGGCTGGTGACCAGGGCCTGGTAGTCCAGGAAGGCTTCCAGGGATACGTCTCGGCTAAAACGGGCGAAATTCTCAATCTGGGCCATAAAGTCTTCCTGTAACGCTGCCCATATCTCGTCGGCCATCAGTGGTGGCAGGGGAGTCGTTACCAACCGCGAAATGAACGCGTCGAGAGCCTGTCGCTCGCTCTCGGGCAACTGCGCCACTACCGCCTCGTCCAGCGACAGCGCGCGATTGCGTGTTCGCAGTGCGCCGTGCCAGAGCGCTTGATTTTCATCTTGCAACTCCACGCCTGCACTCAGCATCCCCAGCCCTACCAACGGTAGCATCTCAGGCAAAGCGCTCAGTGCAAGTTGCATCTGATTCTCTGTCAATAAGGCGAAAAAGAGCGCTCGCGTTTGCTGGACATCCTGGGCTGCACGATGCTCCACCGCTTCGCCCAGGTTCAGCCGGTGCAGCAGATACTCCAGACTGTAACTGGGTTCCCCTGGCATCAGCCGTTGCGCCAGCAGAAGGGTGTCCAGCGTCGGATTGCGGAAAGGGCGGCCCAGGCAGCGTGCCGCATCCCGGTCAATGAAACGGTTATCGAACGCTGTGATGTTATGTCCGACCACCGTCGCTTCGCCTACGTAAGCTAGAAAGCGGGGTAGCACAGCCTCGATAGGAGCAGCATCTTTCACATCCGCCCAGGTGATGCCGTGCACGGCGGTGGCTGCGCTGGGGATAGTGCCGCGGGCTGGTCGCACCAGCGAAAAGAAGAGGGGACCGGCATCCTGCCGACGTTCCACCGCTTGCGCGCCGATCTCAACGATCTCGTCTCGAGCGGGGTCAGTGCCGGTAGTTTCCAGATCGTAGACAACGAGGCGGCCATCGGCCAGACGCTCATAGGTGGCCAGAAGATCTTGGGCCAGACGCCAGGCCACAGCCGCCAGCGCGTGATTGACGACCCGCTGCGGCGGCACATGGATGACCAACGGGGCTTCCTCGGCTGCCACGAGCTGGAAGTGGCGGGCATCGGCGGGTAAATCGAGCATCACGCGGGCTGCGTGGCCCAAATACTCTCTTAACGTGCGGCTAAGAATGATGGCGGCACACGCGCCATCAATGGTAGCCGGTGCCTGGATGACAAAGGAGATACCGCGATCCAGCCAGGTACGGAGCTGGGCAGCCACTTCCGGGCGGGCGACGAACTCGGCCCAGCCGCGTAGTAGTTGCCACTCTTCCGGCCCAAATGGGCTGCGGCGCAACCCCAGCACGTTTAACAGCCGCTCGACGACAACGCCGATGGGCTGATCGGCTACAGGCCGCAACTCCTCCTCAAACAGCCGGAGAAAAGCGCGCAGGTTGGCACGGGTCAGGGGGCTGAGCTCAGGAAATCGCTCACTGTGACGCGCCAGATCGGCCAGGTTGATCTGATGACGGTGAGCCAGCCGCTCTAACTGCATGATAGTGAGCTCATCGGCCAGGGTCTGTGGGAAATTGAGTGCCGCCACGATGTCGGCATCAGGTACAGAGGCCAGTGAACGGATCAGATGCAGGTAGCGGACGACCTCGCGCACCCACGGGCGTTGGAAAAAGCTGTCCTTCTGAACGCGGTGCACCGGCACGCCATGTTGCACCAGGTAGCCTTCCAATGGGTCGGCCAGGCGGTGAGTGCGATACAGGATGGCGATGTCGCTATAGCGATGACCACGTTCGTCGTGCAGCCGGCGGATAAGGGTGGCGAGCCAACTCTGCTCGTGTTCAGCGGTTGGGAAGAGGTAATGGTAGATGGGATCGCCACGCGGCCGCATGGTGCGCAAGTAAACGGCCTGCTTTGGAGCACGCCAGGGTGGGGCCGGTCCGCGCGCGATGAACCGCTGGGCAGCGTCGAGGATCGTCTGGGTAGAGCGATAGCTTTCCTCTAGGATGACCATTCGCGGGCGATAGGCGCGCTGAAAACGCCCAATCAGCGCCGGCTCAGCGCCCCGCCAACCGTAGATGGACTGGTTGCCGTCGGCTACTACGGTGATGTCGGCCCCGCGCGGTGCTAACAAAGTCAACAGGTGATATTGAGCCAGGTTGATATCCTGGTACTCGTCCACCAGCACATGTGGAAATCGCGCCTGCACCTGGCGGCGAATGTCTGATCGGCGCGCCAGCAGCCGTACAGCATGGTAGATCAGATCATCAAAATCCAGGGCTCGGTGCTGCCTCATCCAGTCCTGATAGGCGCGGGCTACGTCTGACCAGACCGATTCAACCTCGCCATGGGCGGGAAGGAGAGCCGGGTCTTGCATGGCGCTCTTTTTGCGGCTGATGTAATCACGCAACTCGTAGATAGGATGCAACTCGGGGCTGAGGTCCAGTGCGCGCAACGCGTCGCGCAGGGCAGTGTACTGTAGGTCCTCATCAGCGACCACAAAATCGGCAGGTAAACCGATCGCGTCGCCGTATTCACGGAGCAGGCGCAGGCTGACGGCGTGGAAGGTATGGAACCAGATGTCCTCGCCGCGAGCGTTCACCAGGCGCTCCAGCCGCAGGCGCATCTCTTCAGCGGCGCGGTTGGTGAACGTGACCGCCAGGATGCGGTCAGGGGATACGCCACGTCGGGAGATGAGATAGGCTGCCCGATAGGTGATGATGCGCGTCTTGCCACTGCCAGGACCGGCGATCACCAGTAACGGCCCGGCTGGCGCAGCCACAGCCTCCTGCTGGCATTGATTCAACCTGGCTGCGAGTTCTGCCCATTCCGGTGCGGATTGATCCGTCATGAGTCATCTCTGAGTGATAATCGCCGGAAACCAAAAGGGGCCGCAATACCTTCCGCAGCCCCTGGTGGGTCACCTTTCAACAGCGTCAGCGTTTTAGCGCCTGGATGCGGCGCAGTTAACGCAAAGGTTGGTCTCAGGTAGGATCGCCAGCCGTTCGGGATGGATAGGCTGGCCACACACCTCGCAGATACCATATCGGCCTGCCCGTGCTTTTTCCAACGCTTCCTCAATGGAAGCGATCTTCTCCTGCAGACGCTCGCGTTCAGCCAAGTTCATTTCCCATTCGTAGATCATCGCGCCGCCCTGACCCAGGCCGAAGTCAGGACGCTCAGTCAACCGCTCCTCAACGGCTACCAGCTTCTCCTTAGCTTCGGCCAGTTCCTGTTCAAGACGAACGACTTCGGCCTGCATCGTTATCGTCACTCTGACCTCCTCTGGCCTATGCCATATTGTTTTTAATGAAGCAGGGACCGATTCATGGGGTGAGGCAAAGACCACCCACACCGCCAGGTCTTATGACGGGACAGTACACGAGTTGTTGATGAGGATGCACCTGAATTACTGGCGGAGTTCAATACTTACCCAAAAGGACAGACAAACATATAGGAGCCCGCCGTCAGATACGCCAGACCCTCGCTCTCTCGACCCGGTGGGTCAGATGTTAGCTGACTCGGTTAGGGGTCTTGAATCGGAACGTGATGCGCCCACGCGTGAGATCATAAGGCGAGAGCTCAACCCGCACCCGGTCGCCCAACAAGACACGAATGTAGTGTCTCCGCATCTTACCAGACAAATAGGCCAGTATCTCGTGCCCATTGTCAAGCTCGACGCGAAAGGTCGCGTTAGGCAACGCTTCGATGATGGTGCCCTCCACCGAGATCTTCTCTTCCGTCTTCGCCATCAAGCCTTGTTCCTTAAACAAATAGACATAACGGAGGGCGCGTCGTCGTTTTGGTGCATCACATTACAGAGACGCGCCCCAAAGATGGCTTAGTCTCGCTCAGACCGCTTGCGAGCCGCCCGACGGGCTTTGCGGATGGCCTTCTTACGTTTCAGTCGTCGGAGCTCGCTCTTGGGTGTAAACCAGCGTTTCTTGCGTACCGTGCTGAGGATCCGCTCGTCCGTCACCGCTTTACGAAATCTTTTCAGGAGACTTTCAGGAGACTCTCCTGGCCGTAGTTCGACAGTAATGGTAACTCACCTCCCTCTTTGTCAAAATGACTGCTGTGTAGGACCAGTCTCAGACAACAAAAACCTCGGTGTGCAATCCGCTTCCACCGAGGCTTACGGGGCATCACCTGAACCTCAGGTCTCACACCCCGAGATTCATTTGCGTGCCACATGCTCTAGTTCTTAGGAAGCTCACACCTCCGTTTCCGTCACATGGCACATAACCCCCATGCCTCAGTTTCTTCCTTCACCTGCCAAACAGGCTACAGGGAAGTGACTTATTCCCACATGCAAATTATACCAGACCGCTCATCTGGTGTCAAGTGCTGATTTTGCGCTTTATGTAGAGTCATCTCCCAGCAGGGATTGTCGATCAGCCCACTCTTGTCTATGTTTTTTCAGAGATGCCTTCACGCGCTTCCATACCTCCTGAACGCGGCGAGCTTCCTCCGAGCGCAACTCGTGGGCACTGTAGCGTGCATGGATAAATGCCTCTGTCAACGATGTTAGCTCAGGCTCCAACTCAGGCCAACCCGCTTCCAGGTCCTTCTCGTATTCGTGAGGAGTCTCGGAGGGCTGACGCGGCACGCCGCTCTCGGAGGCACGGCGCACCGTGGACAGGTAAAAGTAGCGAATCCGCCCACGGGGGTCCAGTTGTCGCAGGCTGAGGAAACGCCAGCGTGATGATTCTCCCACCTCGGCGCCTGCGCGGCGGACCGCGATGGCCGCGCGCACGCGTCGTCCGGCCTCTTTAACCCTGCCTCGCCAGACGGCCCACCAGGCACACAGCAAAGCCCACAGACGCCGTAGCTGGGTGAGGTTCAGCCGGACACCGCGCCCGCCCAGATAGGCAACGATCGAGTAGAGGATAATAGCTGTCATGAGCACCCAGAACAATGCTCCCCCCACCCAGTCAGGCACCTGCAAGCCTCTCGTGACCGCCTCCTCTATCCTCCGCGGTTCCTCTACAGCGACTGGTGACCTAACCTCCTTGCCGCCGAGGTTTAATAATGCCATCAGCCATCCCAAAAGGGACATGACCAACAACATGAGCACGTAGGTTAACTGCATGATGAAGTTAATCACAGCCACCAGTATTCGGGCCAGGGCAAAAGAGGATCCAAATGGCAGTAATGCGGCCACCAGACCGATGATAGCCAACATTCCAAGTCCCAGCCGGCCCCAACGCTGAACAACCGCCCGGTCGGTGGGTGTGCCTTCATATTGCCAGCGCGTGCGTAAGACGGCCAGCCGCCCCTGGCTCATAAGCAGTAATCCCCCCAGAAAGTAAGCAACTAGAGCAAACTGCAACATGGGCGACAGGCCCAGATGGCTGATCCCGATGAGCTGCCCGCTGCTCGGCGTCAGCTCGACCCGTGACAGCCCTGCGCAGAGCGCCAGCGCCAGGCCTCCCCACAGCCAGTGAGAGGTGAATTCCTGTAACAACTGGCTGCGTGACGGGTGACGGGCGCGCACTTCGTTCCAATCCATCGAGCGCGCGGACAAAGCTCTAACAATCAACTCGTCGGGTTTCAACGACATGCGTTCCAGGATGCCCACTATCAGGGCACTCTCACCCCAGCACAGAAGCGTCAGGAACCCGAGAAAGAACGATGTGCCGTCTATAAAACTTGCGGGATGCCGCAGCCACTGGCTCAACAACACGGTAGTCGGCCATTGCCCATTGATAAGCAGGGCGACGATGCGAGCCAAAGCCAGCAGTACAAAGACCTCACCCGTGCGGAAGCGGGTGGTGCGTTGAAGCCTCCGTTCCGGCGCCGCCAGCCACAACGTTGTGTAGACCGATTCCACAGAGATGAACAGGAGGAAGGGTAGGGCGATGCCCTTGCCCCATCCCGGCGAGGCGACCTGGGCCACAGCCACAAAGCCGGCAGCCAGACAAGTCACCAACAGGACTACCAGCAGGGGGCGAAACAAACCTTTCAGCCAAATGCTATCCTGCAGGATGCTCTCTTGCTCGACCGGCGTCTCAGCCATATTCCTCGTCCTTTAGCGATCACTTTTATGCCATTATAGGCGTCCCTTTGGCCGGTGTCCGCCAGACGTCCAGATCGTGCTCGCGCGCAACCATATAGGCGGGGAAACCCAGATACCGGGCCCGCTGGCGGGTCTCACGGAATCCGAGGCTAGGCTCCACCACGATGAGGATGACATTGAGTCCAACCCGTTGAAGCTGATGAAGAGCCTGACAGGTTGCGTCATCGCCCTTAGGAGTGACGGCCACCACGGTCGCCCCCCAACCCAGGTGCAAGGTTGCCTGCCGCACCCAGGCAGCGAACGGCGTGGCTCCTTCACTGGCCAGTTCGATGCGCGCCAGCACCTCCAGGAGCTTGATGAGGCTGGCGCGGCCACTGCGCGGCAAGATCTCGGCCGCCCTGCCCTGCTCGCTGATCGGGTCATGTCCATTCGTGAGCAACCCCACAGGCTGGCGCTGCTCTGCCAGATGATGAGCGATCGAGGCCGCCACGACAATAGCCCACTCGCTGGCAGCAATGGCCCATCGGGGATCGTATTCTACTGCATTGAGATTAAGCAAGATGGCCGTCTCCAGTGAGATCGCTGTGTCCAGCTTGGTCACCAACAGATCGTCGGCGTGGGCGCTGGCCTTCCAGTGAATACGGTGCAAAGGATCACCGGCCTGGTAATCGCGCAAGCCGATCACGCGAGCGGGGTCTTCAAATATCCGTTGGCGGGTGCGAACCGTCCCGAAAGGCAGATTGGAGGAAATCCCCAGCCGGGT
>DAOUAJ010000168.1:0-9175 GCA_034433615.1 Anaerolineae bacterium | reverse complement strand
CTGGAGGGTGAAAAGATCGAGGACGAGACTCTCCTGGCGGAGCTGCCCACAAGTGATGCGACGGATCTCTACTTTCGGGAGATGGGGCGCGCGCGTTTGCTGACCGCGGAAGAAGAAACCGATCTGGCCCGACAGGTGGTAGCGGCACGTCACGCCCGCCGGCGTCTCCGCCAAGAGCTTGACCTTGAGCCTGCCGAGCGCGCCCGGTTGAAGCGGGTGGCCCGGCGCGGAAAGCTGGCCCGGCGACGCATGGTGGAGGCCAACACTCGGCTGGTCATCAGCATCGCCAAGCGTTACATTGGCCAGGGCGTCCCCTTCCTGGACCTGATCCAGGAGGGCAATATCGGCCTGATGCGTGCCGTGGACCGCTTCGATCCAGAGCGTGGCTACAAGTTCAGCACGTATGCTACCTGGTGGATCCGCCAGGCGGTCAGCCGCGCTGTGGCCGACCAGTCGCGTACAATCCGGCTCCCCGTGCACGTGGGGGAGAAGCTCTTGCGGTTACGCCGCGCATCGCAACTGCTGGAGCAGGAACTGGGACGTACTCCCAGTCCAGAAGAGGTAGCCGAGGCAACCGAGCTGCCGCCCGATCGCGTGCGCGGCTATCTCCAGGTGGCCACACAGCCACTCTCTCTCGAACAGCCCGTGGGCGAGGAAGAAGATAGCACGCTGGGGCAGTTCATCGAAGATGAAGATTCGCCGGCACCTCCCGAAGCGGTCGAACATGGTCTGTTGCGAGAGCGGATCAATGATCTGCTGGATACGTTAAGCCCGCGCGAGGCCCGCATTCTGCGTATGCGTTACGGCCTATACGATGGGCATAGTTACACGCTGAAGGAAATCGGGGACAAGTTTGGGTTGACACGCGAACGGATCCGGCAGATCGAGGCTGAGGCGCTCAGCCACCTGCGCCATCCCAGCCGTAGCCGGCTGTTGCGTGACTTCGTGGACTGAAGGACCTTGAGCGCAAGCGCGAGAGAAGTTGGGAACGCCATGATAGGCGTGGATGACGCTACCGTCGAAGAGCTGCCCATTTGGCTTTTAACGGCCGGGCGTGAACGCGGATTCGTCACCGTTGACGAAGTATTAGACGCGATCCCGGAAGCTGGCGATGAGCCGGAGGATTGGGAAAGCACCCTAACCGCGCTGCGCGCGGCCGGTATTTCGTTGCGCGAAAGCAGCGAAGACGTCGAGGGAGCGGAAATCGAGTCCCTTGACTCGGCCTCGCCTCTTCAAGACCTGGTGCAGTACTACATGCAACAGATCAGCCGGACACCTCTGTTGACGGCTGATGAGGAGCGAGATCTGGCCTGGCGGGTCGTGCGCAGCCAGGAGGCAACCAAACGCTTACGGGAAGAGCCTGACCTGGATGGGGAAACGCGTGCCGAACTTGAACAGATTATCCAAAGCGGTGAGCAGGCGAAAGATCATCTGATTCGGGCTAATACGCGCCTTGTGGTCAGCCTGGCCAAGCGTTATATCAACATGGGATTGCCTTTTCTGGACTTGATTCAAGAGGGCAATATTGGCTTGATCAAGGCGACCGAGCGGTTTGATCCTGCCTTGGGCAATCGCTTCAGCACCTACGCTTCCTGGTGGATTCGTCAGAGCATCCTGCGTGCTTTGAGCAACCGCGGTCACGCGATTCGCCTTCCCGTACATAAGCGAGACGCGATCCGACGGATGCGGCGTACCAAGCAGGACCTATACCGGGCACTGGGGCGTGAGCCTACTGACCGCGAGCTGGCCGAGGAACTGGGACTCTCCCCACAGGAACTATCTGAGCTGCAACGGCTGGCCGTCCGCACTATCTCTCTCGATCAACCTGTGGGTGAAGATGAAGAAACTACTCTGGGAGAATTGATCGTAGATGGCGAGGCTCCTACTCCCTTTGATGTGGCGTCTCTCAGCCAGTTGCGCGAAGATGTGCGTACGGCCCTTCAATCGTTGAACAAGCGCGAGGCGGATGTGCTTTACCTGCGCTACGGGCTGGATGGGGGGGACATGCGCACCCTCCAGGAGGTGGCCGAGGAGTTAGGTGTTACGCGGGAACGGGTTCGTCAGATCGAATCCCGGGCGTTGCGTAAACTGCGCTCACCACGGGCCCGGCGGTCGTTGGCAGGATATGCTGGGGGACAGCTTGGAGTGCGGGTGCCCGAACGTCTGCGCTCTCGCACTCGCCCGGTAGCCCCGCCGGAGGAAGAAAAGGCCGAAGCTCCTGCCCCACAGCCACCGCTGGACTTGCAGGAGCTGTTGCGCAGCCTGCGGGCACGGGCCAGAGTCCGACGGAGCAGGCCGCGTCGTCGGCCGTCTGCTTGACACGAACCACCCCAATCTCGTTGGTGGTCTTCGCGCCCCATCACAACGCGAGGGCTCGCTTCAGGCCAGGCTCTCGCGTGTTGTTCTCATAATGAGATCTACCACATCGGCGACCTGGACAACCTTTGGCACCCAGTAATCGGCAGCTTCGTGCGGCTCATTGCCGACCAGGATGGTGATCATCCCCATCTCCTTAGCCGGGGCCAGGTTGCGCAAGCTATCCTCGACCAGGATGCACTCCCACGCGGCCGCATTGAGCAAGGCAAGAGCCTGTTGATAAGCCAGCCGCGCCGGCTTGCTCACGTAACCCACGTCCACGACGTCAATGATGCGCTCGAAAAGTGACCTGACGCCGAGGGCCTCCAGCACGCGCCAGGCATGAGCTTTCGTCGCGTTGGTAAAGACAATGCGGCGCAGAGGAATGCGTTTTAACGCCTGAGATAACGCCGGATCAGGTTGCAGAAAAGCTCCGGGATCAAAGTTGTGCACATAGTGCAGGAAGTCGTTCGGGTCAATGTGGTGCTCAGCCAGCAGCCCGGCCATGGACGTGCCATATTGTTGATAGAGGCGGCGTCTGAGGGTAAGCGCTTCCTGACGATCAATACCCAGGTGGTTAATCATCCAATCTTCCATCAATTCGTGGATGCGGTCCATCAAGCCGGCGTCGCGCGGGTACAGGGTGTCGTCCAGGTCAAAGAGAATGAACTGAAGAGGTGGAGAGCTCATCACGCGAGCGCGTCCCTTCGCACTAACCCCACCCCATCCGCTGCCTGGGTCACGTATACTGTTGCCTCACGCCCGGTGCGCTCCCGGTAGGCCAACGATAGGTAGCGAACAAAGTCATCTACAGCCCCGTTCGCCACCAGGCTGACGGTGCAGCCGCCAAAACCGGCTCCGGTCAAACGAGAACCGAAGCAGCCGGGCACAGCCATGGCCGCTTCTACCATCGCATCCAACTCCGGACTGCTCACCTCGTAATCGTCGCGCAGACTGCGGTGAGACTCAACCAGCAACTGGCCCACATACGGCAAGTCGCCTCGCTCCAACGCAGCCACCGTGTCCAGGACGCGCTGATTTTCGCTGACGACGTGACGGGCGCGGCGACGCACAACTTCCGGCAGTAAATGTCCATGCCGTCCCAGGTCCTCTACACTCACGTCGCGCAGGGCGCGGATGCCAGGCAATACTGGCTGCAATAACCGCACAGCTTCCTCGCACTGCCTCCGTCGCACCCGATACTCGGAGCCGGCCAGCGCCCGGCGCACCCCTGTATCCGCCACGACGATGCGCGCTGCGGTCGGCACAGGCACGTGCTGATAACTCAGGTCTCGGCAGTCAATCAGCAAAACATGGTTAGTCCGGCCCAGCGCGCTGATAAACTGATCCATAATGCCGCATGGCACGCCCGCGTACTCGTGCTCCGCTTGCTGGCAGGCTAAGGCCATCTGCGGACGATTCATCTCCTGGTCAGCGAGGGTCAGAAGGCCAAAGGCTATCGCTGTCTCCACCGCCGCGGAGGAGCTGAGCCCCGCTCCGATGGGGACATTGCTGCTGAACGCCACGTTGGCTCCGATCAAGGGATAGCCGTGAGCCTGCAACATGAAAGCCACGCCTCGATGGTAGTTGGACCACAGCCTCTCCTCGATGCGCTCTGCGGCCGACAGCAAGAACTCATCCTCACTATTCAGGTCCACTGCCAGCAGGTGAACGCGATCATCATTCCGGCGGGCGGCCGCCAGCAGTACATTGCGGTCAATGGCCGCTGGCAGGACGAAGCCATCGTTATAGTCGGTATGTTCGCCGATCAGGTTGACCCGACCCGGGGCGCGCACTACGATCTCAGGCGTCTGGCCAAATCGCCTGGCGAACACTTGACTCAGTGCAGCGACACGCTGCGCCAGCGCTTCGGAGTCTTTCACATGGCCTCCATAGGTTCAATTACGTCGCTCCAGGGGCACCCAGGGCAGATCCAGTGGGCCTTCGTAGTATTCGGCGGGCCGGATCAGCCGATTGTCCGCCCATTGCTCCATCACGTGCGCCGTCCAGCCCACAATACGGGCCATGGCGAAGATGGTGGGGAATAGGTCCACCGCAATGCCCAGGGTGTACAACAGCGGGGCCGAGTAGTAGTCCACGTTTGGATACAGCCGGCGCTCATTGAAGTAGGGATCCACCTCGACGATTTGTTCCAGTTTCAGTGCGATGTCCAACCAACGACGGTCCTCAGCAATCTCGTTCAACTGCAACGCTATACGACGCAGGTGACGGCCGCGTGGATCGAAGACCTTGTACACGCGGTGGCCAACCCCCATGATCCGGCGCTTCTCTGCCTTCGCCTTCTCAAACCAGGGTTTAACATTCTCCACGCTGCCGATCTCCATAAATTGCTCCATCGCCCCCTCATTGGCTGCGCCGTGGAGCGGCCCTTTGAGCGCGCCCACTGCCGCGGTGATAGCGGAGTACAAATCGCTGAGGGTGGAGGCTGTAACGCGCGCGGCAAACGTGGAGGCGTTAAACCCATGATCAGCCAGCAGAATCAGATACATTTCCAGCGCGCGGCTGGCGATGCCATCCGGTTCCTTGCCGGTCAACATGTAGAGGAAATTGGCTGCATGGCTCAGGTCTTTACGAGGCATAATGGGTTCCAGCCCTTTGCGCAGGCGGTCAAAGGCTGCGACTACGTTGGCAAACTGGCTGGTTAAAAGGTAGGCTTTATCTATGGTAGCCTCCAGGCTGTTATTCTCGGCATCGGGATCGTAGTGTCCTAAAAATGAAGTAACGCATCGCAGGACGGCCATGGGCACTGCCCTGGTAGGGGTTTGACGCAACAGCCCCATCACTTCGTCATAAAGCGTGGTGCGATGGTGAGCCATCGTGGCACGAATCTGGGCCAACTCCTGCCGGTTAGGCAGATGCCCGAACCACAATAAATACGCCACCTCTTCGAATGTCGCATACTCTGCCAGATCGTCAATGCTGTAACCTCGGTAATAAAGACGGCCCGCGATGCCGTCCACTTTGCTGAGCCGCGTGGTGGCGACAGCTATACCCTCCAGACCTTTGACGGGCTTCTCGGACGATCCTACTACGCTCGACATCTCCCACCTCTCGTCATAATGAGCTTTCTCAGAAAGTCTGGGGTACCCCTATCAGCGCTGCGATGAATTGGCCAAGAAGCGGGCTTTCACCCGCCTGGCTATTCCAATTACGATTACGCCTCTGGCACAGTGGGTAGATCGGCAATCTCCAGGCGTCCCTCGGCCAGGAGTCGGCGAAATCGTTCGGCAGTGCGTGCAATTCCTTCTGACAGGGGGGTATGGGGGATATCACCAAGCAAGGTGCGCAGCCTGCTATCATCCAGGGATGGTACGATCGGGATCTGCTGATCGCCGTGGGTGATCAGCCGACGCGCTCCCGGCACGGCCGCATCAATGGCATCAATGATCTGTTCAACGGTGACGACATCGCCGCGCAGATTGAAAGCCTCGGCCCCCTGATACGGCACCTGAGCGCAGGCGATGAAGGTGCGGGCCACATCGTCCACGTACTGCATATCGGTGCGCCCACCAAAAGCGATGTGGAAGCGACGCCCCAGCAACGCTGCAAGGATCGCTTTGGTCGGATCAGAGGTCATCCCCTGGTCCCGCCCTACGCCGTACACCGTCCACGGACGCAGGCCGATGGAAGAGATGCCATGATCTTGCCAGTAAATGCGGGCGTTGCCCTCGTTGCACTGCTTAAACACGCCGTAATGCGTCGCTGGTGACAGGGGGCCACTATCAGGCACCGGTTCGATCTGGTAGCTTTCCTGAGGGCCAAAAACGGCGGCGGACGAGGCATAGACGACGCGCTGAACCTGTTCTGGGAAGCGGCGCGCCATCTCAAACACGTTGAGCGTGCCCAGGACGTTGACCCGAGCGCCCAGAACGGGATTGGCACGGCAGGTGGGGACTTGCAGAGCCGCCAGGTGGATGATGTGGGTGATCTCGTGCGCCGACACGACGCGAGCCAGGTGTTCGCTGTCAGTGATGTCACCGACGATGAATTGGACGCGCGTTAACTCCTCCGGTGTGGCGATCAGGCGCAAGCGATACGGCGTGGGGTCGAGGTCGAAGGCGACCGGTTGATGGCCGGCCGTGACCAGGCGATAGACCACCCAGGCACCGATGCATCCCTGAGCACCAGTGACCAAAAAACGAGCAGAAGAAGCTGCAGACGCTTGGGACATAGGACTCCTCAGCGACTGTTCCCGTCGAGGCCGTGCCCGTTGGCCCCCACCTGGCTCTTCAGCCAGGTTTCCATAAACCGATCCAATTCGCCGTCCAGAACGGCCTGAGTGTTGCCCGTTTCCACGTCCGTCCGCAGGTCTTTGACCATCTGGTAGGGGTGCAGCACGTAGGAACGGATCTGGTTGCCCCAGCCAGCGTCCACGTGTTTCCCCTTCAGCGCGGTGGCCTCCGCCTCCCGCTTCTGCCGTTCGATCTCGTACAGCTTGCCACGCAACACCCGCAGTGCCGACTCTTTGTTCTGCAACTGCGAGCGCTCGTTCTGGCAGGTGACGACGATGCCCGTGGGGAGATGGGTGATGCGCACGGCCGTAGAGTTTTTCTGCACATTCTGACCCCCCGCGCCGGCAGAGCGAAATACGTCTATACGCAGATCCTCAGGCCGGATGTTCACCTGGATGTCGTCGTCCAGAACGGGCATGACCTCGACCAGGGCGAAGGAGGTATGCCGACGGTTGGCTGCATCAAAGGGGGACAGCCGCACCAGGCGATGCACACCTCGCTCCGCCTTCAGATAGCCATAGGCGTACGGCCCGCGCACCTCGACATAGACACTCTTGAGGCCAGCCTCCTCTCCTTCGGTACGGTCAACGATCTCCGTATCGTAATCGTGACGTTCGGCCCAACGCAGGTACATACGTAACAGCATGGCCGCCCAATCCTGCGCCTCAGTGCCCCCCGCCCCGGCGTGAATGGCCAGGATCGCATCGCCGCGATCATGCTCTCCCGAGAAAACCAGCCGGAATTCCTCTCGCTCTAAGTCTTGTGCAAGAGCACGCGCCTCCCGCTCGATTTCGGCCAACATCTCCTCGTCGCCTTCCTCGGCTGCCAGTTCCAGCAGGCCACGCGCCTCCTCTGACCGCTGCGCCATCCGATTCCAAAGGTCCACTTCCTCCCGAAGAGCCGCTAACGTCTGCATGGTGCGCTGAGCAGCCTCGGCATCTTGCCAAAAGCCTGGTGCAATGGAGCGTTTCTCCAGCTCAGCAACCCGTTCCGCCTTGCCGGCGATGTCAAAGTCGCCTCCGGATATTCTGAATACGGTCGTCCAGCTCAGCCAGTTTCTCTCTTAGCTCGTCCATACCATTGTCTCCCCCGTCCGTAATTCGTAATACGTAATCCGTAAAAGCAGTCATGCATTACGTTGCAAACAGCCCCTCCACAAACGCGACCGGATTGAACTCGGCCAGGTCGTCTAATCCCTCACCTGTGCCTACAAACCGGACGGGCACCCCCAACTCCTGCCGGATGGCCAGCACGATGCCACCTTTGGCCGTGCCGTCCAATTTGGTCAGTATCACCCCGGTGATCCCCACAGAGTCCTTAAAGTGCCGCGCCTGAGCCAGGGCATTCTGGCCAGTGGCAGCATCCAACACCAGAAACGTCTCATGGGGGGCCCGGTGCACCTGTTTGGCCGCCACCGAGCGGATTTTCTCCAGTTCCTTCATGAGGTTGAACTTGGTGTGCAGACGCCCGGCCGTATCCACGATCAACAGATCGGCCTGGCGGGACTCCTGGCTGGCGCGAATGGCATCGTACACCACCGCGCCGGGATCCGCGCCGGGTCCCTGCGCGATCACATCCACGCCCGCGCGCTCGCCCCAGATCTTGAGCTGCTCGATGGCTGCGGCGCGAAACGTGTCTGCGGCCGCCAACACGACCCTGCGGCCGCGCCGTTTGTAGTAGTGAGCCAGCTTGGCAATGGAAGTCGTCTTCCCCGAACCGTTGACCCCCACTACCAACACCACTGTCAACAGGCGCGGCACGTCAATGGCCATAGGCGGGGCCTCGCCGAAGAGGGCGACCATCTCCTCTTTCAGGATCGTGTAGGCGTCCTCGGTACGTTTGATCCCCTCACGGGCCACGCGCGCCTTCACTGTTTCCACCAGTTTGAGGGTGGTGTTCACCCCTACGTCGGCCTGGATCAACAACGCCTCCAGCTCTTCCCACAGGTCATCGGTGATCTCGTTAGCTTGAAACAGAGACCCGATGCGGCCAAAGATCCCCTGGCGCGTCTTGGTCAGGCTCTGCTGAATCTTCTGTTCCTCAACGGTTTTTTCCTCTGAACGAAGCAGCCTGCGAAACACCGATCGTTTCCTCACCCACAAAATCGGGCGGCCATACGACCGCCCGAGCGCTTGCGGCTCAGCCAAACCCGATTATAACCGAAGCAGGCGTGTCAGACAAAGATGCTTGGCTCGTGTGTAGCTCTTGTGGTAAAATATGGCCACGGTGGATTAGAATGCGTATGTGGAGATGAGGTTATGGAAGGCAGCTTTACTTCTTCAGTTCTGACACTCGAACAGGCTGCGGACTACTTGCAACTCACCATCGAAGAGTTGAGTTCCGAATTGGAGAGAGGCCGTATCCCTGCGCTGAAAGTTGCAGGCAAATGGCGCATCAAACGAGAGGTGCTGGAGCGCCTTTTAGAATCAACAACCAGTGCCGGCGAGCAGGCAACAGTCAGTGTAACTTTGCCTGAATCTGACGCCAAAGAGCCTCAACCTGCCCAGTCTCTGGCTGTGGCAACACCATTGATCTCGGATAAAAAAGAAGAGGAGGTTGCTACTGCC
>DAOUAJ010000167.1:0-4024 GCA_034433615.1 Anaerolineae bacterium | reverse complement strand
AGCCGGTAAGGGCGCCCCCAGGCGTTGTGTGCGGCGTCGTAGAAGGCTACGAACAGGTCCCGCTGGCCGGCCTGCTGGCCCGTGAAGACCGCCGCCAGGTTGTCGGCGCTGTCGTGGAGCAAGCGGAACTCGTCAATCACCAGCGCGGGGTCCAGGGTCAAGCTGGCTTCCTCGGCGGTGCTCAGGTTGCGCAGGCGCAGGGTCTCGCCGGCCTGCCAGACTAAGAGCGGCTGGTTCAGGGTGTTGTACACCACCTGCGGGTTGGTGTGGCGCAGGTCGTCGTCGGTGAGTTGCTGGGGGGCTGACCAGGTGCTGCCATCCCAGGTGCTGGTGAAGAGCTGCAACGTGGGGGTGATGCTGTCGGTGGGGGTCAGGAAGCGGGTGTAGGCGATAGTGGCCATGCCGTCGCCGTAACCCGCCGCCAGGTCCACCAGGCCGAGGATGCCGTCCACGGCAACGGCCGGTAGGCTCCAGGTGCTTCCGTCCCAGGTGGCGAACATCACCCGGTCGGGGTTGGCGGCGTCGCCGCTGAGCAGGCCAGCCGGGTTCTGGCGCCAGACGGCCATCACGCCGCTGGCC
Source organism: Anaerolineae bacterium (assembly GCA_034433615.1). Lineage (GTDB taxonomy): Bacteria > Chloroflexota > Anaerolineae > DUEN01 > DUEN01 > DAOUAJ01. The sequence continues at coordinate 3,445 of DAOUAJ010000167.1, read as the reverse complement.
GCGTTGCGCGCCAGGATGGGCTTGTGGTCCAGGGCGCTGTTGGCGGTCAGCCACGTGGGAGTACTCCAGGTGTTCGTGTCCGGCTCGTACTGGGCCCAGGCGATCTCGATCTTGTGCGTGGCGGTGGTGTCCAGCGTGGCGGTGATGGGCAACGCCGGATCGTTCAGCCGCTCCCATACGGCCAGCCCCTTGCCATTGCCGTCCCACGCCACCTGAGGCGCACCGTCCAGGTAGGTGTCGTCGGTGACACGGGCGGGGACGCTCCAGGTGGTGCCGTCCCAGCGGCTGAAGTGGATCTCGTGAGATTGGCCGATCGGCTTGGCGACGTCGTCATGGACCCAGAGCAGCAGGGCTTTGTCCGTGGTCGGGTCTACTGCCAGGGAAGGTTCAGTGTAGGTATAGACGTTGCTGATCAGGACACTAGTAACCGTGGTCTGCGCAACAATACCGGCGCCTTGCAACCATGGCGTGGTTGGCACAGCGAAGGCCTGGGGCTTATGGGACAGAGCGCGGAACCGAGCGTAGTCGGGAGTAGCGATGTGCCTGATGAGCTGCCAATCGTTGGAAGACGCCGGCACGGATTGGCCTATTTCAACTGAGACCGAAGAGGCTTCGGGCCATCGCTTTTCAAACGAAGGAAACTCCATCACGGGGATCTCCCACGCGAAGGCCTTCACCTGCATACGTCCGCCGCCTCTGAAGGTGAGATCGCAGAAGAGGTTATCGGTCAGATCGCTTTCGACGGCATTACGCAGGCACAGAAAAGTGCTGTCAACATCAGTCCTGTAATGCCCTTTGATCTCTGCCACACCGATATCTGCCCTCATGCCGATTTCTCCCCCAGCCCCCAAGGTAAGATCAAAAGAGTCAAACCGGCGGACGGGATCAAGTTGATAAGTAAACGCGGCTCCCCCTCGTCCTCTGAGAGTGAAGTAGCCGCTGGCGATACGGGCAACAAAATTCGCGACAGGCTCACCGACGACGGGAATCGCTCGTAGAACAGGTGTCGGATCCGGCAATCCGATGAGGTAGAGGAGAGCTAACCAGGTTCTTTCCCAGGTTTTGCTTACCTCGTACGAAGCGCCCCCGCCTACTGCTTCCGGGCGGAGCACAAAGACATCGAATCGGGCGCGACCGAACACATAGGCATCCCCTGTAAATGCCGTTCCGAGGATGGAGAGCCCTTTGTGCTCGAATCCTGCCGCCCTGCGCCGCTCGAACTCATTGAGATAGCGGGCGCCGCCACGTAGTTCAACCTCGCTCTGACCTTCTAACGGGATCTGCAGTCGTGCGTAGACCTGGACGCCTTCAGTCTCGAATTTGCCAACCGGAACGTAAACCCGCGAGATAAGATTCCTGGGTGGTATTTTGAACCAGACGTTCACCGCTTTGGGGTTTTGTACTCTCTCAATCACAACGCTCCCCAAAGACGTGATGGCTGCAGACGCTCCAGCCGGCACTATACTCGCCTGAGATTCATGCATGGCGTTCGCATCGCTGAGAAGTTGGATAAGCCAGGCGGGCATCTCCCATACAACCGGCGCGTAGGCCCGCATCTGAGAGCGTTGACCTGCTGTGTTGTATGCAACGATACGAAGATCATTGGTGCCGACACGCAGATCACGACTCATATCCAGTTCATAGCTGGCACCTTGAGCTTCGGCTGTTACGCTATGTGTCGTCCCGTTGACGATAAAATCAATACGGCCTGGCACAGAGCCGCGCCAATCAACCCTTACTTCGATGCGGTTACGAAAGACGTCCCCGAAAAGGTCGCGCAAGAATGGAACATCGGTGGCGGGATACCATCCGGAAAGAGGTAGCGTTTCCATGACTTCAGTGATGGCAATCTCCCCCTCATTCGCCGGCGGCGGTGATGGCTCCCCGCTCACCGGCGTGAAGGTGATGCTAGCGGAGAGAGGAAGAGACTGGCCGGTGGTCAGGTCCTGGGCGGTGATGATGGCCGTGCCAGGAGTGGACGAGCGGATCGTGCTCACAAGGATGCCGTTTGCATCGGTGGTGCCGACCGGAGGCGAAAAGATGTCTACGTTGCCACGGCTCGAGATGAAACGAATCCGGTGGCCTACCAAAGGACGCTCATCTTCACCAGCCAACAACAAGATCACATTCGCTGCACTTGCGCCATCAGCAGGAATAGAGGCAGGCAAAACCTGAAACGTCGAGGCCGTTTCGATAATGCCTATATCGCCGGTCAAGGTCATGACACAATCGTCGAAGTCTCGATCCCCCGTGTTCCACATATCTTCCCACCCTAAGGTGGTGGTTCCGGCCGAAGGGTCATAGGTCACGTTGGCATGGACTCGGTTGTCCGGATTGCGCTCGGCCGGACCATTGTAGTAGATTGGTGGCACGCCGGGCGGTGCATCGGAAGCCTGGGAATTCAGGAAAAACACCAGCTCGCTTCCCGGAGGGAACGGGCCTATTTGCGTGGGCGGCGGAACATTGCTTCCTCTACATATGCCAAAGGTGGTGGACTCCGGGCTATGCAAGCCTACCAAGTTAGAATATCCTGTGTTTGGATTAGACCAGAAAGAGACCGTTATCGGTGTAGCGGAACGCACGTAGATTCTTTCTCCAAACCGTCCTTCAAACGTGATGGTCACGGTCAGATTCAATAATCCTCCGCCAGGACCTCCATAGTCAGCGACTTCCAGGAAATAGACTTCGCCTCGCTCGACCGAGAAGTTGATCCTGGATTGCAAGCCGATCGCATCATCGTTACAAGCCAAACGAACCAGGGCGCCGCGCGATCCGGTGAACGCCGCGAGAACCGTGTCATAATTGCTGCCCGCAGTATTGGCCTCTACAACGCCTGAGAAAGGCGCAATGAGGCGATACCACACCGTGTTCGAGTTCACCCCGGCCCCGCAGCCCATATCGGGATCGTCAGATGCCACAGTAGCGCCTGTAGTATCGAGGACATCTGTAAAGGGGGAGCCTGTGATCAATGTGGCTGAATCAAAGTCATCATTGGGCGGAGCAGATGAAGACGCCTGCAAGACGCGATTCTCCAGCTCCCTCTTCAGCTCAAGGGACGGGGTCGGCGTAGCCTTGAGAACATCCGGCTGTGGCGTGAGCTGTGGCCCATTATCCGCTCCTTGTGCGATGCTGATGGGCCTCGTCCCGCCGAAGCTCATCATGATCATGAGACTCAGGCCGATGGCAACAGCAAGTAACACATGGCTTTTCGCTTTCATGGTTTGACTCCTTTCTCAAAAGCGTGTCTGAAGATTCACCACGAAGGCACTAAAACGCTCATTTTGCGATCTGCGATCGCCGCAGGTCTCTGACCGAGGCGAGGGTGGGGCTCGGTCAGGAGACCTTCGCCCATCGGGGGTCCACGACGAGCACATGGACCTGGTCCTCTGCGGCGGTGCAGTGCTCCACGCCCCGGTAGCGCCGATCGGCCAGGGGGCAGGCCAGG
>DAOUAJ010000166.1:0-16162 GCA_034433615.1 Anaerolineae bacterium | reverse complement strand
AGTAGGGTGCCGGAGGGGGTGGAGGTTCCAGGGGGAGTCACTCACCCCGCCGGAGCAGGTCAATCTCTAGCAGGTGGGTTGTGGAAGCCAGCAGGGTATCCCGCTTGCGCAGGTAGGCCTCCTGGGCCTCGCTGCTCGGGCGTTTGTTAGCCGGGGAGAGAAGCTCGATGGCGGTTACCAGTAACCCGGAGGCTACGTCCCGGATTTCGACACTCACCTGTCGGAAGGGCACGCGCATCACGTTGACGGCGGTGACCGGTGCTGGCGTGATGGCCGGAACCGCACCGACCAATACTGGGAGGGGTTCTACCGGCCCCCGGCGAATCACCGACACATCCGGGAACATAATACGTAGCTCCCCGTCATCCGGCTGATCCACTACTCGCTGGGGCACCAAACGGGCTACGTAGCGTGGCCGTAAGCGCGGGGCCAGTTGGTCACGGATCTCTCCAGCCAGGCTGTCGTGTACATCCTGCCAGAGACGCGGGTGTTCGAGATAGGGGTCCATTCCAGGAAAGGGAGAGGGCATCGGCACACCTCCACAGACATGGAACCCTTGCGAAGGTTTATGAGCAATTGGCAACCTCCGCGAGGGTGCTTGAGCAATTGTCCTTGTGCTCCCGTGCCTGTCCGGCACAGGACAGCCATCAGCAGTTAGCAATCAGCTTTTAGCCCATGGTCTTCTGAGAGGCGAAGACCACAAGTGCGGGCCACAAGCAGCCGTCAGCCTCCAGCCAGAGTGGCTAATCGCTAATGGCTGATCGCTGACCGCTATTTTCAGGACAGGCTGACCCCCGTCCCCGGGGCGTCCATCTAGCGCCCGAGGACGGGCTTAGGAGCAAAACTGTGATCTACTGAGAGTGGCTGATCGCTGATGGCTGATCGCTAACTGCTATTTTCAGGACGGGCTGACAACAACATATCACAGAAAAGACTTCAGGGCAAGCACGGATAGCGGTGAGCGGTGCCAGTAATCAGCCACCAGGTTGTGAGCGATTTTTGGCTTACTCCAACAGGTGAAGATGCTCGCCCAGGACGATGAGGAGGCTGGTGATGATCGCACCTGGTCCTAACCACTGGCGGCGGAAATGGGGAGGTGCGGGTGGCTGTGTGGCGTCGTGGATCACTTCCCGGTACCAGGGGAGCAGGCCCCACGGCAGCCGGTCAATTGGGAAGAATCGGGCGATCAGCGCTTCATTACCGGGGCCAGGCTTGCCCTCGACAGGGGTACAGACGAACACGATGCCGTCGTGGGGCCGGAAGCCCGGCCGTTGATACACCCCCAACTGGCGCATCACGCGTACCTGCACGCCCGTCTCCTCCTGCACCTCCCGCTCAATCGCGTCTGTTGGCGACTCCCCATCCTCGATCCCACCGCCGGGCAGCTCCCACACCCTGGGGCTGGTGCGCTTGATCAGCAACACCTGGTCGCCTTGCAGCACTACCGCCTGGACCACCCGCCGCCGTCTGCGTTGCTCTGTGAGCGTTGAACGGATATAGAAATCCCACCACCAGGCGATCAATTCACCCATCTGACGGACCCTATACTTGTCGGGTGATGGATTAGTGTTCCAATGCACTCATTACTCTCCCGCTTCCCTTGCCTGGCGCCGCAATCGCTCCAACTCGACCCGCAAGCGGGCCAGCTCCGCCTCAGCACGGTTAGCGCGTTGGGCTTCGGCCTGGGCGCGTTGGGCTTCGATTTGGGCTCGCCTGGCTTCAGCCTGAGCGCGTTCCATCTCGGCCTGGGCCCGATTCACCGCCTCGTCTAGCGTCGGGATGGCCTGGCTGGTGACCGGGTCCACCAACCGCAGCAGGCTCCCCTCCGGCCGCAGCGTCAATCCCAACTCCTGGCTGTGTAGCATCCCCTCCGACGAGAGTTTGAGCGGTTGATAATATCCCTCCACTAGGCGAAAGCCCTGCAGCCGGGGCGACAGATACTCGTCCAGTGGGTCAAACAGAAAATACTCCCTCACCCCCAGCATCTCATATAATCCCCGCTTGGTCCCCAGGTCCTCCAGCCGACTGCTGCGAGAGGTGATCTCGAAGATCACGCAAGGAGCAACTCCCTCCTCCCACAGTTTGTAGATTCGCCGGTCGTACTTGGCGATCCCCTTCACCACGAAGACGTCTGGCGACGTGACGGCCGAGGGATTACCCTCTTCGTAATAGAAGAGCATGTTGGCGGCGACGTAGATCCTCTCGGCCTGACGGAAAAAGTGGCGCAATGCCTGGCGCAGGTAGATGATGGTGCTGATGTGGAAGTCGGTCTCTCCCATGGGCTTCCCGTCCCGTTCAGGGTAGTGGATTGTCGGCTTGACAGGCGCTACTGTGGTAAGCTCCAAGACCTTTTCCATGCTTCACCTCAAACACATCCCAGAAGAAAGCAAACCCGAAAAGCCACAAGAAGAACAGGCTCTACGGATTACAATTTATCATACCGTGAAATAGTGGTCAAGCGGCTACGGTTTGCGAAGCCCCCTCTCAGGGACTGTTCACACAGGCGGTAGCCTCCGAGGAGAGGCCTGGCAAGGTGCAGACGGCGTTTCAACTGCCGGCCAGCCCCATAGTAGCCTGCCGGCCACAGGCTGCGACAGGAAACTGCCCTGGGCACTGGGCGTCCATCGGAGTGCTATAGCGGCCGCTCGAGCATGTCACACGGGATCATCTGCCAACGCCCGGCCCGCTGCGTCAGGCGCAGCGTGATCACCTCAAACGGGGCCACCTGAATCGCGAACCGCTCACCCATCCAACGTAGCTCCCTGGAGCCGCCGCGCCCGTGGCGATCGGCCACGCGCACGATGTACCCGTCGCCGTCCTCGGCCGGTTTGAAGGCGGTCAGCTCCATTTCAGGGGAGGAAAGCTCCAGCAGCGAGGCCAGCGGCGGGCGCTCGCCGGGATGGCAGTGCATCGTGATCGGCACGATGGGCAGGTTTAGCTCGCGCGCCCGCTGCACAACGCCCGCGTCGCGCCAGTCCCCCACGTGAGGACGGAGCACCAGCGTGAACTCCTGGTAGCCCTGATCCACCCAGTCGTAGCGGCGCTTGGTGCCGATGGGATGGGGCAGGTGATAGACATACGGTGGGCAGCGGAGGATGGTCAGGCGCATCGTGCTCCCGGCCACATCGCAGCCGTACTTTCCGTCGTTGATCACTGCCAGGCCGACAGGTTGGCCCGGCTGCCCGCGGGTCGGCCCCGTGACGTCCATCCACATCTGCGTGGGCACCTCCGCGCCGTCAGTAGGGCGCTCGCACCAGCCGAAGGGGATGTCGTGGAAGGCCCGCGGCTGATCGGTGGCGACGTCGAAGGCGAGCTTGAGCAGGCGCCATCGACCCTGCCAGTTCAGCCAGTTGCGGATCAGGATCTCGGCCTCTCCCCGGCGCAGGATGAGCTGCTGCAGCCAGGTGTTGCCCTCGTAGCTGCGCTCGACCAGCACCGACACCTGCAGCGGGCCATGGTCCACGACGGTGATGCAGGCGTCGCCAAAAGCCCCGATGACCTGATCAAACCCGCGGACGCCGTGCGACCAGGTGTCGCTGAGGTCCTCCAACACCTGGGCCACGTTCCATCCCCCCTCGCCGACCAGCTCCAGCCCACTTTCCTTGTCCACGCAGGACACAACGGCGCCGGTCTCGCCATCCAGGCGCACCGTCAGCCGCTCATTCTCCATCGTCCATTGTCCGCCGTCTGCGATCACCTGCGCTCCACCCGTGACCGGAGCTCGCGGCGCCTCGGGCGCGAAGCGGTAGACCCGGTAGCCCATCGGCGGCAGGGTAACGGGGAATACAATCCGGTTGAGGCCCCCGCCTGGTGAGGTGAGCGCCTCGTGCGTCTCGATCAACTGGTAGGGCACGGGCTGCCCCTGCTCGTCGGTCAGGCCCCAGCGACCCTCGTCCCACGGCTGCCAGCCCGTCCAGGGCTCGTATTCGACGTACCGGGTGAGGGGATGAGCAAAGGGGTTGAACAGTACAATGGTGCCGCCTGCTCCCGAAGTGTCCACGCGGCTGGCAATAGCACGGCCGGCGTCGTTGGCGATCTCGCGGGCGCCAAGGATGACCCGGCCGAAGGCCATGATGGCCTCATCCTCCGCCTCCTTGATGGACGTTCCCCCCAGCGTATCGTGGAACTGGTTGAAGCAGAGATCGTGCCAGAGGGCGCGCAGCCGTTCCATGGGCGCCGGCTGGCCGACCCATATCTGGGCCAGCGTGGCCATGCGCTCCGCCACCAGCAGGTTGCACTCGGCCTGGCGATGGGCGCGTTTGAGCGCGCTGTTGACGGAGTAACAGCCCACGGCGTGGAACTGCAGCTCCTCGGCCACCACCGGCAGCGCGTCGGCCTCGGGCGCGATGGCCGCGAAGTACGCCTCGGGCGAGCTGAAGCGGATCTCCAGATCGTCGCGCGAGCGGGCGATCTGGAGCACATTCTCGATCTGCTGCCGGGTGGGGCCGCCGCCGTGGTCGCCCACGCCGAAGAAGCACATGGTGTGGGAGAGCTGGGGCGGTTTCGCTTCGACGGCCCGGAGGATGTGTTCGGTGTGATCCCAGGGACCGGTGCCGTAGGAGGCGGTGATGCGGAAGGCAAGGACGCGGCTGCCGTCGGGCGATTGCCACCAGAAGGTCTGGGCGGGGAGCTCCTTCTCGTGGGGGCCGGGGCGCATGAAGACGTAGGCGTCGAAGCCGCACTTCTGGAAGATCTGGGGCAGGGTGCCGGCGTGGCCGAAGCTGTCCACGCAATACGCCACGCGCGGTTCGACGCCCAGATGCTCGCGCAGGTAGGTCTTGCCCAGGAGGGCCTGGCGCACGAACGACTCACCCTGGGGCAGGTTCATGTCGGGCTGGACCACCATGCCGTTGACGACGTGCCAGCGGCCCTGACGGATGAGCTCGACGATCTGGCGGAAGAGTTCGGGGTTTTCCTGCTCGATCCACTCGTACACCTGGGCTTCGCCGCGGGTGAAGTGGAAGTCGGGGTATTCGTGGAGGCGATCCACGGCGGACTGGCTGGTGGCCAGCGCCTCGGCTCGTCCCTCCGTCCAGCGCCAAAGCCAGACCGGGTCCAGGTGGGCCTGGCCGATCATGTGTACAGTGGATTTCATTATCATCTCCTATGCTCACCGGTAGGGTGCTACGAACAATGGCGAAGTTCTGTCTGGTCATCCACTCGCTACTGGCAGCACGACACAGAAAATGCTCCCGCGTCCTTCCCCTTCGCTTTCGGCCCAGATCCGCCCTCCGTGCGCCTTCACAATTGCCCGACATAGCGCCAGCCCGATCCCCATCCCGCCAAAACGCCGCGTCGCGCTCCCATCCACCTGGTAAAACCGCTCAAACACCTGTTCCAGCTTGTCCGGCGGGATGCCGATCCCCTGATCCGTTACCGTGATGATCACTGCCTCCTGTTGACCGCTCACCGCCGCTGCTGGAGAGGAAGCAGGAGGCAGAAGGCAGGAGGCAGGAGCTGCTCCAGCACGGACCGTTACCACCCCACCGTTCGGACTGAACTTAACCGCGTTGTCCAGCAGGTTAACCACCACCTGCTCCAGCAGATCGGAGTCCGCCATGACAAGAGGCAGGTTGGGGGACACGTCCAGACGTACTTCAATCCCTGCTGCGCGCTGATCCATCCACGGCTGCACCACCCCCGACAGCCAGGGACCTAACTCCAATGGGACTTTGCGCAGCGTCTCTGGCCTCAGCGTCTGCAGGATCAGGAGCCGGTGTACCATGAAGTGTAGCCGCTTGCCCTGCTTGTCCAGAGTGGCCACGATGCGCTCCTGCTCGGCGGTCAGGGGGCCAAACACTCCATTTTTTAGCAGTTCGACGAACCCTATGATGATGGCCAGCGGGGTGCGCAGCTCGTGGGAGACGTTCTGGATCATCTCGTCCTTGGCCCGCATTGCTGCCTGCAGTTGGACATTGGCCTCCTGGAGGGATGTGTACAGACGAGCGTTCTCGAGGGCGGCGCCGGCCTGGTCAGCGAAGGCTTGCAGGCGTTCAGCATGAGCCTGACTGAAGAAATAGGGAGTAGCGCTGTTCAGGTTAATAAAGCCGATGGCCTCCCCTCTCACACGGATGGGCGCGCCCGCGTAGGAACGTATCCAACGAGTCTCCGGCATGTCCATCCAGCCAGGATAGGCAGCCGTGTCAGGGATGGCAAAGGGCCGTCCGGTCTCGGCCATGTAACGCAGGTTGGGCAACTCAGCCACAGGAAGCTGCAACGCCAGCACCTGGGCTTCCAGCCCACGCTCGCTGTAGCCCCGGCGGCGAACGATGCGAGCGACGCCTCCTTCGACGAGCATGATACTGGCGGCATCATGAGGTACCACGCGGCCGACGTTGTCCAGGATGCGATCCAACACATCATCAAAGTCCAGGGTGCTGGCAAGGGCGGCAGCGGTGTCACACAGAGCTTCGGCCAGCGCTCGCTGTTCGCGCTCCGCCGCCTCCGCCCGCTTGCGCTCAGTGATGTCGGTGAAGACGGCCAGGGTGCCGACGAGGTGGCCATCCTCGAAACGGGGGCTGCCGCTGACCAGGACCGAGAACCGCGTGCCGTCCTTACGCACCAACTCCAGCTCATAGCGATCAACCTCACCGCGCTGGCGCCGCTCGTCAGCGGCCCGGACGATGGGCTGCTGGTCGGGTGGGACGATGGCCGTCCAGTGCTGGCCCAGCAGCTCCTCAGGAGCATAGCCCAACATGGCCGCTGCCGCTGGATTGACAAAAGTGAAGGCCCCATCCGCGTCTTGTATAGCGATGCCCTCAGACATGCTCTGGACGATGCTCTGGTTGAACTCCTTGAGCCGACGGGTCTCCTCGAAGAGCCGGGCGTTCTCGATAGCGATAGCCACCTGATCAGCCAGGGTGCTCAGGACCTTCAGATCCTCCTCGTCGAAAGCTCCCTTGCGGCTGGCGTTGTCCAGAGAGATGACCCCGATGATCCGTCCCTTGGCCCGCAGAGGAGCGACGATAGCCGACTGAATGGCCCGCATCTCCTCGATCTCGCCGTCGTAGCGGATAGAGTCGTCAGGGGGGCGGGCGTCGGCGATGAGAAGGGGACGACCTTCTCGCGTCGCCAGAGCGGAGTAGCCAGCCTTCTTGGGGAAGCTGATCTCCCGGATGCGGGGGTCGGTATAGCCTGCCAGGGCGCGGATGCTCAGATCGCCGGATGCCTCGTCGAGGAGGAGGATGGAACCCTTCTCTGCATTGGGGATGGCTTCGATGGCCGCGGAGAGGATGTTTTCCAGCAGCGGATCGAGCTCCAGGGCGCTGGTCAGCGCGGCGCTGGTCTGGGCCAGAGCAGCCAGGTGCCGTTCCCGACGCTTGCGCTCGGTGATGTCGCGGGCGATTATGAGATCAGCAGGCTTTCCTTGATAGGTGATCCTGCCCGCGTTTACTTCAACATAGAACCTGCTTCCGTCCTTGCGCTTGAGCGCCATCTCGTACGTCGGTGTGACATCCTCGCCTGCCATACGCTGCTTATAGCGATCAACCACCGCGAGAAGCTCATCGGGATGGATATAGCTGGTAAACGGAGTGCCAGTAATTTCTTCCACCGTGCCACCCCAGATTTCTGCCAAACGCGAGTTGGCGTATTTGAGGACGGCGTCCTGGATGATGAGGATGCCGTCATTTGCTCGCTCGACCACACCGCGGTATTTCTCCTCGCTCTCCCGCAGCGCTATCTCGGCCTGTCGCTTCTCGTCGCGTAACCTCTTCTCCTGTAGCGCCCGCTCCACCGCCGGCCCCAGGCGTGCCAGCCGATCCTTGAGCAGGTAGTCGGCCGCGCCCTCCTTCATGCACTCCACTGCCGCCTCTTCGCTGACGGTGGCGGTGACGACGATGAAGGGAATGTCCAGGCCGCGCTCCTGCAACAAATGTAGCGCTCGTAGCGCGTCAAACTGCGGCAGGGTGTAGTCGGCGAGGATAAGATCAAGGGTTGGATCAAGAGCAGCGAGATAGTCCGCCTCAGTCTCCACCCGCTGCCAGGCAGGCTCAAACCCGGCTCGCCGCAGCTCGTACAACATCAACTCAGCGTCGGTCGGCCGATCTTCGAGAATCAAAACCCGCAATGGAGCAGACATAAGCCCCTCCGGATTGGGGATTTCAGATTTTAGGTTGCAGATCGAAGGTGTCAATCTGCAATTCGGATTTTAGATTGCAGATTGAAATCCAATGGATGCATTTAACAATGAGACAGCTCTAATTAGCCGATAGATGTTGACTCTAACCCTGAAATAGGATATACTTTGAGTGCACAAATATCGGCAGATCCAATCTGCGGTAGTCTCCCCCTTTGGTGTTGTTAATGGAAACCGCTACGAAGCACCACTGATCGGCTGGAAAGAGAGAGACCTTCCGATCTGCAACCTGCAGTCCAAAATCTCAAATCACCGGCGGTTGGTTCAGTAGCAGCCAGTAGAGCCCGATTTGCCGCACGGCCTCGGTGAACTGCCCGAAATCCACGGGCTTGATGATGTAGCTATTGGCCTCCAGTTGGTAGCTTTCCACCAGGTCGCGCTCCTCGCGCGACGCGGTAAGCACCACCACCGGGACGATTCGGGTACGCGGGTCGGCCTTCACGCGCTGCAGCACCTCCAGCCCGTCCACTTTGGGCAGCCTCAGATCAAGCAGGATCACCTTGGGGCTGTTCTCGATGCGACGGTGGGCATAAGCCCCGGTGCAGAAGATAAACTCCAGCGCCTCGGCCCCGTCGCGCACCACATTGATGTGGTTGACCAAATTGTACTTCCGCAAGGCATGGAGCGTCAACTCCACGTCATTGGGATTGTCCTCGACCAGCAGAATCTCGACGGTGTTATCAACCATGATCGCGGCTCCTTTCTTATTGCGTAAGGCATGTTCCGTGCTCCATGACGCAACACGTAAACACGCTTCACGCCTCATTGCTTCGGGATCGTAAAGTAGAACGTCGCGCCCCCGTCCACCTCCGCTTCGGCCCAGACGCGCCCGCCGTGGCGGTGGATGATGCGCTGGACGATGGCCAGGCCCACGCCGGTGCCTTCGTACTCCTCGGCGCGGTGTAACCGCTGGAAGACGCCGAAGAGCTTGTCGGCGTAGCGCATGTCGAAGCCCACGCCGTTGTCTTTAACGAAGTAGGCTCCGCCCTCACCCCCTTCCCCTGGGCGAGGGAGATAGCCTACCTCGATCCTCGCCACTTCCCGCCTCCGGGTGAACTTGAGGGCGTTGGAGAGGAGGTTGACGAAGACCTGTTTGAGCAAGATTGGGTCGGCCTGGCAGATGGGCAGAGCCTGACCTGAGCCTGCTGAAGGATCGCCGATGATGATCTCGATGCGCCGCCCTTCCTGCTCGGCGCGCAGCTCCTCCAGCGCCTGACGCACCAGCTTGGCTGGCGCGACCGGCTGTTTGTTCAGCGGCTGGCGGCTCAGGCGCGAGAAGGCGAGCAGATCGTCTATCAGAAGGCCCATCTGCCGGGCACTATCGCGCACCAGCCGCAGGTAGCGCTGGGCTTCCGGCGAAAGTTGCGAGGCGTATTCTTCCAGCAAGATGCGGGAGAAGCCGTCCATCGCCCGCAACGGCGCCCGCAGGTCGTGGGAGACGGAGTAGGAGAACGCCTCCAGCTCTTTGTTAGCAGCTTCCAGCGCCGCGGTGTGTCGCTGCAAGGTCTCAGCCATGACGTCGAAATCGGCGGCCAGCCGGCCGATCTCGTCATGGCTGGGCCATCGGATGCGCTGGCCCAGTTCCCCGGCAGCAATGGCCCGCGCTGCGTTGGCTACGGCGCGGATGGGCCTGGCAATCTGGCGGGCCAGGAGCAGCCCCACCGCCGAGGCGGCCACGACGGCCAGCCCGGCGGCGATCAGCGCATTCTGAGTCTGAGCTTTCACCTCGGCCAGGAGGTTCGATTCGGGTATGAAGAGGCCATACAGCCAGCGTTTCTTGACCAGCGGGACAATGACGACATCGGTCCACTCCCCGTCCGGGGTGCGCAGCCGCAGGTAGGGATCGGCCTGCGGGTCGTAAAGCAATGCCCGCGATCTCTCCATTACCGCCACCTCGTCCCCGGCCGAGGCCAGAAGCGCCTCCGTTCGCTCGCCGAAGCGCTGCTCGGTGATGATCTGCGACGCCACATCGGGCGGCAGTGGCACCAGTGGGGTGAAGCGCAACTCCGGGCGGGCACTATGGGCCAGGATCAACCCATCGTCATCCCACAACATCCCGTAACCGCCCGGCCCGGCAAAGTCGGCATCATGGGCGATCAGTTGGTCAATGAAGCCAAAACTTATGTGGATGACCACTGCTCCCAGCAGCCGGCCCTCCTCAGCCCGGACCGGCGCGGCCAAATGAACCACCGGCGTGGCTGTCTCTTCGTGGAGGTGCAGTTCTCCAGCGTAGAGCTGGCCGGCAACCGCAACACGGAAGGCCGGGTCGGTGATACGCTCCTGGCCGATCAGCCGGGGATCGGTGGATGCCACCACCCGGCCTTCCACGTCCAAAATGTCCACACCCACGTAACCGTAAACCTGCTGAACCTGCTCCAGAGCCTGCGTCAGGGCGTCTCGGCTGCCTGTCGCTCCGGCCAGATAGTCCCGGACGGTGCGCCGCAGCGCCAATACCTGAATGTCGTCCAGCCGCTCGCTCAGATGAGCGTCCACGATAGCGGCCGTGCCCAGCGCGCGCTGCCGACCCTCGGCACGAGCCGCCGCCAGCAGTTCAGCCTGCTCTCGGTGACTGTTGTACAGGGTGACCAGGAGCAGCGGCAACGCTGCCAGGAGGGTCATCGTCACGGTCAACCGGGTTGCCAGCGACCAATCGCGCCAACGCAGGAGGCGCATGGTATCCCCCTCTCAAGGTAAAGCGTGAGACGCGAGAGGGGCGAGCCTCACGCATCACTGGATCCGCACCAGGCTGAAATCATTGTGAACATTCTGAACCTTTCCAAAGGTGCTTAAAAGACTCGGCCTGGTCCTCCAGCCGCATGTGAAAGCGGCCGTTGGCCAGGCCAATTCCGGTCAGTGCTCACTCGCCAACCCTGGGCCGATCGCTTGCTCAACTGGTCTCCCACTTCACAGTGAACTTGTTCATATGAATGGCTTTCAGCAAGGCCAATGAATTATAGCATGCGCGATGCGGGCTGGACAACCTTACCACAGGGCCAATTCGTGACACCGATGAGAATTACCTACTACCCAATGTCGTTAAGCTAAGACCCCTTTCTACTCTTCCTGCAACACCAACGCCATCTTTCCATCGGGTGACGAGACATAGGTGAATTTTCCCTGGGGTATCTGGCTGGCGATCTCAATGTAACCGGCGTCCATGTAATCCAACATAACCTCAAACGGCGCCTTCCCCTTCACCCACTTCTCTACCATCACTACTCCATGTCCTGGCAGGACCGTAAACACCACCTGTCGCGGGTCACCGGGGTTCCTCAACGCCTGCGATCGGGAAAATGCCCGTTTGATCCCCCGCGCCTGAGCTTGAGTCGCACAGGAAACCAGGTAATTGTAGTAGGGCGGGTCCAGAGGCACGAACTCGACGTAGCGAGGATCAAAGCGATCCACGCCGCGATGCCCATGCAGCTTTGACCGGGCAACAGGCACCCGGGCTTCTATCCCCCAGTTATCATCCAGTTCAATAACCGGCAGAGGCTCGTCCATCCCCATCATCTCGACTGACTCTGATGAGGGGGAATCGTTGCGTTTGCCGACGACATGGCGCACCAACGCTCCATCCTCCGTCGGCTTGACCCCTACGATGACTGCCAGATCATCTTCGTTGATCCTCCCCTTGTCCACCGGCCGCGCGCTGCCCGTCACAGTGGCAATCAACGCCTGCAAGGTGGGATCGTAGGTCGCAAAACACCCCTCGCTGTACTGGCGAGCCACCGCGTCCCCGACCGCGGGCATGTGCACCAGCCTCGGGATCACCACCATCTCTGTGAAGAAGCCACGCCGATTCAACTCCTGGCCGGCCCGGATCATCGCTGATGGCGTGGACAGCCTGTCCCAGACCTCCCTGGGAATCGGATCGTCCACTACCTCGTGTTGGGTCACCTCTCGAGTGCTTAATGTTGTCACCATTCTGAGAGCAATGTCCTCATAGAATTGGGGGAGGTCGTCTCCCCTGCTTCTGGGATAGGCTCCAACCAGGTCGAAGTGATAGGCCTCTTTCACTCTGTGCTCCCGCGCGACCACTAACACGACACGGACGCTCTTTGTCTGTGCCTGGATCAGGCGCTCCAGGGCCAAGATGGGGCCGCCCCTTCTACCCTGTTCATAGAGCACCCGATACGCCTCCGGCGCCAATCCGGGGAACTGATACCGCTGTGGATCAGGGGTTTTCTCCTGAACAAACCGGGCGAAGTGCTCCAGGTACTGATGGAATTCGCTCTCCTGGATGCTTACGTAGGTAAAAAGCGTGGGGTTATGGGCCAGGCCGTAGCGCCTCCTGGCCGTGACCATCAGAGAATTGCGCCAGTCAATCAACTGCCCAAAGCGCGCCGTCGTGATGATGGCGTCCGTTTCATTATCGGGAACGCTCACCACTTTGTGTCCTAGCTCCCGCAAGCGGCCTAAAACACCTTCAACGGTCTGCTCCAACACGGAGTCCATTAGGCCTGGGATAAATGCTACTTTGACCCGGTGCAGCCACGGGTGAACTTTCAACTCATCTCTACTATCGGCAACTCTTACACTCATCGTACACCCCTCGGGAATCTATATGCGGATCTCTCTGTCAGTTTGCCATCGCCGGGCGTGAACCAGAGAGGTTAACGGTTTCGTTAAGGAGCAGGGGTCACTGGCCGTGAATGATAAAAACACCCCCCACAGGGAGGGTGCGGCGCGAAAAATATGCCCCCAGGGGAATTCGAATCCCCGTCTCCAGCTTGAAAGGCTGATGTCCTGGTCCACTAGACGATGGGGGCACACTGATGATCAGATTGTAACCGAAAGGGATAGGCACGTCAAATTGCATGTTGCGTGTTGCGTATTCCGTGCTATACTGTTGGCACATTGAGAGCTCATCAGGTATGGGAGGGGATGTGCTGCGTCGGTTTCTTACCCGCCAGCATGACGAGTTGCTGTACGAGGAGCAAGAGACCCTCGTCAGGCTGCAGGCTGCACTTCACCGGCTAAGCGCCGATGCGGCCGACCTGGAGACTCTGCGCCAGGCCCAGCGCCAGCTTGACGAACTCTTCCTGCTGGTCGTCGTAGGCGAGTTCAACTCCGGCAAATCTGCCTTCATCAATGCCCTGCTGGGCGAGGCATTTCTGGCCGAGGGGGTCACGCCTACCACCACGCAGATTTACCGACTGCGTCACGGGCAGGATGGCCGCCACATTGCCCCCGATGGCGTCATTGTCCTCTCTCACCCGGCCGAATGGCTGCGAGACATCAACCTGGTAGACACGCCCGGCACCAACGCGATCATCCAGCGTCACCAACAGATCACCGAGGCGTTCATTCCTCGCAGCGACCTGGTCCTCTTCGTTACCTCGGCCGATCGCCCCTTCTCCGAGTCTGAGCGCATCTTCCTCACCCAGATTCGGGACTGGGGCAAGAAGGTGGTGGTGATCGTCAATAAGATTGACATCCTGGAAAGCCCGGCGGAGGTGGACCAGGTGGTCGCCTTTGTGCAGGAGAACGCGCAGATGCTCCTGGGCCTGCGTCCGGAGGTGTTTCCGGTCTCCGCTCGTCTGGCATTGCGCGCCAAATCCCAGCCCGGCGGGCCCGAGCGAGACACTCTCTGGCAGCGCTCCCGCTTCGCTCCCCTGGAGGCGTACATCCTGCGCACCCTGGACGAGCGCGAACGCATCCGGCTGAAGCTGCTCAGTCCCCTGGGTGTGGCCCAACGCCTGGCCGCCCGCCACCTGGACCTCGTCCACGACCGCCAGATGTTGCTCCAGGGAGACGTGGTCACGATCGAGACCATCGAAGGCCAACTGGCCACCTTTGAAGCCGACATGCGCCGCGATTTTCGTTACCACCTCAGCTACGTGGATAACGTGTTGCATGAAATGACGGCGCGGGGGATGGACTTCTTCGATGAGACAGTACGGCTGGGGCGGCTACTCGATCTGCTCAACGCGGAACGTCTGCGCGGCGAGTTTGACCGGGTGGTGGTCGCCGATACCGTCGCGCAGGTCGAGGCCCACGTCAATGAGTTAATCAACTGGATGGTTGATCAAGATTTCCGCCAGTGGCAGGCTGTGATGGAATATCTCGGCCGGCGCGTGGCTCAGCATCAGGATCGGATCATCGGCCAGATCGGCGGGGCTTTCGAGAGCAACCGGCGCGAGCTGCTGGCTGCTGTAGGCCGCGCAGCCGGGGACGTAGTGCGTTCCTACGACCACGATCAGCAGGCCCGCCAGGTGGCGGCCTCGGTGCAGGCGGCTGTGGCGCAGACCGCCCTGGTGGAGGTAGGCGCGGTAGGGCTGGGGGCACTCCTGGTCAAGCTCCTGGCCACCACCCTGGCAGACGTCACCGGGCTGCTGGCGGCAGGCGTGTTGGCCGCCTTCGGGCTGTACGTGCTGCCGGCGCGCCGACGCAAAGCCAAAAATGAGCTGCGGGCACGCGTGGACGAACTGCGGGCACGACTGGCCAGAGTCTTGACCCATCAATTTGAGGATGAGCTATCCCGATCCCTGACCCGCATCCGGGACGCCATAGCGCCCTACACCCGCTTCGTGCGCAACGAGCAGGAGAAGCTCGGCCAGATCGAGGCAGATCTGCGGGAGGTGCAGGCCAGCTCACAGCGCCTGCGTCTGCTCATCGGAGAGTTGGGCGGCTCTACAGGGTGAGGACAACTATTCAGATGAATGGAGCCAACCGTGAATAATGACTCTGCGCATCACGTACGGTTTTCGAAGTGATCTATTGGCCTTTGCTGGCCTCAGCCCGGAAGAGGCGGGTGAGCGCCTGCGCGCCCTGGGCTGCGATGGCGTGTTCATGCATGAGCCCGGCCGCGCTTGGGTGGACGGGCTGCACGCGGCAGGTCTGCGCGTCTACGCGGAGCTGAGCGTTTTCTCCGGCCAGGGGGTGTGGGAGCGCTTCCCCGGCTCACGCCCTATCACGGACGACGGCACGCCGGCGCCGCGTGAGGAGTGGTACGAGCCCGCTATCCCTACCCTGCCTGAGCTGCGCGCCCATCGCCTGCGTGAGCTGGAGACGTTGATCCAATCAGCCCCGTTGGATGGCCTGTGGCTCGATTTCATCCGCTGGCCGGCGCGCTGGGAGCGCCCTCAGCCCCGCCTTTATCACAGCTCCTTCGATCCTGTCACCCTGGCCCAGTTTCAGGCCGACACGGGCGTGCGACTGCCGGCTGAGGCGACCGGTCCCGCCGAGGCAGCGCGTTGGATCCTGAGCCATACCGCCGAGTCATGGTTTGCCTGGCGTTACCAACAGATCGTCTCCTTCGTCGCTGAGGCCCGCGCCCGGCTGCGGCAACATCTGCCCCAGGCCATTTTGGGCGTCTTCACCGTGCCGTGGACGGACGCCGACTTCGACGGGGCCTTCATCCGCATCATCGGCCAGGACCCGGCCCTGCTGGCACCGTACGTGGACATCTTCTCGCCGATGGTCTACCACCGCATGTGCGGCCGCGACCCAGGCTGGACCGGTGTCGTCACGCGCTGGGTGCAGGAACGCTCGCACCGGGCCGTGTGGCCAATTGTGGAAGCGGTGGCCTCGGCTGAAGATTACCCCGCGGCCGAGTTCGCAGCCGCCTGCCGGGCCGCCCAGGACGCCTCAGGCGAAGGAGTGCTGGTCTTCACGCTGGAGGGGCTATTGCAAGACCCGGCCCGGATCGAGGCATGGAAATCCTTGTGAGGAATGCAATCACACTTTGCACGCCCTGGCTCTGTGCAACATCCACGGGCTGTGGGAGAGCAGCAAGGAGATCGGCGTCAGTTGATACAAACCCGAAGGATCCTTCTGGAGACCCTTCGGGTTTTTACTCTACGTACGCCCGCAACAAGGTGGAAGGTAGCCTGGCCTCCACCGCAAACTGGCCCAGGGCAGCCGGGAGCAGGGTGAAGCGGGTCGCGGGCAATGCTACAGGATCACCCCCTGCCCAGGTGACAGCGCACTCGCCCTCCACGCTTCCCCAGATCTAAAAAGTCTCCCCTATGCAGGCACCAGCCCAGGCGGCGCCGGCCGCCAGTTGCACCTTCTCCACCGTGA
>DAOUAJ010000165.1:0-8592 GCA_034433615.1 Anaerolineae bacterium | reverse complement strand
TCGGCCTTGATGTTGTGGTACTGCCGAACGTGACCGTAAAACCCGACCTTCATGATGTCACTCCTTAATTTATTGTTTCTGGAAGCGGCACCGGCTCGCCGCCTCCGACAAACTGAGGTAGAATTCTAGTATCCTCTCAAAAGTCAATCATATCATGGATGTAGACAGAACGTCAATCCGCAGGACATCAGCGACATCAGCGCGCTTCCATCACCAGTAGTCAACTTATGGCCTCATCGTACTGTTCTCTGGCCTCCAGTAATCGGAGCTGTACAGGTAATGGTGAATGATCCACGTCTGGAGTCTCCGCAGCCAATAATGCCTCAATCAATGTATCAACCTGGTGTATCAGTACAGAAGCCTGCCGATGGCGATAGAAATCATCAATCCAACCTTTCATCTTTTGCCGGACATCGTCTGGCAGGGCCAGTGGATTAATGACAGGTAGATTGTCTAACTCGCGTGGCTCAACCTTGAGGGTATTGCCTCCATATGTCCGGCTGACCGAAGGGAGCCGCGAGATTGAGAAGGTGCTGTTCAGCAATGCCCATAGCAGTTCAGTGGCACCGGCTCCCGTAACGTACCGGTTGGGATAAATTAATGAAAACATATTGAGCGGCCGTACACCCGCTCGATTCAAAATGAATCGAGGATTTCCCCTCGTCAGAATCGTGAAAAAGATAGCTGGGATGTCACGTTGCTCCATCGCGTACCACTTCCTGCGCGTTTGCATCAAGCCACGTCGGTGATAACCCCGCGCCTCACCTTCAGCCAGATACGAACGCAATGCCGGATGTGCACTCACATCATCGCTGTTCAAGTAGAGCAGCCAAACGCGCTTACCTTCACTTGAGAGGGTCTGCCATCGAAACTCATCCAGAACGATGTCTTGAATCTCCCGATTGCGCTGTAAAGTCCGGACTACATAAGGCTCAAGCGAGTATTGCTTGACCTGCTGAGTAGATAGGACAAAGAATTCGTTTGCACCGGTTGCGATGCCCCGCACCACCTTTGCTAAGGCTTTAAGCGGAACGACGAGCCCACTACTTTCCCACTCCGGACTGGACAATTTGGGAACGGTGATGCCAAACCACTTAGGTATCTCCAGCAACTCATCCTGCGGTTTCACTACAAGAGAACCAAACCTCAGTTTGTGCTCTCCTAGGCGATCCGTCTCCAGACAAGCCAGCAATTCATCGGTTGTTGGCAACACCTCAAGTCTCAGGTGATGAACCAAGTTCTGCTTGGTGCGATCTTTCCTGAACAGGATAATAGAGGCTCCTACATCTACTTTGTGAAAAGCATTCATCTGGGGAGAAAAGTGAATAATAGCCGAAAGCGCCGTATGCTGGCATAGAACGCGTCGGGCGGCTTTGCCATAGCGAG
The DNA here is from genome assembly GCA_034433615.1 of Anaerolineae bacterium. GTDB lineage: Bacteria > Chloroflexota > Anaerolineae > DUEN01 > DUEN01 > DAOUAJ01. Next base: position 7,206 of record DAOUAJ010000165.1, on the reverse strand, counting down.
CATCCAATACTTCCATTGGAACAATGATCGCTGCGCGCGCACCATCCTGCATCTCAGCAATCAACTTCAGCAAGAAATAAAACGCCAGCGTGCCCTGACGTGACACATCAAGATGGAGCTGTGCTTTGAAGAATGCCTGAAGCGTATCTTTCAATGTTGGAGTGATATGATGATGTCGTGTGTAAGGTGGGTTGCAAACGATAGCATCGGCACACATCGGGAGTCTAGCGTCGAGGTAATTCTGAACGGCCAGCTGGGGCAAGGCTAGCAATCTGCCCCACTGTTGTGTCAAGAAAGCAGCCATGGTAACATTCAATAGTAATGGGCTCAGGTCGCATCCATACAGTTCGGTTGCGATGTCGGTCTTTTCCAAATACAGAGCGGCTTTAAGGAGGAAGTTTCCCGCGCCACAACCCACGTCGGCCAGGTAACGCGGACGAGACTGTAAAAGCCATGTTACCATCCACTCAGCGACTCGTTCGTTCGTCCAAAACTGTCCTATCTGACGTCGTTGAGACTGTGGGATCAGGGCGTTGTAAAGTTCTCCCCAAAAGTTGCTGCCTGCGGCCTTCAGGCTGGCCTCAACCAACGAGCCGGGGAAGGACACAATATCTGGACGTTGTGCTGCCTCCCACACAGCGTCGGCAAGAGACTGAGGCACCCCTATGCCCAGCGTATCCAACGGTGTGGCAAACATTCTGCCTGTGATCCCTGGAACTACCTGGCGTATCGTTGCGTTCAACAATGCCTGGCGAACCAGCAATTGCTGGCATGTCGTGTCTGACACATCCCATCCATGCAAAGTGGCCCAGGCAATAATGTTTTCGTCGAGCGGTTGTGGTAGCGGTAGCCAGCGCTTCGCAACCGTATCAAATTGCTTAACTAACGTCTTGAACATCAGCGCCCCCACTCCTCGAACACAGATGGTGATAGATGTATCTCTCCTCCTGAAAAAGTGACATAAGTCATCACTTTACCGTTCTTGTCCACGAATGTTTTAGGCACCAACGTTGGGCCTGAGACCGTTCCAAACTCTTTGCATAGGATTTAGGGTACTTTGACGATCTGCTTGGGAGATGCGGCTGTACCATCTGGGTTGGTGAAGCGCTGGGTTTCTATCCCCAGTTCGCCCGATTCCAGCCATGCCAATACATCACTGAACCGGACAAAATACCCCCGATCATAGAAAATGTGAACTACGTAGATTGGAATACCATGGTCAGTCTGCCACTGTTGCAAGCGCGGGATATCTTCTTGTTTCACGATGATGGTCGGGATAACGCCGGGCGGCTTAAGTCGTCCCTTGTTCTTGCCGCGAGCGTAACGTGAAAACGGCTTACCAAACCCCGGCATCTTTTCGGTGACCCACAAGCTATTTTCGACCTCGAGGGCAGCTCGCGCCTTTGCAATCACATCGCTCAACTGTGCCGATGAGGTTTCAGCCACCCTCTCGATGCTTCCAAAGCGGCGCTCTAACTGACCCCGTACCCAACCAAATGTAGCCTTGTCATACAGTAACAAGTCTGGCCGCTTACCCTCCTGGGCGATTACATCCATTCTCTCAAAAAACAGTTCCAGTTCTGCAGGATCTTCCGGCGCCACCGTAGATGGTCCGTAAGGAATAACACCGAACTGGCTGGTTTGATTAAGGGTGCGAATTACAATGTCTTCCGACCAGCGCCCCTGTGCCCAACGCATCAAAAAGTCACTCCCTCGCAGTCGGCGAGGGTTGACGAGATAAACGATCTCATCGGACGCAAGGTGATCTACTCTACCGAATTCCCATACAAGCTCGTCTGTGGGAAGTTGAAGGTGCAGATTAAAGAGGTCAGGTTGCCTAAATTCGTGCATTTTGCTCTGCTCAAAACGTGTTGTAGCAGGCTGACTTCTATGTCGGCTCGCTTCTCGTTGCCTCTATCCCATCACCACCATCGCCTTCACCATCTCCGGCGGGGCGGGGGTGGCCAGCGTGTTTGCCAGCTCCGCCAGGCCGATCCGGTGGGTGATCAGCGGCGCCACCCGCACCTGGCCGCTCCCCATCAACGCCAGCGCTCGCCGCATGGTGAAGGGGTTGATGTGCGAGCCCTTGATGGTCAGCTCCTTGCGGAAGATCTGGAACGGTTCGATCTCGATCTTCTGGCCCATCGGCGTGACGCCGAAGAAGAGGATCGTGGCCCCGCGGCGAGCGATCTCCAGCGCCTGCGCGGCCGTCGCCCGCGTGCCCGCGGCCTCGATCACCACGTCCGCGCCATCGGGCAGCCGATCTCCCAGCCCGGCCGGCGCGACCGAGTCAATCCCCAGCGCGGCCGCCAACTCCCGGCGCGGCGCGGCAGGCTCGCTGACCACCAGGCCTACGGCCCCTCGCGCCCGCGCCAGTTGCGCCAGGATCAGCCCGATGGCCCCGCCGCCCAACACCGCCACCCGTTGCCCGGCGCGCACATCGGCCAGGTCTATCCCATGCAGGCAGCAGGCCACCGGCTCGGCCATGGCGGCCTCTTCCAGGCTGAGCTCTTCCGGCACGGGGAGAGCCTGAGCCTCTGGCACCACGCAGAACTGGGCAAAGCCGCCGTCCTGCGTCACGCCGATGGCTTTCAGCCCGGTGCAAAGCTGCAATCGCCCATCGCGGCAGTAATCGCACTGCCCACAGTAGATGTTGGGATCCACGGCGACGCGGCGGCCGATCCAGTCGGGGCTGACCCCCGGCCCTACCGCCACCACCTCGCCGGCGAACTCGTGCCCCAGGATCACCGGCGGGCGCGCTGGCGATTCGCCATGGTAGATGTGGCGGTCTGTGCCGCAGATGCCCGCGGCACGCACCCGGATCAACAGCTCGCCTGACTGCGGCTCAGGCCGCTCCCGCTCAATCAACCGAATATCGTGAACACCTTCGTACAGGGTTGCTTGCATCTTGCTCGCTTCCCTCCTGAAAATAGCGGTCAGCGATCAGCGGTCAGCTTTCAGCAGTCTGCGGTCTTCGCCGTTCAGAAGACCGCTAATCACTGCGATGGGCGAGGTCTCTTGACCGAGCCCTTTTGCCTTGATCAGGAGACCTTCGGCGATCCAATAGCAGTTAGCAATCAGCTATCAGCTTTAGCAACCAGTCACCTGTCGTCATTGGCTGATGGCTGACCGCTTTTCATGCGCCGTAGCGCCGCCCACGGCATGAGGAACTGCACCCGATCAGGGTGACACAACCGGCGTTTCCAGAGCCACAGGCTGACCTGCCCGGGCGAAGCGCGGGTCCACGACCCACCAACGCAGTATGAACCAACCGGCCAGCAAGATGATCAGGCACAATCCAAACAGCCAATTGTACCCCAGTTGCCCGGCCAGCCAGCCCCCGATCAGCGGCGCGACCCCGCTGAACACCCCCACAATCGTGCTGGACAACCCGATGTACGCGGGACGCCCCTCCGGCTCGCTGAACTCGAAGGTAATGCTCGTGCCGGACATGAAATAAGAAGTAATGGTAGCACCCTCCAGCGCAAAGGCCAGGTACACCCAGACCGGCGTAGGGGCCAGCAGAGTGGCCGCGGCCGCGCCCAGATTGCACAGCGCCCCAATCTCCAGCACCAGTTTGTGGCCGAGCCGATCCGCGAGAGGGCCAAAGACCAGGTTGGCTATCAATTGCCCCCCCACCATGAAACCCGTGAACTGACCGGCTACCTCATCTGGCAGATTGAACCGCTGCACGGCGGAGACAGCGATGAACCCGACGAACATGCTGCCTATCGCACCCAGAATGCGACTGGAAAGGAAGCGCGCGAAATTAGTGTCTGTGCGGATGATCTGGCGCAGCCGGCGGATGTACACCAGAGGCGACTCGCTCTCCTGGCGCACAGGCCCCACCGGCTCGCGCGTCAAAGCAACGGAGATCCACGAGATCACCATGCCCAGGAAAGTGATCAGGAAGCAGAGGGCGAAGTTGATCGGGTATGCATAGCGACTGAGGATGGCAGTAGCGACAGCCGCGCCCGGCAGGCCCATCACCGCGCCCAGGAAGCTGGTCAATCCGAAGAATCGGCCGCGCCAGCGCACCGGGATGACCTTGGCCACCATCTCTTGCCAGGCGGTGGCGACGACCCCCGCGCCGAAGGAGTGCCAGATCAGCGTCACAAAGAAGACAATGAGCGCCCACCTGGGCGACGGCTTGCTGAGGAAATAAGCGCCAACCGCCATGAAGAGGAAGGCAATCCGCTCCGTCGCCAGGCTGGTCCAGATGAAAAACGGCTTCTTGCGGGGAAGACGCTCGACCAGGGGGACGGTGAAGAGCTGCGGAAACAGCCATCCCATGCTGGGAAGGGCGGCCAGTAAGCCGAGAGCCAGCTTTGAGTCAGTCAGATAGCTGATGTACACGGCCAGGATGGTGCTGGTGGAGGCGAAGGTCAGTGCAAACCAGAAGAATGCCCCATCCAGCGCGTTGACGACGAAGTTCCAGCGGAAATTCCGCTCGACCTCTTGTTCGTAGGCGGCCTGATTGAACGAACTCACAGTTCCTCGATCCTATCACTGTTGCACGACGAGAGGGCCCCTGCGATGGGCAAAGTCTCCTGACCGAGCCCTTTCGCCTCGGTCGGGAGACCTTCGGCGATCAAACCCAAGAGCTGTTGCGCGTTGATACGCTCGTGCGAAGGCTCAGGCGTGGTTGAGGCAAGACACCTCAATGTCCGCCGGGGTGATAGGCCGGCCAGCCGCGTTCCACACCTGTACCACCCGCTCCTCGCCGGGGAAGATGTCGAAATAGTTGTCGCTGAAGCGCGTGCCCTCGATGGGCACGATCAGCTTGACGAAGTACGCGTAGACGTCGCTGCTCACTCGCACGGTGATCCGCCCGGCCTCGTCCTGGCTCATCCCTACCGCCAAAGATGGCTCCGGTCGCACCAGGTCCTTCACCTCCACCCGAAACTCGCGGTTGTCGGGGAAGCGGCCGCTGCCGGAGCGGACAAACAGGAACGTGCGTTGCGGGTCGCCAGGGAGCTGGTCGCCGGCCATGCGCGCGATCATGCGCGAGGAGTTGGCCGGCACCATCGCGCGCACCGTCTCCCGGCGCAGCACAGCCCCGTCGAAGGCGCACACCCCCCAGGTCACATCGTCCGTCACCGCCTCTAGCGTATCGTTGACGATCCACAGGGTGTAGCCGCCGTCGTCCTCCCGTTTGAATGATGCCATCACGGGCGCGTAGGCGCGGCGGGCGTAGAAGTAGCCGGCTTTGGGGAAGGCGTAGTAGTCAAGCACGCTCCAGCTCAGCCCCGGCCAGGTGTCGTTGAGCTGCCAGAAGAGCGTCCCCGAGCAATGAGGCTTGCGCCGCCGGTAGTGTTCGATGCCGAACTTCAACCCCTCGGCCTGGGCGATCATGGAGAAGTCAATGTACTGGTTCAAGTCCTTGGGGAGCCCGGTGTGTGCCAACATCAGGTTGTTGCCCTTGTCCTTGGGGAAATCCTTATTGCGGTAGAGCATCCCCTCGCTGCCGAAGTACAGCTCCTCCGGCGGCACGTTACGTCGCAGCGTCTCCAGGATCGGGGCGGCGTGCATGCCGAACTCGCTGATGAAGCGGGCGGGGTCCTCCGCGTAATGACGGAAGGAGACGCCGGCCGGCGAGAAATCGCGGCCAGGCCGCTCACCAAAGCGGCGCGGGTAGATGGCACCATGCCATGTCTGCCAGTTGTGGCGATCCCCCTCCCGCTCGTCATTGTGGTCGTTGCCGCCGTAAGGGCTGGACGGCCAGTAGAGCCGGGTGGGATCCAGCTCGCCCACGATGCGCGGCAACAGTTCGTGGTAAATTTTGCGGCCGGGGAAGTCGTGGCCAGGCTGGTCCCAGTAGACCATGTCCTCGATCCAGTCGTTCTCGTTGTTGCCGCACCAGAGTGCCAGGCAGGGGCGATTGCGCAGCCGGCGCACCACCAGCTTGGCCTCCCGCTCCACCTCGGCGTAGAAGTCGGGATCGTAATCCGGATAGCGGGCGCAGGCGAACATGAAGTCCTGCCAGATGAGGATGCCCAGCTCGTCGCACAGGCGGTAGAACTCGGGCCTCTCGTAGATGCCGCCCCCCCACACCCGCAGCATGTTCATGTGAGCCTCGACGGCCAGCTCCAACAGCTCGCGATAGCGGGCCTCCGTCATCTGGGCGATGAAGGAGTCGGCGGGGATCCAATCGGCCCCCTTGGCGAAGATCGGCACGTCGTTGAGCACAAAGGTGAAGAACTTGCACCCCGGCTCGTTCGGGTCGGGCGATTGGTCCACCCGGATGGTGCGGATGCCCACCCGCTCCTGGCGCTCGTCCAGCGTGGCGTCATCGGCGCGCAGGCGGACCATAAGATCGTAGAGGGCCGGCTCGCCCAGGTCATGGGTCCACCACAGCACAAGGTCCTCAACGTCCAGGACGGTATCGGCCATACCGTTAGTCAGCGATACCTCGGATGCCAGGCAGTGATCGCCATGGCGCAATTCGACTTGCACTGTCGGATGATTGGCGGCTGCCCACGCCTCTACCTCTGCGGTGATCCGCACGCGAGCGCGGTTGGGGCCGATCTCTTCTGTGCGGAAGAAGATGTCTTTCAGGCGAGCTGTTCGGAAACCTTCCAGGCGCACCCCCTGCCACAGGCCCACGCTCACCAGCCGCGGCCCCCAGTCCCACGAGAAATGGCACTGCGCCTTGCGCACCCAGACGCGTTCCGGGCCATAGCCCCCCCATTGCCCTGGCACCTCCCGGCCGCCGACGCGATCGAGCACCGGGTCGAAGCGCACGGCCAGGGTGTTGGGCTGCCCCGAGCGCACCTTGCCCGTCACATCAAAGGTGGCGGCCACGAACATGTTGGCGTGGCTGCCGATCTCCTCGCCGTTCAGGTAGATCGTAGCATATGTATCCAGTCCGTCGAAGACAAGAAGCTGGCGATCGGTGCCGCTCAGGCTTGGGCCGGTGAAGGTGGTGCGATACCACCACTCGCGCCGCTCCACCCACTGGCACTTCTCCACGTTCATGTGATAGAAAGGGGGGTCGAGGCGGCCGGCCGCGGCCAGGCTGGTGTGCACGTCCCCCGGCACCGCGGCCGGTAGCCAGTTGGCATCGTCGTAGTCCGGCGCAAAGGCGCGGGCCCGCACCCCCGCGCCGGGATCGAATTCCTGGAGCTTCCAGGTCCCGTTCAGGTCGAGCAATCGCACGGGTCTCCTCCTCTGCGATATGTTGGATCACGAGGCCTGTCGCCTCGT
>DAOUAJ010000164.1:0-6396 GCA_034433615.1 Anaerolineae bacterium | reverse complement strand
CCGTGCCGGCGCCTACCTGGGCGGCGAGATCGTGACGTTGGCTGACTTCGCGTTGGTCCTGGCCCCGCAATCGGAGGTGGTGACGCTGAAGCTGTCACCAACGACGAGCCACGTATCGGCCGGCCAGTCGTTCCTGGTGGAGATGGAAGTCCTGGCCGGTATGCAAAGCGTGGACGCTGTCAGCGCCTACCTGGACTTCGACCCGGCCGTGCTGCAGGTGGTGGACGAGAACGGCGATCCGGCGACGCAGATCACCCCCGGCACTACGCTGTCCACCGTGACGGCTAACAGCGCCGACAACGCCACCGGGCGGATCAACTTCGCCGCGGGTGGTGGCCCGGTCAGCGGCCGCTTCAACGTCGCCACGATCCGCTTCCGGGCGATCACCACGACACTGAGCAGCCCGCTCACATGGAGCACGACGGCGCCGCGTCAGAGCGATGTGAGGCTGGGCGGCAGCTCAGTGCTGGGCAGCCTGCAAGACGGCACAGTGGTGGTCGGACCAGGCGCGTTCCTGGCTGGCCAGGCGACGATGCAGGGCCGGCCGACATCGCCCGATCCGTCGTGGAGCGTGCCGCTCCTGCTGACCCTGAGCCGGCCCGGTGAGCGGGGCGCGGCCTACGTCTACGGCACGGTCAGCAACCAAAACGGCATCTTCGCCATGCCGGGCGTGGCCGTTCCCGGCAACTACCGGGTACGCCTCAAGGGACTGCACACCCTGCGTAACCTGCTGCCCACGGCGCTGAGCGGTGGCGCCAACCCAGTAGATATGGAAACACTGCTGGAAGGGGATGCCTTCAACAACAACCGGGTGGACATGCGGGACGTGTCAGTGGTGGCTGCGGCCTACGGCAAATCGCAGGGTCAGTCAGGCTTCGACCCGCGAGCCGACTTCAACGAGGACGACATGATCAACGACGCCGACGTGAACCTGCTGCGGGCCAACCTGGGGCAGCGAGGCGATGTCCTGGTCGGGTCTCCCGTCTCAGGTCTCACATCTCATGAAGAGCCTGAGACCTGGGACCTGGAACATGCCACCTTGCTGGCTGGCACCGTCTCGTTGCGGTTAGTGCCTGGCAGTAACACCGCCACCGTCGGTGATGTCGTCGTACTGGACGTCGTGACGGATGCGGGGGCGCAACCGGTGGACGCCGCTGAGCTGCACCTGGACTACGATCCGACGGTCTTGCAGGCGGTGGACGCTGCTGGCGCGCCGACAACGCAAACAGAACCGGGCGCAGCACTGCCGACGGTCTTCCTGAACAACGTGGACCCGGCCCGCGGCTGGGCTGACTACCTGGCCAGCAGTCTCGGCGGGACGCCAGCCAGCGGTCAGTTCACCGTCACCCGGCTGCGCTTCAAGGTCCTCAAAGCCGAGGAAACCTGGGTGCGCTTCAGCTTCTCCGACTGGCGGCCGACGGACGCGATCTATCGCGGCCAGTCGGTGCTGGGCAGCGTCGTCGCCGCGCAGGTGCGCGTGGCCGGCAACGTCCTCTACCTGCCGGTGATCATGAAGCGGTAAAGCTCAGCCTCCCGCAGCCCAATGCCGCTAAAATAGAAACCCTCCCGCAGTCTTGATCGGGCTGCGGGAGGGTGGTTAGGCTCACTGCCTTATCGCCGTCTGAATTTGCTCCCATGCCCGGCGGACACGTTCTACCTGTGCCATCGAGGGTGATGTCCAGGCGTAGCGAGCCTGCATGTACCCGTCGGTGATGGTCTCCAGCGCGTCTCGGGCGTCGGTCAGTTCATCTCCCAACTCGTGCCGATACTCGATGGGGGTCTGGCTGCGTCGCCTGGGCCACCCCCGTCCCCTGGCCGCCGCGAGCAGCGCCTGGTAGATTGCCCGGATGGCCCGCCGGGTGTGGATCTCGTCTTCCAGGGACAGAAATGGATTGGATATGACGGGGATCAGGCCGTGTAATCGCCGCAACCATCGGCGCCACAACGCGGACAACTGGTCGCGCAGGAGATTGCTTGAGAAAATCACCTCTCGCGTTTCCTCGATCCCCTCTTCGACCCCGATCTGGAACCGCTGCAGGGCCAGGGCAAAGGCCAGCCCGATCAGCAAGAGCAGACCGATCAGCCCGACCCAGCGTAGTTCCTCCGGCACCGTCATAGCGCCTTTGGACATCCTTTCCAGCATATGCTCCAGTTCTGGCATCTGGGGTGGCGACAGGGGCAGCACCGCGCCGAGCAATGCCCACAGCCATTGGGCTAAAGACACCAGGGCCAGCACCAGGGGGTAGAGGATCAGGAACAGGAGATAGGTTAGGATGGAGAGGAGGGTGTACAACAGGCGCCCTAGCATGTTCAGGATGACGCCCATCCAATCCAGGGCTCGGGCCACATCCTCCGGCGCGATCAGGGCACTCAGGGCCAGCCCTAACCCCAACAGGCCGGCAATGACAAAGAGGATGCTGATCAACCAGTAGCGGTTGAGTTTGACTTGCATCTGGGCTGGCTGCCCTGGCCCCCGCGCGGCTTCCAGGCTGGAGAGGGCCAGGGCTGCCATGCCCGCAACGAAGAAGAGCAGCACCAGCCTGTCAATGCCCGCCGGCGGTCTGTCTCTTTCAGTTGTTGCCGCCACGATGAATAGCACCAGCGCGATGAAACCGGTGGTGAATGCGCCCCAGATGTCGTCATGTAACAACGGGCGACGTCCATCTAACATGCCCCGCAGCCACAGATAGGCGACTGCTAATAACGTGATCAGCGGTGGTGGCACTGCGTTGTCCCAGTGAACCAGTTCCAGACTCAGTGCACCGGCCCAACGGACGTCCCACAGGCGATACTGAGTATGATAGAACTGCCACCACAGCACCAGGGCGATGATCGCCAGGCCACCGCCGGCCACTACCAGGCGCGCACGCCACAAACTCAAAGGGCTTCGGAAACCCTTCAGGTTTGTGGTAGCCCAGCGCGCCATCGCCATGCCGCCCAAAGGTAGCCCGGCGATCAGCGGCACGGGCAGCAAGGCCCCCTGGTAAGTGGGTGCCAGCCAGGTGCGGGCGAGTTCCAGCCATGGCCACAGCCAGCATACCCGCAGGACGGCCATCGCCAGGGGCAACATAGCGCCGCTCAGCCAGTTCCAGCACCTCCAAATCATGCCGCACTCCCCACCACCCTATCACGATCCGGTTCTGACCATTTCCTCTTTCCAGATAATCGCTAAATCCCTGTCTTAACCCTTCGGCTTCAAAGCGATGGGCCGGATCGGGCTGCCGGAGCCGTTCTTGATCTTGAGCGGCAATGCCATGAACAGGCAGCGAGCCGGTAACTTGTCCAGGTTAGCCAACATCTCAATGATCAAGATACCTTCAGGCAGCCAATATTTGCGATGCCCCCAGGCGGGGCTGCTGACACCATCCTTCATCCCCTTGTCTACAGCGATAGTGTCGGCACCCACAGCCTTCACACCGCGCTCGGCCAACAGCTTGACGGCGCTCTCGTCCAGGCCAGGCTCGTTCTCGGCGTAGAAACGCCAACCGCCATCCGTCCGCCAGTGTTTCATCCAGCCGAAGTGCAACAGGGCGATCTCGCCGCGACCGACTCGCTCGCCATACTTGCGTTCCCAGGTCAGGAAATCGCGGGCAGATAGCAGATCACCTGGCCCCAGGTTGCGAGGTGCGAAATCGTACACCACAGCCGGGCCGATCAGCGCATCAATAGGCAACGTCTCGATGGTGTCAGTCATACGCTGGGGTACGGCATGAGCAGGAGCGTCCACGTGGGCGCCGGTGTGTTCGGCGATGTGAAGGGCCTGGCAATAGTAACCGTCGTGCTCGTGGGTCACTGTAGGGTCAATAATGAGATGAGGATGGGCAGGCCAGCGCGGGATACCCCGCTCCAGCAGCGGTGAAAGGTCAACGATCTCGAACCGGGTCAGCAAGGCAGTCAGATCAGCGACGGTTGTGCTCATCTCGTCTCTCCATACGGGGTGAGGTAAGTGATGAGAAGGGCAACTTCGTCAGGATGAGCATTGGCTCGCGCCAGCACCCACTTTAAGTGGGTGCCAGCTTAACTGATTGATTCTACCGGCATGGTGAAGTCACTCTGGGTCAGGAACGAGATGATACCAATATAACACGGATGGCAGAGGGTGTCAACGCGTAGGGCCTATGGGCTTGAGGACACCCTCAGAGGCTCCAAAGGAGCAGGTAAAAGGCCTAAAAGGACTATTTTGCGGAGGGACACACCCCTCCACACCACCCCCTTAGGGACACTTGTCCGCCCTTGAACAGAAAACCCCTGGGGTGGAAACAATCTTAACTTGATGCCTGTGGAGATCAGGCCCGGCCGCGGGCGAGCCAACGGGTCGCGACCTCGGGCAGCCGAGCCAACGGCCAGCGCATCTCGTAGCACTTGGGCAGCGACTTGAGGAACAGGCTGCCGTATGACTTGCTGAGCACACGCCGGTCGAGGATTACGCAGATGCCAGCATCCTGGCGGCTACGGATCAGCCGGCCGAATCCCTGGCGGAAGCGCAGGATGGCATCGGGCAGATAGTATTCGTTGAAGGGGTCGTTGAAAGTCTGACTGCGTGCCTGGATAATGGGATCGTTGGGCACCGCGAAGGGGAGCCGGCAGATCACCAACGCGCTCAGCGCTTCGCCCACGACGTCTATCCCTTCCCAGAAGCTGCGGGTGCCCAACAGCACCGCCTTCGGCGTGGTACGGAACCCGTGCAACAACTGCACGCGTGAAGCGCCGTCGCCCTGGCTGAAGATGACGAAATCCTCCGGCACCAATGCCTGGGCCACGGCCTCCGTCGTGCGGCGCAGTTGGCTGTAGGACGTGAACAGGGCCAGGAGCCGTCCGTTGGTGGCGCGGGCCAGATTGATGATCGTCTGTTCCACCATTTCCTGGTAGCCAGGCTGATCTGGCTCCGGTAGATCAACGGGAAGATAGAGGAGCGCCTGGTCTTCGAAATTAAAGGGGGAGCCGACGGCCAACTCCTCCATATCTTGAGCGCACAGCCGCTCCCGCATGTAATTAAACGACGCCGCCGTGCGCAACGTGGCAGAGGTCATGATCACAGTGCGCTTGGTCTTTAAGAGGTGCTTGTCCACGAGGGGACCAACGTGGAGCGGTGCGGCCTTCAGGCTCAGTTGATGATTACGTACCGCCACCTCCGCCCAGTAGATGCCATTGGGCTCGGGCGCGGAGATAATGGCCCCCATCTGGTCCCGGTACTCGGCTAGGCGGTGGGCCGCGCCTCCCAGGTCGGTGATCAGTCCCTCCAGGTCGGGGATTTCGTAGTGACTGAGTTCGCTCAACCCGTTCGCCAGGCTGACGATCTGTGAGACCAACTGCGTGAAATTCTTGCTGATTTCACCCCACGCGATCTCCAGGTCTGACCATGCCGGCTGGTTGCGCATTCCGCTGTCCAACAGCACGCGGGCATCGTAGGGGCCATCCAGGCGTTGCTTCGAGTGCTCGCGCAGAAAATCGAGGACGGCATCGAAGAAAAGGGTGACCGCCGTGCGGGTGACCCGGACGTTGTGTTGTAAGGTCTGGACGCGCGCCTGAACCACCGCCAGAATATCGGGCTCAACGGCGGAACGCAGGCGCAGGATCACCTCCTCCAGCAGGCCAGGACGGTGGCCGGATGAGTGGAGCATCTCCAGCAGTTGGGCTGTGCTCTCGGCACTGGCGGTGAAGCCGAGTTGCTGGGTGGCGGCCTCTTCCAGGTGGTGAGCCTCGTCCACGATCAGGTGCGTGTATTCGGGCAGGACGCGGTTCTCAGCGGCAATGTCCGACAGCAGCAGCGCGTGGTTGACGATGATAATGTGAGCGTTCTGGGCTTGCTGATGAGCCTGGTAAAAGTAGCAGCGGCCTTTCTGCTCACGCAGGCACCGTTCGGCGGTGCAACTGCCCGGCTCGCTGGCGATCTGGTTCCAGACGACGCGGTCGGTAGGGGAGGGGAGGAATAGCTCCATCTGGTCTCCCGTTGTGGTGGTCGGCAGCCAGGTCAGCGTGCGGGCGATCACGTCCATCTCGGCCGTCGTCAGATCAGGCGCCCGACACAACGCCTCGAAGCGGCGAGGACATAAGTAGTTGCTGCGCCCCTTCAACAATGTGCAGCGGACATTCTCGCCCAGGATGCGTTGGAGATCGGGCAAGTCTTTGTGGAAGAGCTGTTCTTGCAGGTTGATGGTGTTGGTAGAGACGACGACCCGCTCCCGGTTGTCTAGAGCGAAGCGGATAGCAGGTAACAGGTAGGCGAGCGACTTGCCGGTACCGGTGCCGGCTTCCACCATCAGGTGATACCCCTCGTTGAAAGCGCGAGCGACGGCAGTCAGCATCTCCACCTGCTGGGGGCGGTACTCGTAACCGGGGAAAGCCGTCGCCACTTCGCCGCCCGGGGACAACATCCCGGCCAGTGCTTCCACGTCA
>DAOUAJ010000163.1:0-6230 GCA_034433615.1 Anaerolineae bacterium | reverse complement strand
CCGCCGCACCAACCCCGTTCCCCAGGATGCCCCCGCTCCCCCGTACAGCGGGGGAGCGGGGGCCAGGGGGTGAGGGGGCCTTGACGGTTACGGCAGCATCTGAAAGTTCAGCCCCGTTCACGGAGCGCTGTGGGGGTCCGGCGATGGATCGCCAGATGGCGAGGCAAGCACTTGCACTAGCCCTGGACATGAGCCTCGATTTATACTTCCCATTTCTGCTCTTCGATACGCTTCGTCTAACAGCTCGGTCAAATGCCGCACTTCCACAGGTGTGCCATATTCGCGCATGCCCATCCGCAGTTGCAGGAGACAGCCGGGGTTGCTGGTGACGACCGTGTCCGCGCCGGTGCTGGCGATCTTGCTGATTTTGTCCTTCAGCAACTGATCTGCCATCCTGGGATGGGTCAGATTATAGATGCCGGCGCTCCCGCAGCATCGGGTGCTGTCGGGTAGCGGCTTTAATTTCAAGCATGGGATGCGGTTCAGCACCTTGACCGGCTGATGACGGATCCCCTGCACATTCGCCAGATGGCATGGCTCGTGATAGGTAACTATGTGGTTGGTCGGTGCCATCGGGACGGAATCGTCCATGATCGCCGCCAGCCACTCGCTGACCTCGCACGTGCGCCGGGCCATCGCCAGGGCCCGCGAATAGTAGGCCGGATCATCGTGCAGCAGGTGCGGATACTCCTTGAGCATGCCAGCGCAGGCTGCGCAATCGGCCACGATCACGTCCAGATCACTGTACCGCTCAAACAGCTCGATGTTGCAGCGGGCCAGCTCGCGAGCCAGACGCTTGTTCCCCTGATCGTCGTGGGGCGCGCCGCAGCACATCTGCCCGCGCGGCGTGACCACCTCGCAGCCGTTGCGCGTGAGGACGTTCACCGTAGCCTGGCTGACATCTGCCAGGACCTGGCTCATCATGCAGCCCAGGAAAAAGCCGACGCGATACCGGCGCTCGCCGCGGGCCGGGGTGACCTCCGCCAGCCAACTGTGCAATGGCCAAGAGGGCAGTTGGGGCAGCAGCCCCTCCATGTGATGCAGCGTGTTGAAAAGGGAATGACGATCTTTGAGAGCGCGCAGGATGGGGCGCACCAGCCGGGACGCCCCGAACCGCTGGTAGAGCCGCGCCAGTTTCATGAGCGGCTCCATCGCCTGCGCCGAGGTCAGAAAGCGATCGAGCGCAACGCGTGCCCACCACGGTCGCCCTGCTTGCTCCACATAGGCAGCCCGTCCCTGCAAAATCAACTCCCCGATGGGGACGCCGGGCGGGCAGACGGTGTTGCAGGCGCGACAATCCAGGCAATGGTACAGGTGCTCAGCCACCCTCTCGGTGAATTCGAGCCGGGCATCTTCAACGGCCCGCAGCAATGCCAGCCGGCCGCGCGGCGAAAACATCTCCAGCGTCGTTTCCTGATACGTCGGACATACGGGCAGGCACCGCCCACACCGAATACACCCCTGCAGCTCGTCATAATCGGGCAGCTCGGGTCCCGTCACCTGCTGCCCGGGAATGATCTGTTGCAGCAATGAGGTCATCGGCTTGGCCTCGAAATGGGTCTTCAGGTTCGCAGCACGCTCATGATACGTCAGATGATCCGGTCTGTCCAATACGGACGAAAGGACAGAATCAGGCGGACGAATGCTCGTCCGCCTGATTCTGATTTACCGCCTCGGCTGCTATCCTTTCGCAGTGGAAGCTTGCCAGAGCGACACTAAACCCGAAGGGTCTCGGAGACCCTTCGGGTTTGCTAGTTTATGAAGGACATCACGCTTACGCGAGCGGCGACCGTTTCGGCCAGCTTGCGAAAGGTCCGGGCCGACTCCGACTCCAGGGCGAAAGCGACGATGGGCTGCCCGGCATCGCTCCCCTTGCGGATCTCCGCGTCCAAGTAAATTCGCCCCAGGAAGGGCACGCCCAGCTCGCGGGCGGCTGCCTCGCCCCCTCCCTCGCCGAAGATCGGGCCGGCCATGTTTTCGACGATGCCCAGGATGGGCACGTTCAACCGTTGAAAGGCGGTGATTCCCCGGCGCGCATCCGCCAGGGCGACCTCCTGCGGCTGAGTCACGATGATGCCGCCGGTGACCGGCACCGACTGCGCCAGCGATAACTGAGCATCACCCGTACCGGGCGGCAGGTCCACCACCAGATAGTCCAGGTCTCCCCAAGCTACGTCGGTGAACAGTTGCCGGATCGCCGAGTGCAGCATGGGGCCGCGCCAGATCACCGCCTGATCCTTTGGGATCAGGAAGCCCATGGACATCACCTCAACCCCGTAAGCCTTGGGTGGCACCAACTTGCCGTCACGGTTAGGTGGCAGCTTTGAGAGCCCCATCATGATCGGCACATTGGGGCCGTAGATGTCGGCGTCCAGAATGCCGGTGCGGGCCCCGAGCTGGGCCAGGGCCACAGCCAGGTTCACCGCCACGGTGGTCTTGCCCACGCCGCCCTTGCCCGAGGCCACAGCCAGGATGTTCTTGATGGGAATCTGAAGCTGGCCTGTGATGCGCTGGTCCGAACGCACGTTGGCGTCCAACTGCACGTTCACCTGCTTCACCCCCGGCAACGCCATCACCGCGGCGCGGGCCTCGTGCTCGATCTGCGTGCGCAGCGGACAGGCCGGAGTAGTCAACACGATCGTAAAGCTGACGGCCCCTTCGTCAATGCGAATGTCCCGAATCATGTTCAGGCTGACCAGATCCCGGTGCAACTCTGGCTCCTGGACCCGGCTCAACGCTTTCAAGACGGCCTGTTCGGTCAACAGGCCGTACTGCTGTTGACTCATCTCAATCACCTCTTGGACGAATGCTCTGATCATATCAGATAGTCCAAATGTCGAGGTGTAAGCTCAATTCCGATCAATTTTATCCTTACCAGAGACTTGTTGCTTTATCCCCTCAGACCCTCAGAGAACACTCTTGACAATCCCCATTCTGCTCTGCTATAATGGCGTTACCGATCACGTGAACGCTATCGGTCTCAGGGGTAAGTCATGAAAGGTCGCATCACCATCCGCGACGTAGCCCGCGCCGCCGGCGTCTCCCCACAGACGGTCTCACGAGCGATCAACAACAAGGGGGAAATCAGTCCTGACACTCGTACCCGCATTTTACAACTCATTGATGAGCTAGGTTATCACCCCAACTACATCGCCCGTAGTCTGACGACGCACCGTACAGCAACCCTGGGATTGGTAGTGCCCGATATTGCTAACCCTTTCTTCCCTGAGATTGCTCGCGGTGTAGAAGACCTGGCCTGTACTCATGACTATCAGGTCTTCTTATGCAACACAGATGAAAATCCGGCACGGGAACGCTCGATGCTGAACTCTCTGGCTGCCAAGCAGGTGGATGGCATCATACTGTGCAGTTCCCGATTAAACGAGGCAGAGTTAAGCGCAATTGCAGCCAAAATGCCTCCCATGGTGCTGGTCAACCGCACGCTGAAGACCGCCAGGGTGGGCACAGTGATGATAGACGATGTGCGTGGCGCTCGTCAGGCAATGGCCCATCTGCTGGCTGGTGGGCATCGTTCCATCGCCTTGCTGAGTGGGCCAACAACCTCCTATAGCGGCCAGCAGCGGTTACAGGGCTATCGGGAGGCGTTGTCCGCAGCCGGTCTGCCGTTTGATCCTGATCTGGTGATTGCCACCGCACCGCGCGTGGAAGGCGGCTACGAGGCAGCTACCCGGCTGCTGGCTCATCATCCAGGGGTCACCGCCATCTTTGCTTATAACGACCTGGTCGCTGTGGGCGCACTGCAGGCTTGTGCAGCCGTCGGTCGCCGTGTCCCCGAAGACATCGCAGTAGTGGGATATGATGACATCCCTCTAGCTTCGCTGGTGATGCCAGCATTGACGACTGTGCATGTGCCCAAGTATCGCCTGGGGCAACTGGTGTCGGAGATGCTGCTGGCACTGCTGGCCGACAAGGCCGAACCGGGTGTGGTGAAGGTTGCCCCTGAGCTGGTCGTGCGCGCTTCAGCTCCGTAGTGCAAACAGACGATGAGCTCATCCGATAAGCGTCTATCCGAAAAATCAACGGAGACGGTTCCCAGGCCATCAGACCCCAGGCGTGGGAACCAGGTTCGCGCTTTTCGGATAGATGCCAGAATGCGGACCGTTCTCCTGGTGCTCTT
The DNA here is from genome assembly GCA_034433615.1 of Anaerolineae bacterium. Classification (GTDB taxonomy): domain Bacteria; phylum Chloroflexota; class Anaerolineae; order DUEN01; family DUEN01; genus DAOUAJ01. The sequence continues at coordinate 2,092 of DAOUAJ010000163.1, read as the reverse complement.
GGGATATGTGCTGTGGCTGGTGTCTGCGGCCATCGCGGCTTACACGGGCTATTGGATGTGGCGCGCCCTGCTGGATCTTGGCTTCAAACTCAGAGTGTCGCCCTGGCAACTGCGGGCTGTAGACAGGTTTGGGGCGGTCATCCTGGGCCTCATGTTACTGATCTTTGTGGTGGCTTCCGAAAGTTACTTCCGCAGGGTGTTCCGGCGACAGCGGCCGACCATGCGGGTGGCCAGAGTATTTGTGGCTGAGCTATTGCTGCTGGGCGCGGCATACGGTGCCCATCTGCTGATTATCTGACCAATCTGAGGGAAGAAGATGGCCGATCATGTGGTAAGTGACCAGTTGTTGCTTGAGGTAAAGGACTTGAAGAAGCACTTCCCTATCCAGCGTGGCTTCTTATCGAGGACGGTAGGATACGTCAAGGCGGTGGACGGGGTGAGCTTCTTCGTCCGGGAGGGAGAAACTCTGGGATTGGTCGGGGAAAGCGGGTGCGGGAAGACGACGACCGGACGCGTGATCCTGCGCGCCCTCGATCCAACCTCGGGGGAAGTGTGGTTCGTAGACCGCGATATGGGGCGAGTGAGCATCCCCGATCTGGACAAGCAACAGCTCAAAAAGCTGCGCCGGAACATGCAAATGATCTTCCAGGACCCCTATTCTTCCCTCAATCCGCGCATGACACTCCTGCAAATCGTGGGAGAGCCCCTTTTGGTACACGGCATCGCCCAGGGAAGTGAGTTAAAAGATCGGGTGGCAAAGCTGTTGAGAGTGGTGGGGCTGCGTCCTGAGTACATGAGCCGTTATCCCCATGCCTTCAGCGGTGGTCAGCGTCAACGCATTGGCATCGCGCGCGCGCTGGCCCTGAACCCCCAGTTCGTCGTCTGCGACGAACCGGTTTCGGCGTTGGACGTCTCCGTGCAGGCCCAAATCCTTAACTTACTCCAGGATTTGCAGCAGGAATTCGGCCTCACTTATCTGTTCATCGCCCATGATCTGAGCGTGATCGAACATATCAGCGACCGTGTGGCAGTGATGTACGTGGGCAAACTGGTGGAAAGTGCTGTCACCGAGGAGCTCTTCATCAACCCCCGGCACCCCTACACTGAAGCGCTCCTTTCTGCCGTCCCCAAGCCTGATCCCCGCATGCGCACGGAGCCGATCGTCCTGCCCGGAGAAGTGGCCGACCCCGCCAATCCGCCCAGTGGGTGCTATTTCCATCCCCGCTGCCGCTACAAGGTGGACCGTTGTGAGCGGGAAGAGCCCACTTTGCGGGAGATCGCACCGGACCATTTTGTAAGCTGCCACCGCGGAGACGAGCTGAGGTTGGAAGGGGTGTTGGGGCCTGCTGCCGCCGTGGTATGAGAGGGTAGATGGCACTCGCCGGCAAAGTATGACACCAGGAAGGAGGTGGTGTAACGGACCATCACAAATGAGTCGGTCGGGCATCAGGTCATCAGCTAGCGGTTTCTTGACCCAGTAGAGGGTCGCTCATGCATCTTTTTAGGGAGGAAGAAGATGAGCAAGCGAGAGATCACCCGCCGAGAGTTTCTGCGCCTGTCCGCCATCGTGACGGCAGGAGCTGTATCTGCTGCGTGCGCGCCGGGAACGCCAGCACCAGCGCCTACTCCAACCCCGGCACCCGTGGCGCCCGCCACACCGACCCCAGCACCCGCGGCACCAGCCGCGCCGCCTTCAAAGTACAAGGAAGCTCCTATGCTGGCCGAGTTAGTGAAGCAGGGGAAGTTGCCGCCGGTGGACGAGCGGCTGCCTGTAAACCCTACTGTCTGCCCGGTGATGGAGATGACCGGCAAATACGGCGGCACCATGCGTCGTGCCTTCAAAGGCGTTTCTGACCGTTGGGGCCCCACCAAGGTGCAGAACGAGAGTCTGACCTGGTATAACAGCGACCTGAGCGTGCGCGCTAACCTGGTGGAGTCGTGGGAGATTAACGAAGACGCCAGCGAGTGGACCTTCCATCTGCGCAAGGGCCTGAAGTGGTCCGATGGCCACCCCTTCGACGCCAGCAGCTTCCAATGGTGGTACGAGTACCAGTTGCGCAACACGACCCTCACCCCCGCCCCGCCCGGCGAC
>DAOUAJ010000162.1:0-33435 GCA_034433615.1 Anaerolineae bacterium | reverse complement strand
ATCAGGGACGCCCGGTTACCAGTCCCTTGAATCCAAGGCAGGTAGACAGGTCGAGGGGTTGCAGCGGGCTCAGGGGCCTGGGCGATGGTTGCCACTGGCTGCAGGAGCAACCCCAGGAGAACAACCAGGTGGATCAGGCTACGCACCAACATAAGAGAATTAGACATCAGCGGGCTCCCGTACACAGATGGGTAAGCAAAAGGCGTTTTCCAGTAACCAGCCTGTTTCATAACACGACTCAATTGAGTTGAGCACCCATTATCCGTATGAAACATACTAGACAATGACGCAGACATTATACTGTAAGATTGGCGCTCGCGCAATGGGGCTGGTCATGACAGGAGGGTGTCGGTGTTGACGAACGAAGTAGGATAGGGTATATTGATCAGGAAAGGTAGTTTGGCTATGGGCTGGAGCTGTCCATATGAGGTCAGGTGGTTCTGTCAGCGACTTCGCAGGGAGTGCCGACCGGGCCAGCGCGGGTGTGTGCTACAAGACAAGGTGACTTACTTCGATCCCGACGAGGCTCTCGCTTACTGGTCCAAGCGCGCAACACGTCAGACGGCCGGTAACACGGACGAAGAAGCTCTTTCAACGGACGAGCAACCTCCAGTATCGCCAGGTGGCAATGAACCCAGCAACTCCTCATCAAGCTGATTATTTGCCGGGGCGCCTTACGGTGGCATGCTCCTCGCTGCTGCTCTCGTGTACGCACCAAGCTGGTGATCGCGCCGTGCCCGGTTAACGGTGGCGCTCACCGCCCAGGAGCCATCCGATGTCCGTTTCCCAAGCCCTCCATGCGCTGCAGTTGGACCCGCAGTTCATGCGCAACGTGGTCGCTTGGCATCGTTCGCCGTCCTGGCCGGGCGAATACGTCCCCCTGCCAGAGGCCCTCGACGCCCGCCTGCGCGACGTGCTGTATAGGCGGGGGGTTCGCCAGCTTTACACCCACCAGGCGGCCGCGCGGTCCGCGCTCGACCAGGGCCAGCACGTCGTGGTGGTCACCCCTACCGCCTCGGGCAAGACGCTGTGCTATAACCTGCCCATCCTGACTCGCCTGCTCCAGGACTTCGCGACCTGTGCGCTGTACCTGTTCCCCACCAAGGCCCTGGCCCACGATCAACTGGCCGAGCTGGCCATGCTCCTGGACGCATTGGACCTGCCGCCGGAGTGGGTTGCCGCGTACGATGGGGACACGCCCCGTGCCCAACGTTCCGCCATCCGTCGCACGGCTCGCCTGGTGTTGAGCAACCCGGACATGCTGCACACCGGCATCCTGCCCTACCACACCCGTTGGGATCGCTTCTTCGAGCGGTTGCGTTACGTGGTCATTGACGAGCTGCACACCTATCGTGGCGTGTTCGGCTCCCACATGGCCAACGTCCTGCGTCGCCTGCGCCGCATCTGCCGATTCTACGGCAGTGATCCCCGCTTCATTTGCACCTCTGCCACCATCGCCAACCCGGCCGAGCTGGCCACCCGCCTCATCGAGGCCCCTATCACGCTGATTGATCAAGATGGCTCCCCCCGCGGTGAGAGACACTTTATCATCTACAACCCGCCCCTGGTCAACGCCGAGCTGGGTATGCGCCGCAGCTCGCTGCTGGAGGCCCAGCACATCGCCGGCCGCCTCTTGCAGCATGACGTCCAAACTATCGTCTTCGCGCGGGCGCGGCTGACCACCGAGGTGCTGCTCACGTACCTGCGCGACGCGGCCAGCCAGCAAGGGTTGCCCCGGGAGGCCGTGCGCGGCTACCGCGGCGGCTACCTGCCCACGCAACGGCGCGAGATCGAGCGCGGGCTACGCGACGGGAGTGTGCGCGCCGTGGTCGCCACCAACGCGCTGGAGCTAGGGATTGACGTCGGCCAGCTCGGCGCGGCGGTGCTGACCGGCTATCCGGGCACCATCGCCTCCACCCGGCAACAGGCCGGTCGCGCCGGCCGCCGCAGCGACGTCTCCCTGGCCGTGCTGGTCGCCGGCGCAGGCGTGCTGGACCAGTACATCGCCGCTCACCCCCAATTTCTCTTCGACCGCGACCCTGAGCAGGCGTTGATCCACCCCGACAACCTCTTTATCCTCACCAGCCACGTCCGCTGTGCGGCCTTCGAGCTCCCCTTCCGCCACGGCGAGCCCTTCGGCAGCGTCGAGGATGTGACGCCGATCCTGGAATATCTGGCCGAAGAAGGGGTGCTCTACCCTGGCCCTGACTCATGGCACTGGATCAGCCAGGCCTACCCCGCCGAGGCGGTCTCGCTGCGCACCGCCTCGCCCGACCGGTTCGTTATCCTGGCTCAGGAGGAGGGAGCGCTTGCGCAGCCCATCGGTGAGATAGACCGGTTCAGCGTCCCCCTGCTGCTGCACGAAGGCGCCATCTACTTGCACGAAGGCCAGAGCTATCTGGTTGAGCGGTTGGATTGGGAGAACAGTCAGGCCTGGGTGCGGGCGATGGACGTGGACTACTACACCGAGGCCAGCATCGCCGAAACCGTTCAGGTTCGAGAGGTGTACGCTGAGGGGGGCCAGGGAGGCGCGCATCGCGCCCACGGCGAGATCTCCGTCATCGCCCGGGCGATGGGTTACCGGAAGGTAAAGCGCTACACGCACGAGAACCTGGGCTGGGGGGAGATCAACCTGCCCGAGCAGGAGATGCTGACCACGGCCTTCTGGCTGAGCTTCCCTGAGGAGACGCTGGAGAGGTTGCGAGCGGCCGGGCAGTGGTTTGGAGATCCCCTGGACTACGGCCCGGACTGGGAGATGCAGCGCCGCCATGCCCGCGAGCGGGATGGCTTTCGCTGCGTGCAGTGTGGTGCGCCGGAGCGGGATGGGCGCCAGCATGACGTCCATCATATCCGGCCGCTGCGCGCCTTCCTTCTGGAAATAAGCCGAGGCGGTCAACCTGGCTTGAGCGGTCCGGTAGATATGTCCAGGGTGTACGAGGAGGCCAACCGCCTGGAGAACCTGGTCACCCTCTGTCCCATGTGTCACCGCCGAGCGGAGGCCAGTGTGCGAACCCGCACCGGGTTGAGCGGCCTGGCGTATGTCCTGTCCAATGTGGCCTCCCTTCACCTGATGTGTGACCCTCGTGATCTGGGGGTGGTGACCGAGGCGCGGTCGCCTTACACCGGGCAGCCCACTATCACGTTGTACGACCGGGTGCCGGCCGGCATCGGCTTCGCTCAACGTCTGTTCGAGATCATCCCTGACCTGCTGGTAGCCAGCCAAGAGGTGATCACCCGCTGCGGCTGCGCGGCTGGCTGTCCGGCCTGCATCGGCCCCGTCCTGGACGAAGCCCCGCCAGTTAATCCCAAAGAGCTGGCGCTGGCACTGCTGGCAGCGGCAACAAGGGGAGAAGGCAACGAGGGACGAGGCAACGAGTAATGAGGCAACGAGGGCTTCTGTCCCTCATTACTCGTTACTTGTTGCCTCGTTACCCATTACCCCCGATGAATCACCTTGACGTCTGCCGCTACCGATGTATACTCCAGGCAACAGGGACTAGACTCTTCTATGGGTTGCGAAGCTGTGGGAGGCTGAGCAGTTCAGCCTATCAAAGCGAGTTATTCCGTCTGGCAAGATCATAGTCCTGCAGATGAGGAGGAGAACGGTGGCAAACCTGTTTCAGAAATGCTTTGAATTCACCGAAGCGAAGGAAGCCATTGCCCAGGGGTATTACCCCTATTTTATCCCGTTGGACGAGACCGAAGGAACAGTGGCTGAATATAAAGGCCACAAGCTGATCATGTGCGGCTCTAATAACTACTTAGGGCTGACGACCCACCCTAAAGTGCGCGAGGCAGCCATCGAGGCTGTGCGTCGCTACGGCACCAGTTGCACGGGTTCTCGCTTCCTGAACGGCACGTTGGCCTTGCATGAGCGTTTAGAGGCAGAGCTGGCAGAGTTCGTGGGCAAAGAGGCGACGCTGGTGTTCAGCACCGGCTATCAAACCAACCTGGGCACGATCTCCAGCCTGGTCGGGCGTGGCGACTTCGTCATCCTGGACCGTGATGATCACGCTAGCATCGTGGACGGCTGCCGTCTCGCTCTCGGCGAGATGAAGCGTTTTCGCCATAACGACATGGCCGACCTGGAACGTGTGCTTCAGTCCATACCGGCGGGAGCGGGTAAGCTGGTGATCGTAGATGGCGTGTTCAGCATGGGGGGAGATATTGCCCCCTTGCCGGAGATCGTCGCGCTCTGCCAGAAGTACGATGCCCGTCTGATGGTGGATGATGCACACTCCATTGGAGTACTGGGGGGCGGGCGTGGTACGTCGGCGCATTTCGGCGTGACCGATCAGGTTGACCTGATCATGTGCACGTTCTCTAAATCGTTTGCCTCGCTGGGGGGGTTCATCGCTGGCGATGAGCCAGTCATCCACTACATCAAGCATCATGCCCGCCCTATGATCTTCAGCGCGAGTATGCCGCCATCTAACATTGCCGCCTGCCTGGCCGCGTTGGACGTCATGCGCAGCGAACCGGAACGCGTCGAACGCCTGGCTCAAAACGCTCGCAAGATGAAAGAGGGGCTTACCAGCTTGGGGTTCAACACGGGGAATAGCCAGACCCCTGTCATACCCGTCATCATCGGTGACGATATGCTGACTTTTGCGATGTGGCGGTGCCTGTTTGATGCGGGGGTGTTTGTCAATCCGGTGATTTCCCCGGCTGTCCCGCCCAAACAGCAATTGCTGCGCACCAGCTACATGGCCACCCACACCGATGAGCAACTTGACCAGGTGCTCAGCATCTTTGAAAAGGTGGGCAAGCAATTGGGAGTCATTTAAGAAATAAAACGTGATGCGTGAGATGAGCAAATCCAGGTTTTACACTCGTGAAGGCGATGACGGCTGCACGAGCGTGCTGGGGCGGGATCGCGTGCCCAAATATGATCTGCGCCCCGTCGCCTATGGGACGGTGGACGAAACCACATCGCTGTTGGGGGTGGCGAAGACGCTGGCACGCTCGCCGCGCACGGTTGAGCTCATCCGCGAGGTGCAGCGTGACCTTTACGCCCTGATGGCGGACCTGGCTACGGTGCCTGAGGCGGCTACGCGACCGCCCTGGCTGACAGCGGAGCGCATCGAGTGGGTAGAGATGCAGACCGATGCGCTGGGGGCAGAGGTGGAGCTTCCCCCCACTTTCATCCTGCCGGGCGACAGTCAGGGGGGCGCCATGCTGGACGTGGCGCGCACGGTGGCCCGCCGGGCCGAGCGGCACGTGGCGCGCCTGTATCACGAGGGCAAGCTGCGCAACAATGACCCGCTGCGCTACCTGAACCGGCTTTCGTCGCTTCTGTTCGTGCTCGCCCGCTTCGAAGATCGCGCGGCCGGCGTGGAACAGTTCACCCTGGCCTGAAAATAGCCGTCAGCGATCAGCGATCAGCCATCAGCAGTCAGCCACCGGCCATCAACAAGCTGAAAGCCGATCGTAGGGAGGAAGAGACAGAGGAGATCACCATGCCTGGACGGTTAGGCGCGCACGTGTCCATCGCCGGCGGCGTCAGCCAGGCCTTCGATCGCGGCCAACAGCTCGGCTGCCAGGCCATGCAGATCTTCACCAAGAACCAGAACCAGTGGGAGGCGAAGCCGCTGGAGCTAGCCGAGATCGAACGCTTCCGGCGACGGCAGCAAGAGACCAGCATCGAACTCGTGCTTGCTCACGACGCGTACCTGATCAACCTGGCCTCGCCCGACGACGCGCTGTGGGAGAGGTCTCTTAAGGCGTTCATTGACGAGCTGGCGCGGGCGGAGGCGCTGGGGGTGTTGGGAGTCGTCATGCACCCTGGCGCCCACATGGGGGCAGGCGAGGAGATCGGGCTAGATCGCATCGCCCGGGCGCTGGATCGGGCGCACGCTGCCACGCCGGAGTTCCGGGCGTTGACGCTGCTGGAGATCACGGCCGGCCAGGGCAGCACGTTGGGCTACACCTTCGAGCAACTGGCCGCTATCCGTCACACGGTGGATGATCCCAGCCGGGTGGCGATTTGTTTCGATACGGCCCACGCGCTGGCGGCCGGGTACGAGTTCCGCACGCCCGATGCCTACGCGGCGGTGTGGGAGCAGTTCGACCAGGTGCTGGGTATCAAACTGGTCAAGTGCTTCCACGTCAACGACAGCAAGAAGGATGTGGGCAGCCGGGTGGACCGACATACGCACATCGGCCAGGGGGTTGTTGGCCTGGATACTTTTCGTCGGCTCCTCAACGATCCCCAGTTCGATGGCCTGCCCATGCTGATCGAGACGCCGAAGGGGAAGGATATGAGCGAGGATATTGAGAACCTGCGCGTGCTGCGGAGCTTGATTGAGGAAACTCGGGGGGACGCGTAGACAGCAACCAGAAGCTTCCGTTGCCGGCTAATTCGTCTTGTATTACACTTGTCAGGCAAAGACCGGGAAATACTTGGAAAGGAAGGCAAACATGGAGACCGTTTTGGATCAGCATATCGAGATCACATCTGACGTGCGCGGCGGGCGGCCGCGTATTGCTGGCACGCGGATCACAGTCGCCGACATTGCCATCATGCACTTACGCATGGGGCAATCACTCGAAGAAATCGCTGGCAGGTATGAGTTAGAATTGGCCGATGTGTATGCCGCAATGGCCTATTACTATGATCATCGCGCGGAGATAGACGAAAGCATCGCGGCCGACCAAAGCTTCGCAGAAACGTTCCGCCGCGATCATCCTTCCCCACTTCAGGCAAAACTCAAAGGGCTGTACGTTGGCTGACCGCATCCGGTTTCACCTCGACGAACATGTAGACCCGGATATTGCCAGAGCGCTGCGTCGGCTTGACATTAATGTCACGACGACAGTAGAAGTCAACTTGCGTACCAGTGACGATCCGGGCCATCTGGAGTTTATCCGGCGTGAAAAGCGCGTGGTCGTGACCCATGACGCGGATTTCTTGCGTTATGCCAGTCAGAACCAGGATCACCCAGGGATCGCTTATTGCCACATGGGGGCGCGCTCCATCGGGGAGATCATCCGTAGCTTGATCTTGATCTACGAAGTACTAACGCCTGAGGAGATGGCTGGTCATGTGGAGTACCTGTGATAGAACGCAGCTATCGTTTCCAGGTGCCGCTGGTGAGGTGTTGGGTGCAAAAAGGGATAGACCCGAAGGGGCTTCCGGAAACCCTTTGGGTCGAGGGCGGCGCACGCTCTCGTTAAACGGCTAACGGGAGCTGGCGCGTGGTCAGCACGTCATCGGGCGACAATCGGCGTACCTGGGAAGGAGCTAGCGTCAACAACGCGCGCGTCGAGCCATCGGGGTTGACGAACTCGACCTCGTAAGCCAGTGTGGGAGTAGTGTAAATCTCGACGATGGTGCCCAGATCGCCCGCCAGTACTCCATGCTCCGGAAAATTGGCCGTGCTAATCACTGTCTCAAGCAAGTTCAGAAGAGTTTCCATAACTTGATCGCCTTTTACTATCGAAACGCTGATGCGCGACGTGCCGCCTCGCAGTTGGGTAGATGGTCCAACATGCAGATATTATAACATAATGCCGCTCGAAACCAACAGGGGCTTCATTGCCGAAACCACGCTTTCTTTGCGTCCTTGCCTAACCAGCCGGAAACGGCTATACTCCTGCCATCAGCTCACCTGCTCTCAACCCAATCTCTATCTCCTGATCCTATCTCTTAAGAAAGGAGCGCTGTACGATGAAGCAATCAACTTTAGGAGTGATCGTTGGCAATCGTGGCTTTTTCCCCAGCCACCTGTGCAAAACGGGACGCGAGACGATCCTGAAAGTCCTGGAGGAGGAGGGGATCAAAGCGGTTCTCCTGTCTCCCGAAGACACCGAGTTTGGCAGCGTGGAGAGCCTGCAGGACGCGGAAAAGTGCGCTGCCCTGTTCAAGCAGCACGCCGATGAGATTGATGGTGTGCTGGTCACCCTGCCCAACTTTGGCGATGAACGGGCGGTGGCCAACACGCTGCGCTGGTCTGGGCTGAACGTGCCGGTACTGATCCACGCCTTCCCCGACGAAGCCGGCCGCATGACGGTGGAGCACCGCCGGGATTCCTTCTGCGGCAAGATGTCAGTCTGCAACAACCTGAAGCAATACGGCATTCCCTTCAGCCTGACCACGTTGCACACAGTGGATCCCCAATCAGAGAGCTTTCGCAAAGACCTGCGCACGTTCGTGGGGACGTGCCGCGTGGTCAAGGGGCTGCGCGGGGCCCGGCTGGGAGCGTTGGGTGCCCGCCCGGCCGCGTTCAATACCGTACGCTACAGCGAGAAGCTGTTCGAGCGGGCCGGAATCAGCGTGGAGACGCTGGACCTGTCCGAGCTGTTCGGGCGTATCAACCGGTTGAAAGACAATGATCCGGCTGTGAAAGCGAAGCGAGAGGAAATTCAAGCCTACGTACCCACCACCAACGTGCCGGAAGCCGCGTTGAACAAGATGGCCAAGCTGGGGGTCGTGATGCAACGGTGGATGGAGGATAACCGGCTCCAGGCCACCGCCGTGCAATGCTGGACCTCTATGGAAGAGTTCTTTGGCGTAGTGCCGTGTGCCATCATGAGCATGCTGAGCAACACCCTGCTCCCCAGCGCCTGCGAAACTGATATCGCCGGCGTGGTTGGCATGTACGCTCTGCAACTGGCCTCCGGCAAGCCCAGCGCGCTGGTGGATTGGAACAACAACTACGGTGACGACCCCAACAAGGGTGTGATCTTCCATTGCTCAAACCTGCCCAAGCAGGTGTTCACCGATATCCCGGTGATGGACTATCAGGAGATCATCGCCGGCACCGTGGGCAAGGAGAACACGTACGGCACCGTCGTTGGCCGCATCAAGGCCGAGCCGTTCACCTACTGTCGCGTTTCCACGGAAGATGAGTGCGGCGTCATCGCCGCCTATACAGGCGAGGGCGTGCTCACCGATGATCCACTGCTCACCTTCGGTGGCTACGGCGTGGTGGAGATCCCCAACTTCCAGGGGTTGCTGCGCCACATTTGCGAGAAGGGCTTCGAGCACCACGTGGCTATCAACCAGGCGCGCGTAGCTGATTCGGTAGCTGAGGCGTTAGGCAAGTACCTGGGGTGGGAGGTGTACTACCATCGTGGGTAAGGTGGACGGATGAAAAAAGGCCCGGGGTTGCTGGCCCCGGGCCTCTTGTTGTCAACCTGCCCACTCGATTAACATCTGCTCTGGCCTCGCCCGGCGGGAGAGCATGGCCTGGTTGTAAGGGAGAGGCAACTGAGCTGTCGCCGGAGGGCGGCTTCGCTTTGTGTCGGTGCAGTTTCTAACTACCGCATCAGAGGAAAATGGGAAAGCTCTGCTGCCTCGTTCAACATCGCTTGCTGATCAGGTGAACGTCGGTTATACTTATAGAAAACTGACGACGCGGCACAGGATGGGGACCGTTGACTGTTGATGGGGGAGGGAGCATATGGCTTTTACTGTGCAGAGTTATCGTGACCTGGTGCAGCTTCTGGCAGAGCATCCGGAATGGCGGGCTGAGTTACGGCGCTTGATGCTATCGGACGAAGGGCTGGCGCTGCCGGAAAACGTGCGTGATCCGGCCGAGGTCCAGCAGTACGCCGAGCGGCGACTGAGGGCACTAGCAGCGCGGGTAGATGAGTTGGAGGAGGCGCAACGGCGCACCGAGCGGCGATTGGAGGAGCTGACTGAGGCACAACAATGGATGGAACAGCGCCTGGATGCGATGACCCAATGGCTCGACACGCTGCTCGAGACGCAGAACCGTATCGGGGTACAAACCTCGCCTGACGAATTCCACGACGTGATATTGGCTGACGTGGTTATGCGCGGCCAGCCTCCCATACGCTTCCAGGGCGAAAACGCGTTGCTGGTCATTGAGGCCTCAGCGATGATGGGCGAGGAGGACGTCGGCCGCGCCGGGCGCCGGGTTACCCTGTTACGCAAGGCCGGGCTAGAGCCCCATCAGCAGAGCATCATACGGGACAGATCGTATTTCTTGTGGGACGAAGTACTGTCTGCCTGGGCGGGGTGACAGGATGCCAGATGCCTCGTTACCCTGGCCTGCCCAGCGGCTCAGGGCAGGCTCATCCCTCACTTCAACACCTCTGACGCCACCTTCACTAGCGTGGGTGGGTGCAAAAGCATGTTGGCGTAAGAGGCATTAGCCATCGGACACGCGCACTCTCTGTTGGCGATGGAGCGGCGCAGCCATGTCATTTCCTCACCAAACCAGATCGGCGCGAGGTCGTAGCCCGTTTGGCGCAGGTTGCCGGCTGGCTCCGCCCGGATACAACATGACCAGACGTCTCCGTCAGGCGCGATGTGGGCGCTGGCCCAGCCGGCGTAACAGTCAATCACCTGGGCTTTCTGGCGCAGGATCCGTTTGGCGAGTTGGTAGTACTCGGCCCGGAACGCCTGAGTCATACGGACGATGCCGCGTGCCGGCGCGCGACGGGCCTGCTCGCTCAGGAAGTCAGCGATCGGCTCGTAATCCTCAGGTGAAGGGGTGATGTCCCACCCCACCGTGTCCAGCTCCACCCGCTCCTCGGCCACCTCAGTGATATACGAATCCGGTTTCAGGAATTGCAGCCCCTCGTAAATCTTCCGGAAGCGATGGATGTTAAAGCGAGAGACGACCGTGTGAACCGTCAGTACCAGGTTGCGGTGCCGCCTTTGCAACTCCTTTAATCGCTGCCATGTCTCCATCGCCCTCCGCCAGTTGCCGGGGACGCCGCGAAGGTCATCGTGTTCCTCGCCGACGCCGTCCAGGCTCAGGTTGATGCCGATCTCGGAGCCAGCCGCCTTCCGGCACATGCGGTCCACCCGCTCCACGATGCGATCGCTGAGCAGGCCGTTGGTGGGGATGGTGATGTAGGCGGGGCGGCATTCCTGGTAGGCGGCAATGACCAAGTCATCCAGGTCCGGCCGCAGGAACGGCTCGCCGCCGGTGAAGGTGATGTACACTGGCGCGCGACCCAGGTGATGGAAGACCTGCCGCCACTCCTCAACGGTCATGTCGTCGTTCGGCTTACGCCACACATCGCACGTGCGACATCTGGAATTGCAGCGGAAGGAGACGCTGACCACGATGGAGAATGGGTACAGACGGGGCCACCCGAAGCGCCGGAAGAGCCAGTAGGCGGGGAGCCTGGGGATAAGACTTAGAATGGACATCGTGAATGGGAACTTCTACCCCAACCGCCGCGCCGCCTTGCCGCTCCACGTCGGCGTTTGCGGCGAGGCCACGGACGCGTGCTGCTTGCGCCCATTCAGGAAGAAACGCTGGGCGTCTTTGATCCGTTGGGGCGCCCGTCGCCAGGTGTCCCACTGAAGCAGGCGGCGCATCAGCCGGCCGGGTCGCAGGTAAAACCGGCGGTATGCCTCGTGCCACTTGCGTTCCACCAGCTCGGCCGTCATCTCCCCCATCTGGAAGTGAGCCTTGTCGTCCTGAATGGCGAGGTCACCCCAGTCGTGGGAGAAGATCTCTGCCCCCTCCTCGTGCAGCATCTCCCACAGCCGGGTGCCCGGATACGGCGCGGCGATCAGGAAATGCGCCAGGTCCGGCTCCAGCTCCAGGGCGAAGCGGATGGTCTTCTCCATCGTCTCCTCGGTCTCATGCGGCATGCCGAAGATGAAGAAGCCCATCGTCTGCAGGCCGGCCGCCTTGGCGTCACGGAAAGTCTGGCGCACCATCTCCAGCGTCTGGCCTTTGCGGATGACCTTGTTCAGGATCTCCTGATCGCCCGACTCCACGCCGAAGCCGACGCGTTTGGCCCCAGCAGCCTTCATTAACTGGAATAGCTCCAGGTCCGTGTAGTTGACCTTCATACCGTGGACGGTGACCCAGGGTACGGTGTTCAGCCCTTCGGCAATGAGGCGACGGCAGAGATCCTTGGCTCGCTTGATGTCCCGATTCCAGAGGTCGTCGGTGATGCCGATCTCCGTCGCCTTCAAATCCTGCACCAGCCAGCGCCACTCCTGGATGACGTTGTCCACCGAGCGCGCCCGCCAGGTGTCGCCGGTGATGGGCTTGGAGCAGAAGGTGCACTTGAAGGGGCACCCACGGCTGGTGACGAGGGTGTACGAGCGGGAGTGCGGGATCAAACCGTCCGTCAGCGGCTGCAGGTTCGTGTATTGCTCGATCTTGAACAGGTCATGGGCGGGGAATGGGATGTTGTCCAGGTCGGGGCGAAGCGGGCGTGGCGGGTTGTGTACGATCTCGCCGCCGTTCCCGTTGGCGCGGCGGTAGGACAGCCCCAGGATCTCCGACCAGGCCCTATGCCCGAAGAGGCGAGGGGCCGTGCTGGATGCCTGCACGCCGGCGTCCAGCTCCAACGCCTGCATGATCTCGATGATGGCATCTTCGCCTTCGCCGCGCACCACCAGGTCTACTTCCGGGCGCTGCATGGATTCGTCCGGCTGCAGGGTCAGGTGTGGACCGCCCAAGATGGTCACCGCGCCGGTGGACTTGGCGACGCGCGCTGCCTCCCACGCTTCCTTGATCAGCGGCGTGGGCGATGAGATGCCGACGACGTCGTAGCGGCCGCGCCGCATGACCTCAGCCAGCGGCTCCCTTTCGACAGCGGCGTCATAGATTTCCACCGGGTAACCGGCCGCCCGCAGGGCACCGGCCAGATACCCCAGCCCCATGTGGATGTGCTGGCGTGAGTTCCAGACCTTAGACTCCGGGCTGGCCAAAAGAACGCGCATCGCGCGAAACCTCCTTGCAGGTCACAATATGTGACGAGCAGAACCCTTAGAAAATGGGTGGGACCTCTGCCTGCTTGCAGATCTCGGTCGGGATTTCTTTCCCAAGCTGTTGGTAAGCGGCGATCATTTCCCGCAAAGCATCAGCCAGGTTCTCCCGGCATTCTGCCAGGGTCTTGCCCTCTGTGACCACCTCGGGCCATTCGACCAGTTGCCCCATGTATCCTGAATCTCCGTATACTTGACCAGGTAATTGTGCAACATCTCAAAACCTCTTCGCATCTAATGCTACTGACTGCTGCCACCTTCAGGAACGGCTTGCGGGCCGATGATGCTCCCGTTTTGCCGTTCGATTAACGCGGCGTTGTAATTGCCGTGCGACGAGAATGGCGTGGGCCGCCACCAGGCCCACTCCAGACAAGTGTTACAGGGCGCTACATGCTCTAATTGATTGGTCACGTGCAACCGGCGCAGTTCCTGCATCTGTGGGCCGTTCCACGCCTTCATCACCCCGTCTTTCACGTTTCCCAACGGGAACAACAGGTTGTAGTCCCGATCGCACATGGCCAAACTGCCATCCCAGTAGATATGCACATGATACCACAAATTGGGGCAAGCATACCGTTTGGGCGGGACGAAGCTGCCAGGATCGTCCGCCCGCAGTTCATTTACCTCTTCTATCTGCCCGGCCCAGGAGTCAAACGGCTTCACGTTCACGCGATCCACGCCTGGAATGGACCATGTTCGCACGAACTCCTCGATCTCACCCTGGGTTTGCTTCATCTGGATGATCTGCAGGTTCACAAACGGCGCTCTGTAGCCGCCCTCTCGCTTCATACGGATGAAACGGCGGATGTTCTCGTTCGTCTGCTCGTAGTCGGCTCGCACGCGGATGGACTGGTAAGTCTCCGGCCGCATCCCGTCCAGGCACAGGTAGATCACATCCAGGCCCGATTCCAGGATCCCCTTCGCTCGCTGCTCGTCCAGCAGCGTGGCGTTGGTGGAGATCTCGCTGCGCAGCCCCCTGGCCCGGCAATAGGCGATCATGTCGAAGATGCGCTTATGCAGCAGGGATTCGCCCCAGATGTGCAAGGTAGTGGCCCGCACCCACGGCGCCATCTCGTCCACGATGCGCTTGAACAGCTCAAAGTCCATGAACCCCTTGGGCCGCTCGACCTCCTCGCGGCCGGTGGGGCACATCACACAACGCAGGTTGCAGATGTTGGTGGACTCGATGTACATGCGGTCGGGCGGTGGCACCCAGTGGATCTGCCCCGTCTCATACGCCAGGTACTTGATGGGCTGCCAGGCGTGCTGCCGCCAGCGACGGGTACGCCGCTCGCAGATCTCAATCATCCCTTACGTTTCTCCAATCTGGACGTGGGGACGCGGTGACAGAGTGACGCGATGATCGCATCGTCTCCGCGTCCCCGCGTCCCCCTATCTCCGTGTCTCCGCATCCCCGTGTCACGCCCACATCTCTGCCTCCTGCCGCGGCTGCAATTGCCGGAAGCGTGGGAACAGCCCCAGGTTTAATACCGTGTGCGCCGCGCCATGCACTGGTTTGATCCTGGACATCTTCCATGCAACCTCCCCCCAGCGCGGCCCGAAGTACTTGATGAACCGGCGCTTCTCCTTGGCCTCCTGGAAGCGCCGCCTCGCCTTCAGGGCCATGCCGCTCAATTCCTCATCACCAACGGCGGAGACGTTCATGAACGGGGCGATCTCGGCCGTGTACGAGTTGTAGTAGTAGCTCTTGGTGAAGTCAGCGTTGAAGGCCAGGCCAGGGTTCTTCCGTACTAGCTCTTCCCACAGCCGTGTGCCGGGGAACGGTGTGGCGATGGAGAACATGGCCTCCGTCAGGTCCAGCGAGGCTGCAAATTCGATGGTTTGCTCTATCGTCTCTTCGGTATCGCCCGGCAGGCCGAGGATGAAGTAGCCCTTGGAGCAAATGCCGGCCTCCTCGGTCCACTTCACTGCCTGACGCACTTGATCCAGGTTGATGTGCTTGGCTGTGGCCTTGAGGATCTCCGGGTTGCCCGACTCGATGCCGTAGTGGATCTGCCGACAGCCCGCGCGGTACATTTTCTTCAGCAGCGCTGGCGTGACCCGATCCACCCGGGCCAGGCAACGCCATCGCACGTCCAGGTTCTGGGCGATGAAGTAATCCAGGATCGCCTCCAACCGGCGAACGTCAATGGTGAACAGGTCATCAATGAAATAGAAGTTGCGGATCCCATAACGGTCCATCACTTGCCGGAGTTCGGCCACGATGTTCTCCGGGCTGCGCTGGTGATAACTGCGCCCGACGATGCCCTTAAAGCAAAACGAGCAGGCATAGGGGCAGCCCCGGCTGGTTAACATGGTGATCATAGGCCGGCCGTCCGGCGCGTAGAGGGGGTACTTCTCCAGGTCGAACAAGTGACGGCTGGGGAAGGGCAGCGCGTCCAGGTCCTCAATCGGCGGGCGGCTGCCCCCATTCACGATCTGCCCGTCCACTTTGTACCACAGCCCCGGGATGCGATCCCAGCGATCGTCGCCGGCCTCGCAGGCGCGCAGAAAGTCCTGCCAGATGTATTCACCCTCGCCATAGGCCAGAAAGTCGAAACTGGGGTTTTGTAACGTGTATTCGGGCAACGAGGTGGCGTGAGGGCCGCCGATGATAATGGGCACCCCCAGAGCTTCCTTGACGAGCGCCGCGGTCTGTTCCACGTTGTGGTAAGAGGTCGTCATGGACGTAAAGGCCACCAGATCCGGTTTGTAGTCAACGATCTCTTTGACATCCTCCTCCACCGGGCGCCTGGGGTACAGGCCGAAGTCATGGATGCGCACCTCATGCCCATCCTGCTCGGCCATCGCCGCCAGATACGCCAGCCCGAGCGGCGGATAGCTATTCACCATCTGATTCCACTTGGGGCCGATCAACGATATTCGCACAGTCTATCTCCACAAAGTGACTAAGGCGTGATTCGCGATGCGTGAAGCGTGACTTAGCGGGGTCACGGATCACGCATCACGCATCACGTTCAACATTGTCCCCTGGGCCTTCAGCTCCTTCCGCAACTCGGTTTTCTCCCGACGCGGGAAGATCACCCGCCAGGCCACGCGGAACGTGCGACGGTAGTTCAGCCAGAAGTCCCTGCGGCTTACGGTCATAAGGATGCGATGCGGGCGCAGGTAGAACTGGCGATAGGCCTTCTTCCACATCTCTTCCTGCAGCTCTGCGGTCAAATCGCCCAGCTCATAACGGGCACGACCCTCAAAGAAGACATAATCCTCCCAGTCTTCCATGAGAAGACGTCCTTTCCCCTTGGCAATCTCGTAGACCCTGGTGCCCGGGTAGGGGGTCATCATGGAGAAATTGGCGATGAGTGGGTCTAGCTTGCAGGCGAAGTCAATGGTGCGTTGCATCGTCTCGCGTGTGTCGCCGGGCAGGCCGATGATGAAGAAACCGATCGTCTCCAGCCCGACGGCCTTGGCGTTCCTGAAGGCCTGCTCGATCGTGTCGTGGGTAATGTGTTTTTCAATGGACTCCATGATCTGCGGGTCGCCCGATTCCACGCCGAATGCCGTCCGCTTGAGCCCCGCCTGCTTGAGTTTGGCCAGGAGCTCTCGGGTGGCCAGGTTGGCGCGGATACCGTTCACGAAGATCCACGGCACATGATTGAGCCGGTCCGCAATCAGCAGGTCGGCCAGAGCGTGCAGCCGATCCATGCGGATGTTGGCACTATCGTCCAATACACCGATCTCCTCTGCTCCCAACTCACGCACCAGGTGTCGCCACTCCTCGACCACATTTTCCGGACTGCGGGCACGCCATTTAATAGGCATGATGGATTGGGAACAGAAAGTACACCGGTAAGGGCAGCCGCGACTGGTCAAGATGGCAAAAGAGCGAGCGCCTTCCACCCGATCAATCGCTGGCTGCAGGTTGGTGTACCGCTCCATCTTAAACAGGTGATACGCCGGCCAGGGCAGGCTATCCAGGTCTTTGATGGCCGGGCGATCCGGGTTGCGATGGAGCCGGCCATCGCTGGTCTTGTAGCTGACGCCTGGCACACCCTTCCAGAAGTCCAGCATCGGGTCCATGAGCGCGGCGGTGGAGAACGTCGGCTGGTCGCGCAGGAAGGACTCCACTTTGTCGCACACCTCGACCCAGGTCGCTTCTCCCTCGCCGCGCACGACAAGATCAACGCCCGGCTGTCGCAACGATTCGAAATCCAGATCCTCGGACACCACGCTGGGGTGAGGTCCGCCCAGCACTACCGGAATGTCCAGCATTTTCTTGACGGTGTCGGCCACCCGCCACGCCTGCTTCACCTGGGGGGTGTTGGCGGTGATGCCCACGATGTGCGGACGGAACTCCCGCAAAAACTCGGGCAAGGGCTGATCCTCGACGTCGGCGTCGAACACACGAACCTCGTCACCCCGCTTTTCCGACACGGCCCCCAGGTACGCCAACCCCAAGTGAGGCGTCGTCCGGGTGTCAATCGGCAAACGGAAGCGTGGATTAATTAACGCAACACGCACAGTTCTCCTCCACTGGGCGACCGCGAAGGGATCGCCCCTACTCAGGCTTCCATACGGAAGAAATGGCGAGCAGTCTTGAACAAATCCCAGGGCCGCAGCTTGATGGGATGAATTCGATGGTAAACCGCATATCCCTTGAAGAGTTTATGTAACCACCAGAAGATGTGATCTACCAGCTTGTTGTGAGGTAATTTGATCAACCACCGAATGACGGGCTCCAGCCAGGGGAACTCGACGCCGATAGCAAACAGGCGTTGCAGATGTTCGACCTGGTGTTTCTCGCTCTCATTCTGGAAGACCAAGACCGAACGTTCCCAGGCAATCGAAGAGATGTCGTCAAAGGTGCCGACCATGAGGTCGTTCTCCTGGGTAAACTGCCCCAGCTCAGTGCCCGGATATGGCTGGAACAGAAAGGCATGGGCATAGGAGATGCGGGCCGCGGCGTTCAGGCGCATCGTCTCCAGATCGTCCTCCAGGGTGCTGGTGGGCAGGCCCAGGATATTGGTGGATGTGATGTGGATGCCGGCATCGCGAAACATGCGGCCAGCTTCGATCATCTCCTCTCTCGTCATGCGTCGCTTGAGCAGCTCGATGCGGATGCGATCGTTCGCCGCCTCGATGCCCATGCTGACCGTGCTGCACCCCGCCTGGCGTAGCAGCTCCACTTTGTGAGGACCTTTCACGATCAGATTGGCCCGCACATTGCAGAAGAACGGCAACCCCACCTCTTGCGGCCACTTCTCGGCGAACTCTTCCAGCCAGTCGTCGTAAATGATGAACAAGTCATCCAGGAAGACCACCTGCTCCAGCGGGTAACGCTCACGTACCCACTTCACTTCCTGGATAACGTGATCCACGCTCCGCTGGTTCCCTCGCCGTTCTCGCTTGTAAATCTGGTAATAAGCGTGGTTGAAACAATAAGTGCAGTTATAGGGGCACCCGCGCGAGCCCATGAAGTGCTTGATCGGCGATTGGCGGGTGGCGACGTGCTTGTCATAAATCAAAGCCCGATCCGGCATAGGCAGGCTGTCCAGATCACGGATAAGGGGGCGAACGGGATTGCGTACGATCTCGTCCTCGATTTTGAACCACCAGTTGGGGATGTCTGGCTTCAGTCCTCCGTTGGCCAGCGCGTTGGCCAGATCAACGATAGGCCCCTCCCCCTCGCCGATGCAGACACCGTCCACGCCTGGTTCTTCGATCATCTCCGGAAAGAAAGTGGGATGCGGCCCGCCAAACACAGAGAACGGTGCTCGATCCTTCAACCCGGATCGAATGCGCTGGTTGAGCTCCAGGTACCAGCGTTGCGAACCGGTCATCACGGAATAGCCCACGATGTCCGGTCTGAACTCGCGAGCGACGCGAACGGGATCCTCCTGGTCGGCGATGGCCAGATTGACCTCGTGTCCGGCCTCCTTCAGGCAGGCCGATAGCAACATGATACCCTGGGGCTCGTAGTCAATCTGCTTCTCGATAAACAGGACACGCACCGTTCCCCCTCCTGATCTGTTGAGAGAGTGGACGACCGCAAGGGATCGCCCCTGCTCTCTGCCAGAGTCATCTGTCGGACGCGAAGCTGATTATAACCAGCCATGACGAGCCTGTCAAATTGGCCAATTTAATAACAAGAATTCACAAAAATCGTGTGGCTCTATGGCAAAAGGCGCTCCCTACGCTATCCTCGGCGATGTTCGCTTATTGAATGCTACACCGGAGATGGCGCGGGAGCGTCTTGCCAGGGAACCATTAACCAGCTATCAACCTTTGATGACAGCCAGGGGGCGCAGACGGGCCACCTTGCGGGCGATACCGGCGGCCGCCACGACCTCGACGATGCGATCTACATCTTTATAGGCAGCCGGTGCCTCTTCAGCCAACCCGGCCAGGCTGCCCGCTCGCACGTGGACACCTTCGGATTCCAACTCCCGCCGCAACTGCTCTCCCCGCACCTGTCGTTTGGCTTCAGCCCGGCTCATCATGCGGCCGGCGCCGTGGCAGGTCGAGCCGAAGGTCTGCTGCATGCTCTGTGGCGTGCCCACCAACACCCATGAGGCCGTGCCCATGGAGCCCGGCACCAGCACTGGCTGTCCGACATCGCGGTAGTCAGCGGGCAAGACACGGGAGCCTGGGCCAAACGCTCGGGTCGCTCCCTTGCGGTGCACGCACACCTGCAGTCGCTTTCCCGCTACTTCATGCTCCTCGATCTTGGCTATATTGTGCGCGATGTCGTAAATCACGAACAGATCCCAATCCTTGAACTTGCCGGCCAGGACTTCTGTGAACGCTTCCCGGCACTGATGCGTCAGCACCTGCCGGTTGGCCCAGGCGTAGTTGGCCGCGCAATTCATGGCAGCCAGGTAATCCTGCCCTTCCGGGCTCTGGACCGGCGCGCACACCAACTGCCGATCAGGCAGTTGAATGCCGTACCGCTTCACTGCACGCTGGAAGAGGTCCACATAGTCGGTGCACACCTGGTGCCCGAAGCCGCGCGATCCGCAGTGAATCTGCAAGCACACCTGTCCGGGGAACAAGCCGAAAGCATTGGCAACCTCAGGGTCATACACTTCTTCCACCACTTCCAGCTCACAGAAGTGATTGCCGGCCCCCAGCGTGCCGACCTGGTCACGGCCCCGGCTCTTGGCCTTGGCCGAGCACTTGCTGGCATTTGCCCCCGCAATTTGTCCCTTCTCCTCTGTGTGCTCCAGGTCCTCAGGGCGAGCGTAACCCCGCTTCTGCGCCCACCGCGAGCCTTGTTCCAACACCTGGTCCAGCTCCTCCACGCTCAGGCGCAGAAAACCCTCTTCTCCCACGCCGCTGGGGATATGGTGCTGCAGAGCCGTCGCCAGATCATCCAGGTGGGGAGCCAGCTCCTCACGGTTCAGGTGCGATCCCAGCAGCCGCACGCCGCAGTTCGATACGATGAACCCGTTGGCGACGAAGTTATGATCGGCGTGGGCCACGGTGAAGTCATATACGTCACCGGTGAAATCCACTACAGGCTCCACGCTGACGATGGTATCCCATGCCATACCCGATTGCCCCAGGCCAGCGGTGGCCTCTTCAACGAAGCGGCTGAACGGCATGAATCCCTGTCCAACCCGCGTGCGCACCTTTTGCCCCTTCCGCAAAGAATGCTCGACGAACCCCTCGGCGATGGATGGCCTGCTCGGGATGCCCTTGATCTCTTGGAGACTGTATCCCTCGGTGCGCGAGGCCGCAGCCTGGGCCGCCACGGCCTCCCGCTCGGCGATCACGCGTTGCTTGAGGCGCAAGTACGTCACAGCCAGGCTGGCCAGCGCCCGCTTCTCGCGATGGCATTCGAAGCCAACCAGGCTCCACAGACGGATCAAGTTCTCCGGTGTGGTGGAGACGGCCAAGCGCAGCCGAACCGACTGCGTGCCGTCGGCGTTGGTTTGCTCCGCGCGTTGAGCGATTGGCAACGTCTCGACGCCGAAGTCGGCCAACAGGCCGGCGATGTCTTCCAGCCACGTCCGGCCGCTCTCCACGAATCCCTCGCGCTTGTTCACCGAAAGGATCGACGCAGCGAAGTTATAATCGTGGTCAGTGACGGTGCCCGGCGCGTTCATCTCTGCGCCGAAGAGAGCGCCCAGGAACAGCCGTTTTTGCCATAGCGGCGCGGCCTTGATCCAGGCCGGTAGGCGCCAATCCGAGCGCGCCTTGTTGCCGAGCGGCATGCCCAGGGCCACCAACAAAGTCACCAGTGCCGTGGAACCGACTTTGATCCAGGTCTCGACGTTGTCAAACTGACAGGCACCGTACGTGGTTTGGATGGCACGCTGGCGCGTACGGGCGTAAACTCGCGACGGTTGAAAGCCCATCGCCCGAATGTCAGCCTGCACATCTTCCAGGTCGGGCACGCGCCCGTAGCAAAAGAGGATCCCCTTGCCGCTCTTGTTTAGGGTCAACGTACCATCACCCCAGGCCACGCCCATCAACCGCAGCAAGTAGGGCAGGGCCGGCGAAGAATAACGCAGGGGAACCAGACCTAGCATCTCCAGCCGATTCATCACCTGAGTGAAGGCATGGCCGGCCTGGCCTTTCCCCAGACGGGCCAGCGTCGCCTCGATGTCGGCTCGCGTCAGAATGATCTCATCAGAGGGAGCCTGATAAGGGACGCCATCAAACCCCAGCACGGCCACCTGATCGCCGGGTTTGATTTGTCCCAGTGGGACCATGCCGTCCGGCGTCCAGAAAGGATGATCGGCCGTAGCCACGATTGTGCGGCCAGACGCTGTGCTGGCTCGCAGGACGGGTGAACGGGGAGCCTGCCGCATGAACCGGGTGATGGCCGTTCGCGTCTGGTGGTTATCGGCAAACGACTGACAAATGAGGTTCTCTTCTTGCCAATTAGACTCGAACTCGGCGATCGGGCGCGTGTAGCCGAGGGCCGTCAGCACCAGGTTGTCACCAGTCAAGCAGTTTATATCATAACCGACTCCGCCAGGCGAGATCACGCCCTCAGAGACGGTGGTGGCGACGACGCCGCCAATGGGGAACCCATACCCCTGGTGAATGTCCGGCATCGCCAAAGCGTAGCCAACTACACCCGGCAACGTCGCCGTGTTGACCAACTGATCCAACGACTGATCCTCCAGCGCCTTTTCTATGATCATCTCGTCCGCATAGAAGCGCGCGGGCACCCGCATGTCTTGGCGATAAGTCTTAGGAATCTCGTAGACAAAGGGGGCAATCTGATGAATATCTTGTTTCTGTACCATAGCGTCCTCCCTATTTTCTCGTCTCCCCGAGATGCGGTCGCTTTAGGCCCATTGGTCTCTGCCAGTTACATGATAAAACGATTCGGCGAATAAAACAAACCGGAGCACTCATGGCCACTCTTCGCGTCCACAGCACGGGCAGAGGTCCACAAGTGCCCCGGATAGGTTCTCTTGCACGACCAATCATCAACAATGACAGGCCGCGCGGGACGGGCTCCCACAGCCACAAGATGACACGGCGTTGGGGTTATCGATGCGGAACCCGCCTCCCATCGGATGGTCCGCATAGTCAATGCACGAACCATCAATGTAGAACAAGCTGGTAGGGTCTACGAGGATGCGCAGGCCATGTTGATCATAAATCACGTCGTCCTCGCGCGTCTTGTTGTCGAAAGCCATCGCATACTGCATACCTCCACACCCACCACCGGCCACGAACACGCGCAAGGCGTGAGTCTCGGTTAATCCCTTTTCCTCCAGCACTCGTCGCAACTTCTGCGCAGCAGCTTCCGTTACTGTAATCACTCTAAATCCTCCTGAGTTAAACTTGGCGTTGTCTCAACCACCGATCTGGGACATCACTCGATCCTGGGGGATAACACCTTCGCGCAAACCATTTCCCCACGGTTTATGCCATACCGCATCGCGAATCAAAATCTTCAGTTCCTCAAAGCTAATGCCCGCCCGCATGGGCGTCAACAGATCAACCTCGATATCCCGCAGCAGGCATAAACGCAGCTTACCATCTGCCGTCACCCTGATACGGCCACAACCAGCGCAGAAAGGCTCCGTCACTGTGCTGATAAAGCCCAATGTGCCCTGAGCTCCGGCCAGCCGGAAGGGGCGTGAGGGGTCCAGCCCATCGTAGCCGGGAACCTCAAACAGTGGCCCCAGGGCAGACCGGATGCGATCCATCGTCTCCCGCATGGGGACGACAGCCTCTTGCTGAAAGCTCGCCACGCCCCCAAAGGGCATTAACTCAATGAACCGCACCTCCCACGGCCGGTCAAGGGTGAGGCGGGCCAGGTCCACCACCTCATCGTCATTGTATCCACGGGTGACGACGCAATTCAGTTTGATAGGTTCCAATCCAGCGGCAGACGCTGCCTCAATCCCGGCCCACACATCCTCCAAATGCCCCCAGCGGGTAATCCGATGAAATTTCTCAGGGTTCAGGGTATCCATGCTGATGTTGAGTCGAGTCAGCCCGGCTTCAGCCAGCAGAGACGCCATATCCTTGAGCAGGACACCGTTGGTAGTCATCGTCAGCTCGCGGATGCCTGGCACCTGGGCAATTTGTCGCACCAGTTCAACGACACCATGCCGGACAGTGGGTTCGCCCCCAGTCAGCCGGATCTTATCCACCCCCAGCTCGGTTGCCGCTCGGACCAGGGTGAGAATCTCGTCGTCCTGTAACAGCTCTCCTCGCGGCCGGAACCGCATCTGCTCTGGCATACAATACACACAGCGCAGATTGCACGCATCAATCAGGGAGATCCGTAAATAATGAATGCGCCGTCCAAACTGATCATGCATAGCCGTCCGACCTTGAAGAGAGACGATGAGACGGGATTGGTGAACTCGTCACCCCGTCGCTCCATTACCGTGAGACGACGTTGGGGCTTCAAACAGATAGGTGCAGCGCAAGTCCCCATCTGCTAGCCGGGATAGTCGCTGAGGGGTGCTCCCTACCAGGATCTGAGCCAGAGCCATGTCCATCTGGCACAGCTCGGGGTGTTCCGTAGATACACCGGCATAGGGACAATTGAAGACGTACAGAAGATAGCGCCCCTCTTCATCCCGCTCCCATCGAGACAGGTATCCCTTTTCGTTGAGCAAATCAACGACCTGCGATAGCCGTTCTTCGATCGTCTGCCCTTCTCTGGGTGGCGGTATTTCTTTCGCCGTGCGCGCAGCGATGCGCTGGAATACTTCCTTCAATTGGGTTGGCGAGATCATCCCCTTGATCTCGTCCAGAACGTTGCTCGTCAGTGAGCGCAGGTTGTTGGGAAAACAGTCAATGGCGGCTTCTGTCAACGTATACACTTGTTGAGGCCGCCCGACCGTCCGTCGCCGGCGCACTCGCGGTATTGTGACGAGGCCCTGTCCTTGCAAAATGTCCAGGTGGTGTCGCACAGACACAGGGGCCATTCCCAGTTCCTCGGCCAGTTCCGAGACGGAAGCCCCTCCCCGTTCCTTTAGAATCTCGAGAATGCGTTGGCGGATTGGTTGCACAAGTCTCCCTCGCTTTCTTACAAAGGATAGCCCGTTCTTCTGGACGGATTCCTCCGAGGAATTCAGAGAAAGAACGAGACTCATCCCCTCCAGCCTCTTACGACATAATACCTCAGTCCTTCAAAGTTCATTTTAGCACAAATCACGGCTTGTGTCAATTGTTGTGACCTTTTTGACATATATACGCGTGATGCGAGCTCAAGGCGCGTCGTACCTGGGGAGCCTGCAAGGCCCTGACTCCCACCAGGGGATTAGACCAAAAAGTAGAGTTTCTCCAGGTCTTGGGCGGTCATGGTCCGCGCAGTGATGCATTCACGCAGCCGCCCAGCCTCGTAATCAGGATCAATGACCGGGCGTACAGGTATAGCAGCTCGGGTCGGCTCCAACAGCTCTGTTGAGAGAGGGGGCCTCCCGCCGAATGTCAGGTCAATCACGCCCTGGATCACGTCTCGGTGGCTGGGTAACCTGGCGTGCACGCATTGGACGTAATAGGTCTCTATGCCAGGGAGCAAAGCGGAGACCAGCGGTACAGTGCCATCGCCACCCGCCAGACCGATGCGTCCGGTCTCTCTCTGAAGAATAGCCTCCCCCGCGGTGGTGGACTGGAGCAGTGAGCCCATGATCCCTGGCAAAACTACCACGGCCGGCCGCAGGCCCACCGCCCGGGTCTGGGTTTGAGACAGGCTACGCATCTCCTCGACTTCTTCCGGGCCGAAGAAGCGCCTCATCTCCGCATCATCACGCTCCAATCGCTCCTCGATGTCGTCCATGCTGAGGCTGGGCCACCCTTGCATCAAACCGGTGAAGTTACCAGGCATAGGGTCCTCTTTTCTGGGGGAGAAAGCGGTTAGCGGTCAGCTATCAGCCATCAGCTATCAGCCAATCGGTGGCTGCTGGAAGCTGATCGCTGATTGCTGACGGCTGAATCTAAAGCTCAGGCGCCGAACTTAGCCAATCGGCCAGCATGGGCCATCGCCAAAGGCATGATCTCCTTGGCTAAGATGTGGCCCAGGCCGCCGCGCATGCACGGTCGCTCACCAAAGCGGGTAACCTCGTCCGGGCGAACGTGTGCACCCCACATGAGCAGAGGCACCGGATGCCACGAATGGGACCGCAACGAGGCAGGCGTGGAGTGATCGCCTGTCACCACCAGCACCGAAGGCTTGAGTGCCCGCAGGCGGCTCATGTAACCATCTATCTCTTCGATCACTTTCACCTTGGCTGCGAAATCGCCATCCTCACCGCGACTGTCGGTGTATTTGAAGTGAAGGAAGAAGAAGTCAAAGTGGTTCCAATTCTGCTCCAGCGTATCCAATTCGGATGCCATCGTATCGCTGGTGGGGAGGACCTGCATACCGCACAGCCGTGCCACACCACGATACATCGAATAAACGGCGATGGCAGCTGCTTTGAGCTTGTAAATGTCCTGGAACTTGGGTATACCGGGGTCTTTTGCCAGGCCACGCAGGTTCAACGAGTTGGCCGGGTATTCATCAGCCAACACCCGACGTGCCTGTTCCAGCCAATCGTTCAGCAGGGCCGCTGTGCGCACAGTCGCCGGGTCGTCTTTGAGGGCCTGGATGGGCAAAGGCGGCACGCCTATACGTTGTGGGTCGGTCTCCGACAGGCCGTCCGCCAGGCCAGGGCCGCGCATCACCAGGGCGAAGCGGTATTCCTTGACGGGGCGCACGAAGAGTTCATAGCCGGGGATCTTCGTCTCCCGCTGCAATTTCTCACACAGCCGGGCTCCCACATCCGAGGGAATGCGGCCGGCTCGCCGGTCTACGATGCGGCCTTGCTCATCCACAGTGCAGAAGTTCCCGCGCGCTGCCAGATCGTTCGGCTGGAGAGGAAAATCAATGCCTAACGCTTCCAAAACACCGCGACCAATCTCGTACCGCAGTGGGTCATAGCCGAAGAGGCTCAGGTGACCCGGCCCGCTGCCCGGCGTGATACCCGGAGCCACGGGAATGCTGAGGCCCGTCGCGCCTTCGCGAGCTAATTGATCCAGGTTGGGAGTATCGGCTGCCTCTAACTCGGTAGGGCCACCAGGCTCAATCGGCATCCCACCTAAACCATCCAGGACAGCCAGGATGATCTTACCGCCATCTGGTAACGAACTGGGCTGCGCCAGTTCGCTGATCAATTCAATGTCCATGGTGATATTTCCTGTTTCTAATGTGACTTTGTCCAGCACACCCAGATCAAAGGCTGCGCTGCGCAGAATGAGGGGCTAGTCGCACGACTAGCCCCTCATTCTGTCAGTGTTCTTTTGACCGAAAGGCTAGACCAGCCGAATCTCGGTCTTGGGATCGAACAGATGGATCCGATCCATGTTGAGGGCCAGGGTGATCTCATCGCCCGCGCGGGCCTGGGTGCGCGGATCGACGCGGGCAATGAAGAGCTTATTGGCAGTCATGGCGTAGAGGAAAATTTCATTGCCCATCAACTCGGTGACATCCACCGTGGCCTTCATGTCGGCTTCCGTGATATTCGGCGCAACATAAGGCTTGGCGTAGATGTCCTCCGGACGGATCCCGAAGATGACCTCCTGGCCCTTGTATTTCATAGCGGCCTGAGCCTTGTCCGGAGGCATCTCCAGCTTGAACGAACCGCCATCCACATACAGCTTCCCGTCTGACTCCACCAGCGTGACATCAAAGAAGTTCATGGATGGGCTGCCGATGAAGCCGGCGACGAAGACGTTGCCTGGCGTATCGTAGAGGTGCTGTGGCGTGTCCACCTGTTGCAGGATCCCATCCCGCATGACCGCGATGCGAGTCGCCATGGTCATAGCCTCCACCTGGTCATGGGTCACGTAGATGAAGGTGGTGGCCAGGCGATGATGCAGTTTGGAGAGCTGGGCACGCGTCTCGACGCGCAGCTTGGCGTCCAGGTTGGATAGCGGCTCGTCAAAGAGGAAGACGGCCGGCTCGCGCACGATGGCGCGCCCCACGGCCACACGCTGTCGCTGACCACCGGACAACTGCTTCGGCTTGCGATCGAGCAGATTTTCGATGCCCAGAATCTGAGCGGCTTCCTTAACGCGGCGGTCAATCTCAGCTTTGGGGGTCTTGCGCAGTTTCAGACCGAACGCCATGTTGTCGTACACACTCATATGGGGGTAGAGCGCGTAGGATTGGAACACCATGGCGATGTCTCGGTCCTTGGGCGCCACATCGTTCACCAGGCGGTCGCCGATGTAGATGTTACCCTCAGAAAGTTCCTCCAGGCCGGCCAGCAGACGCAGAGAAGTCGTTTTGCCGCAGCCGGAGGGACCGACGAAAACCAGAAACTCCTTGTCGGCGATCTCGATGGTCAGATCGTTAACGGCCACCAGATCACCGAAGCGCTTGTAGACATGCTCATAAGTCACACTAGCCATTCAATAAACTCCTTGAACATGGTTTTGAGAGGGTGCGCAGATCGGGAAACCGAACTCTTCGGTCATGACTGTAGGGATTAAGGAGATCACCCTGCGGGTCATGGGCTCGCGCCAAAACCGCTTTCCATACAACCTGCGCGCAAAGTTGTGCTCAGGCGGGATCTTAAGAAGAACAGAGATATGGGATCTGGGCTGGTCCAGGCTATCATCCGGAGGATAACCGCCCGCCGCGGCCTCCGGGTTTACCAGGCCCGGCTTTTCACCTCCTTCTCAGTCACAACGATGCGACAAAATCGCATCAAAGCAAAGACCAGTCAACTATGGCTATTATACCATACCCTGTCAACCTTGCCAAGCCTTTTAGAGAGACGCCAGGGCTTTTCAGCGTTCTGGAGCGTTCTCCGGCGATTGTCCGGGACGTCCAGGGCTAGTATAATGTCATAATAGTGACCCTTGGCCATGACAACTCGTCCACAAAACCAATATAGCGAGGAATAGAACATGGACATTGCAGCTCTACATCGTCAAACAGTCGTCATTGATGCCCACTGCGACACGCTACTGGATGTCGTGGCTGGCCGTCGCTCCCTGCTTGAACGTTCAGAGCAGGGGCAACTTGACTTGCCTCGGTTACAAGAGGCAGGCATCACCGCCCAGGTCTTCGCCATCTTTGTGCCTGATCCCCATGCCACGCATGCAGCTACCCAGTTCGCGCTGCGTGCGTTTGAGCATCTCTGCGCAGCGGTGGAACGATCGGAAGGACGGCTGGTTCTGGCTCGCACGGCGGCGGACATCGAAGCGGCGCACGCGACGAACCGCGCGGCGGCGATTATCGGCATGGAGGGAGCCGAGCCACTGGATGGCTCGCTGGAGCTGTTACGTGTCTTCTACCGGTTAGGCTTGCGCATCCTTGGCCTGACCTGGAACCGGCGCAACGCCGTGGCCGATGGCCTCGACTTTGAACGCACCGGTGGCGGGCTGACACCCTTTGGTGTGGCGGTAGTGGAGGAGTGCAACAGGCTGGGTATCGTCGTAGACGTGGCGCACCTGTCACCCAGGGGTGTGCAAGACGTGCTTGAGACCAGCAGCCAGCTAATCATCGCGTCCCATGCCAACGCCCGCGCCCTGTGCGATCATCGGCGCAATCTGACCAACGAACAGATGCAGGCCATTGCTGCCAGGGGCGGTGCGATTGGGGCCACTTTTGTGCCCCGGTTTATCACAGAGGATCCGGCGCAGGCCACACTGGAGCGCTTCCTCGATCACGTGACGCATATGCTCAAGGTGGTAGGACCGGAGCACGTGGCATTAGGTTCGGACTTTGACGGCGTTGATTCGCCGCTACCCGAGCTGAAGTCGGTCAGCGATTTGCCTCGCGTCACCGAAGGGTTGCTGGCGCGCGGCTATTCTCTGGAAGACGTCCAGAAGATCCTGGGCGGCAACTGGCTACGCGTCTTCCGCCAGATCTGGCGCTGAAGGTTTATAGTACAATGGCGACAATATGGTTGGTATCATCGGGTAAATCGTCGAAGGGGTGAACATAACGATACTTGCGAGGATTCAATGTAACAAGTGTCAAACGTCGAGCCGTTCATTCAGGCCAGCCGTGCTGACGCTTCTACGTCCAGATCCCAGCCGGCCTGCTCGCCCACCTGGAAACGGTAATAGCCCGCGCAGGCGACCATGGCGGCGTTATCGGTACAAAGCCAGATGGGGGGAATGGAATAGGGATGAGTCATGCGCCGCTCCAACTCAGCGCGCAGCGCGACGTTGGCCGCTACCCCGCCACAGACGCAGACGTGACGCACGGCACACACCTCGGCCGCCTGGATGGTCTTGGTCACCAGGACATCGGCCACAGCCGCCTGAAAGCTGGCGGCCACGTCGGCCACCGGCACCGGCCCCCCTAACTCTTGCACCAGGCGGAGGACGGCCGTCTTCAGCCCGCTGAACGAGAAGTCGAACGGGTGTTCAGGATCATTGAGCAACGCCCGGGGCAAGGGAAAACGGCCAGGGTCGCCCTGTTCTGCGGCCTTCTGGATGGACGGCCCACCCGGGTAAGCCAACCCCAATAACCGCGCCACCTTGTCGAACGCTTCGCCGGCTGCATCGTCCAGCGTGCCACCCAGCCGCTCGTACCGGCCATGCCCGCGCATCAGCAGTAGCTCCGTGTGGCCGCCAGATACCACCAGCACCAGGATGGGGAAGTGGTCTTCACCAAGCTGTAACCCCTGGTACGGCGGCTGGCCGGGGGGCACCGGGTCCAGCCAGTTGGAGTAGATGTGCCCCTCCAGATGATTGACACCCACCAGCGGTAGGCCACGGCCCAAAGCAATCCCCTTAGCCACGTTGACACCAACCAGTAGAGAGCCAGCCAGGCCCGGGCCGTAGGTGACAGCCACAGCAGAGAGCTCGTCCCAACTCACTTGAGCTTCCTTCAGTGCCTGCTCGATCACTGGACGGATGGTGAGGACATGCTGCCGGGAGGCCACTTCGGGGAATACACCCCCATAGCGACGGTGCAAGTCAATCTGAGAGGCAACGATATTGGAGAGAAGGCGGCGGCCGTCCATCAGAACAGCCGCCGCGGTCTCATCACAGGAAGTCTCAATGCCAAGAATCAGCACCATGGAATAGTCAAGCAGGGTGCGACGCACCTCAGAGAGCTACGGGATGATCAGACGTTGCCCCACATAGATACGGTTGGGATTACGAAGGCCATTGGCGGCGACAATCTGCCGGATGGTCACGCCGTAACGAGCGGCGATGCTGAAGAGGGTCTCTCCTCGGCGCACCACGTGGTAGCGAACGGCCTCAGGCGTGGGCGTGGCCCTCACCGGCGACACGGCGATCACCGGACTCAAATGAACACGGGCAGTGACCGCATCTAGCTTGGAACCGTCCTTAGGGCTTGGCCAGTAGGCTTCCACATAGCCCCATTGAGGGGCAGAAATCGCGTAAGCAACTGAGGTTGTGAAAGGGGCGTAGGCGCCCAATGTCCCGCCCTGAGCCGTAGTGGTGCCCACGCGGCGAAATCGGCGATCGAGCACATCCACGATCACGTTGCCCTCGAAGGTGTCAGAGCGCCCCGTCGCGGTGATCGGGCTGCTCACCGCCTCACTGTCAGCCGGCGAGGTCAGGATGATACCCGGGTGTGCGCTGGAGATGATGAGCGGCTGGCCTACGAAGATCAGATTGGGATTGCGGATACGGTTGGCCCGGACGATGTCTCGCACCGACACCTTATGGCTTAGGGCGATGCGGTACAGGGTGTCGCTTGGATGCACGTGGTAGGTTACGCTGATGGCGGGGCCGGGCGTGGTGGTGAGTGCAGGCGTTGGGGTGGGAGCAGTGGTCGGGCCAGGGGACGGGGTGGGTGTCGTCACACCTTTCTGCAGGTACACTTTGACTGTCACCTTGTCCATCTCGCTCCCGTCCTTGGGGCTGACCCAGTAAGCATCCACATACCCCCACTGTGAGTAAGAGACCGAGAAAGAGACGGTGGTAGTGAACGGTTGGTACTCGCCCATGGCGGCGATGGCGGTGCCTGTGCCGACCTGGCGGAAACGGCTGTCCAAGACGCGAATGTTAACCTGTCCCTCGAAGGTGTTAGCGCGACCGCTGACGGTCACCGGGCTGGTCACGTGAGCGCCGGAGGCTGGCTGCTCCAGGATGATGGCCGGTTCATCCTTAGGGATGCGCAACACCTGCCCCACGAAAATCTGATGGGCGTTACGGATGCGGTTCGCGACGACCAACTGACGCACGGTGACGCCGTGGGACACAGCGATTCGATAGAGCGTATCGCCTGGGTGAACGATGTACTGGACATCAGAGCCGGAGTCAGCGCTGACTGTCACAACCTCAACCAGGCCGATAGCCAGGGCAAAAAGCATTGCAACCACGATTAAGCGAGAACGAACCACTTTCTTCCTCCTCTCACGAGATGGGGGAGAACCCTCGGATGGTGATCGAGGGGATACGGCCGTTGCGCTTACTCACGCCCGTGCTCAGGTCCGCTCCAATAGCTCGATTAGCACTCCGTGGGCTCCCTGGGGATGGATGAACGCAATGCGCCCATGAGCGCCGTGGCGAGGCACACGGTCAATTAACGCCACACCGCGTGCCTGCAGATCAGCCAGCATCGTCTCCAGATCATCAACTTCCAGACAGATGTGGTGCATCCCTTCGCCGCGTTTGGCCAGGAACTTCGCCACCCCTGAATCGGGGTTAATCGGCTCCAGTAGCTCGATCTCTGAATCGCCTGTGGGTAAGAAGGCGATTCGCACGTCCTGTTCGGGGATAGTTTCCACACGACTGGGATTCAGGCCCAGCGCATCCTGGTACACACGCAGAGCCGATTCAATGTTATTGACAACGATGGCAACATGATTGATACGCCGGATCATGGGTTCTTTTGCTCCCGATTTGGTATCTGTGGAGATAGCTACATTAGCTGCTCGATTATGCAGGTCACCGGCCAAAATGGCAAGCGCGAAGGTTTTACCTGCCTGGGGCTGCCCCTCCGGGCCTCCCCAATGGTTGCAGCCTACTGAGTCTCTCAACCGGTCAGGTTTATTGTTCACCAATGCCATTCCAGAAATGATCCCCCAGCGCCAGTGAACGGGCTCAGCGCGAGGCCGCTTAACTCCGGCCGGGCCACGACGCTCGCGGGTAGCGCAAAGAGAAAGTCAACCGGGCGCTGTTCCGCCAGGCGGACGGCCAGTTGCTGATAAGCAGCTCGCCGCGCCTCAGTGGCACACGCCTGGGCTGTTCGCCCCTCCCGCAAAAGTGCGTCAGTGCGCCCGTCCTGCCAGCCGGTCAGGTTGAACCCGCGACGCGGCTCGGTCTGGTCAGATCGCCAGTAAGCCGATTGGTCCGGGTCCAGATCCATCGGCCAGCCGAAGACGGCGACGTCGTAGTCGTGCCGAAAGAGGGCATCAATCAGGCTAAAGTACGGGATGATCTCGACTTCGGCGGGCACGCCGACAGCCCGGTAGGCGGCTGTGACCAGCATGGCCAGATCGCGCCGGACCGGGTTCTCGCCGTTGGTTTTCACGCGCACCAGCAGTGGCTCACCCTCGTGCTCCCGCCAGCCGTCGCCATCGTCATCCCGCCAGCCGGCCGCGTCCAGCAGCGCCGTGGTGCGCTCGCGATCAAAGGCCGGGGATGCGGGCGCAGGAGCGACCGCCCATAGCGTCGGCAGCCAGGGTGCGCCCAACGGCAGGCCGCGTCCTCCCAGGACAAGCTGATTGAGCCGTGAACGATCAACGGCCATCGCCAGGGCCTGGCGCAGACGGGCATCGGCCAGCCCCAGTCGCTCACGGTTGAAGAAGATGCCCACGTACTCCAAGCCCACCCCCCACCGGATCGGCCAACCGGCCGGCGGGTCCAGTGTCAGCACACGAGGCAGAATCGCCGCATCTAGCTCGCCCGCCTCCCACGCCGTCCGCATTTCGTCCGGAGAGAGGACGCGCACGCGCCATTGGGCGATCTGAGGCGTGCCCCGCCAGTGAGCTTCCGTCGCTCGCAGCACCATCTGCCCCGCACCTTGCCAGCCGCCAAAGCGTAGCGGCCCGCTGCCGAGGGGAGACTGCCCAAACGCCGCCCACGCGTTCTTGTCACCCTGTAGCCGGTGCGCCGGAACTACAGGCAGGTCTCCTAGCCCGGTCAGGTCTGGGCAGGACGGCTCGCGCAGGCGGACGAGCACCGTTGTGTCCGAGATCGCCTCTGCGGTGAAGATGTGGGAGAGCCGCACAAAGTAAGGGCTGTTCACCGTGGGGCTGATGGCGGCGCGGATGGTGAAGGCCACATCCTTAGCAGTCACCGGGGTCCCATCGTGCCATCGGGCGTCGCTGCGTATCGTCAACGTGATCGCCAGC
>DAOUAJ010000161.1:0-16531 GCA_034433615.1 Anaerolineae bacterium | reverse complement strand
GCCTGTCCGGTGGGCGCGTTGCAGAAGACGGCTACAGGCCCGGTGGTCTACGACGCCACGCGGTGCATCGGCTGCCGCTACTGCATGAATGCTTGCCCTTACAACGTGCCCACCTTTGACTGGGACCGAGGGCTGTTGGACCAGCCATTTATCCACAAATGCGACTTCTGCGCCGACCGCCTGGCGGAAGGGCTGCAGCCGGTTTGCGTCGAGACCTGCCCTACCCAGGCAGTCATCTTCGGGGAGCGGGATCAGCTCCTGGCTGAGGTGAAAGCTCGCATTCAGGCGCACCCCGATCGGTACGTCCAGCACGTCTACGGTGAAACGGAAGGGGGCGGCACCTCACTTCTCATCATCTCGCACATCCCCTTCGAGCAGTTGGGGCTGCCGCAGTTGGCCCCAAAGCCAGTGACGACCACCAGCGAAGCGGTCATGGCAGGGACGATCCCCTTTGCTCTGGGCTGGACAGCCGTGCTGGCCGGCCTGGCTGGGATCGTCAGGCTGCGTGAGCGCGGCATGAAGGCGAGGGCCGAAGCATCGGAGCAACCAGCAACGCATGAGCAGGAGGAGGCGAACCGATGAGCACACAGACCATAGCGCGAACGATCGCCCGGCCTAAACTGCGCCTATCGCCGTCCTGGCTTATCCTGAGCGCCCTGATGGTTCTGGGCATAGTGGTCGCCCTGATTCGCTACGCGAACGGCATCGGCGCCATCAGCAACCTCAGCAACACCTATCCCTGGGGGTTGTGGATCAGCTTTGACCTCCTGTGCGGTGTAGCGCTGGCGGCTGGCGCTTTCACCATAGCGGCGACGGTGTACATCTTCAACCTGAAGGAGTTCCGGCCGCTGCTACGCCCCGCCATCTTGACCGGGTTTCTGGGCTACCTGATGGTGATCGTCGCCTTGTTGGTGGACCTGGGGCGCCCAGAACGGATCTGGCACCTCATCATCTACTGGAACCCGCACTCGATCATGTTCGAGGTCGGGTGGTGCGTCATGCTGTACACCCTGGTGCTGACGCTGGAGTTCAGTCCTCTCGTGTTTGAACGTTTCGGGCTGAAGACACCACTGCGGGTAATCCATGCTATGACGTTCCCGTTAGTCATCGCGGGTGTCGTGCTCTCCACCTTGCACCAGTCGTCGTTAGGCTCCCTGTTCCTGATCATGCCGGAGAAGCTTCACCCGCTGTGGTACACGCCTCTGCTGCCGCTGTTCTTCTTCCTGTCGGCGGTGGCGGTGGGCCTGGCCATGGTGATTGTGGAGTCCTCGATCAGCAACCGGGCCTTCCGCCGTGGCCTGGAACTGGATCTCCTCAGCCGTCTGGCCGGGGCGATCCCCTGGGTTCTGGGTCTCTACCTGATCCTGAAGTTTGGCGACCTGGCCGCAGTTGGCGAGCTCGGGCTGCTGTTTGAGGGCAGCCTGCTGACCGGGCTCTTCTGGCTGGAACTGCTAGGCGGGGTGGTGCTCCCTCTGGTGTTGTTTGCGCTGCCGGCGGTCCGGCAGAGCCGGACTGGACTGCTGGTGGGAGCGCTGCTGGTGGTGGCTGGCGTCGTGCTGAACCGCTTCGACGTGAGCCTGGTGGGGCTAACCCGGCCTGCCGGATCCGGGTACTTCCCGCACTGGATGGAGTTCGCCATCACACTGGGGATCGTGTCGGCGGGCGTCCTGGCTTTTGGCCTGGTCGCACGCTACCTGCCCTTGTTTGTCGAGGTCGAGGAGCCGGCGGTATCGGCAACAGCAAGCCCGGCAATCAGACCGCGCGAGGCTACTGAATGAACGAATTGCTGCGCCGCCGGGTCTATCAAATCTTGGCCAGGGCCCTGCGCCCGCCAGCAAGGGAGTTGGCGGAGCAGGTTGCAGATGGGACGTTGCGCCGCTTGCTGGTCGAAGCGCTCGAAGAGGCAGGGGCTCTCCTGGAGCCCCTGCACCAGCCTGGGACGTCGGAGGAGGTCCGGGAGGAACTGGGGGCCGAATACTACCGGCTGTTTCAGCATCCTCGCCACCGCCTGGAGCTGGCCGAGTCGGTGTACAAATCCTGGGCCCCAGCCAGCGCAGAGGGAACGCTCTTCGCGGGCGAGCGGGGGCTGCTCATGGGCGAACCGGCTCGCCACCTGTTGGAGCTTTACCGTCTGACGGGCTGGACGCCGCCAGTGGAATTCGCCGGCCGGCCCGACCACCTGGCCCTGGAGCTGGCGTTCATGGCCCATCTGGTAGAGCACTTCGGCCCGTTGGACCAGGTCCAATTCCTGGACGACCATCTGGATTGGTTGCCGGATTTGCTGGAGACAGCAACCGCCTGGGAGCCTTCGCCCTTTTACGCGGCCATCCTGACGGCCACTCAGGTCTGGGTAGAGCAGGACCGCCGGATGCTTCGGGCCATTTTACAGACGGCCGAAAAGGGTTCCGGAATCCCGGTATCGTGATCGTTTGATGAGGGGCTATGGCCAGGGCTATCCTTTTGACCGGTCAGTCGAACATCGGGAAGACGACCCTGGTGAAGGAGTTGGTGATGCAGGCGCGCCAGGCCGGGTACCGGTGCGCCGGATTACTGTCGCCAGCGCGTTTCGCCGATGGCGCGCGTGTCGGGATAGACGTCATGGACGTAGCCACCGGCCAGATACGTCCGCTGGCTACCCGAGGCCAGGCTTGTCAGCCCGGCGGCCTGGGACACATTTTCGATCCGGAGGCCCTGGCCTGGGGGGCCAGCGTGCTGGCCCGGGCGATCCCGTGCGATTTACTGGTGGTTGATGAGCTAGGCCCACTGGAGCTAAGGCAAGGCGAGGGCTGGCACAATGGCCTGGACGTGCTGAACACGGGCGGATACCGCCTGGCTGTGACAGTTGTGCGACCGGCGCTGCTACCCCTCGCCCGCCGGACGCTCACAGTAGAGCATGTGGTATGTGAGGTGACGCCATCCCGCTGCTCCGAGATCGTTCAGGTCCTGCTGTCCTGGCTGCGAGGCGCATCATGATCGAGATCCGTCATCTCAGCGTATCCTACGGGACTGTTCCCGCGTTGCAGGACCTCTCACTGTGCATCGAGGACGGCGAGTTCGTACTGATCAGCGGCCCTTCGGGCTGCGGCAAGAGCACACTGGCCCGATGCCTGGCCGGGCTCATCCCGCATGCTCAGCCTGCCCATGTGCGAGGGCAAGTGTTGGTGAATAGTATGGATGTTGCCGTGGCCGATCCGGCGACTGTGGCGCGACAGGTGGGCATCGTCTTTCAGAACCCGGCCACGCAGCTTTTTAACCTGACGGTGGAAGAGGAGGTCGCCTTTGGCCCGCGCAACTTAGGGCTTGAGCCGGAGCTCGTATGTGAGCAAGTGGAATGGGCACTGGCAGCGACAGGTATCGCCGCTCTGCGTCAACGTCGGGTGACGACGCTTTCCGGTGGCGAGAAGCAGCGGCTTGCCATCGCCGCCGTGCTGGCGATGGGCCCCAGAGTGCTCATCCTGGACGAGCCAACGTCATCGCTGGATGTGGCAGGCACGCGCCAGGTGTTGGACACGCTGGCGGGTCTCCATCGGGATCAAGGTGTCACGATCCTGATCATCGAACATCGTTTCAACGAACTGGCGCGGTTGGCCCGGCGTGTCATTTTGTTGGATGCAGGGCGCATCGTTGCCAAGGGCTCTACGTCGTCTGTCCTGAGCGACCGGGAACTTCTCCGCAGGCTGGGCCTGCGCCGGCCCAGCAGTGAGCCACAAGTTGACTGGCGGGATCTGGTCTGCGGTGATGGCGTGAGCGCTCGTTCTGGCAAGCCGCTGATCACCCTGGAACGGGTCAGCGCAGGCTACGGCCACCATCTGGTGCTCCACGATGTGGATCTGCAAATCCTCCCAGGCGAATTCCTGGCTGTGGTTGGTCCCAATGGCGCCGGCAAGAGCACACTGGCGCGAGTGCTGGCCGGCCTGGTCAAGCCACAAGCAGGCCAGGTGTGTTTCGCGGACGACAAACGTCCCCGGCCGGGGGTAGACGTGGGATTGCTCTTCCAAAACCCGCTGGAGCAGCTCTTCTGCGAAACGGTGGATGAAGAGGTCGCCTTCGGTCCCCGCAACTTCGGCTGTTTCGATCCCTTCACGCATGTCGAAACGTTGACCTGCATGGGCCTATCGGACCTGGCCTGGCGCTCCCCGTTTGTTCTGAGCAGCGGGCAACAGCAGCGGGTGGCTCTGGGCGCCGCGCTCTCGTTGCGTCCGCGTTTGCTGATCCTGGATGAGCCAACCATGGGGCAGGACTGGCGTCATCTCAGCCGCCTGATGGCTTTTTTGAAGCGGTTGAATGTGGCCGGCGCAACGGCGTTGATGATCACCCATGACTACAAGCTCGTTCATCGTTATGCTGATCGTATAGTCGTAATGGAAAACGGGCGCATCGTTGCCGAGGGGCGACCTGGGTAAGCAGTTCGTGGTCGGCTGTCAACAGCCGGGGAGTAGTCAAATCTATGGGGGTATGGGATGAACTATTCAGTGCGCGATCTGGTTTACATTGGCATCTTCGGCGCTCTGTGGGGCACGCTGGAGATGAGCCTGGGCTCGGTGTTGCACGCATTGAACGTCCCCTTCACAGGGGTGATCATGACAGCATTGGGCATGATGATCATCCTCACCGGCCGTTCTTTTGTGCCCAGGCGTGGTTCGCTGGTGATGATGGGAGCGGTGACCATGGCGCTGAAGGCGCTCAGCATCGGCGGCATCGTGATCAACCCCATGATCGCCATCCTGGCCGAGAGCCTGCTCGCCGAAGTGGGAGTGTTGGCACTGGGAGACCTGCGCAGCGGTTTCGTATTGGGGGGCGCGCTAGCCGTGACCTGGAACCTGGTGCATCCGTTCCTGACGCAGGGGATTCTGGCCGGCGCCGGCATGGTCACCATTTACCAGCACACGCTTGAACGTGGTGCCGCGCTGTTGGGGCTCGCCCCCTCGGCCGTCCTTTGGGTGATCGTTGGGCTGTTAGCCGTTCACCTGGGCACTGGCGCGATCAGCGGCTGGTTGGCCTGGGACTTAGCCGCGCAGGTGGAACGGCGTCTCGGTAGAACGCCGTCACAGGGGTAGGTGATGGAGAGCGTGGTCAACACAGCCGGGCGTCCGCCGCGTTTTCGGCTGGGGCCAGCCGGTTATCTCGGCGTGGCAACCATCGTTGTCCTAACTGCGATACTGGCGACGGGCTGGCGTGTGGCGGTGGTGTGCGGGCTGACACTGGGGGCCGCGCTGCTGCTCTATCCTGGCGTGCTCGCGGGCCTGTGTTCCCGTCGTGTCTGGTTCCCAGCATTGCTGGTATTGTCTTCCGGTGCATGGCTGCTGGGTGACCACGACGCCTCCTTTTACGGTATGCGATGGTCACCAACCGGCCTGGCTCTCGGCGCGCAGATGCTCTTGCGTGCAGTGGCCATTATGATCACGGCGTGGGGGATGGCAACCTCCCTTTCCGTTGGTCAGGTGGCCTATCTATTGGAGCGCGTCGGTTTGAGAGGGCTGGGATTCGCTCTGGGGGTGGCGCTCAACATGTTGCCGGTTCTCCGGGAAACAGTGCAGAACACGTGGCATGCCCTGCGTATGCGAGGTGGGCTGCGCCGTCAGCGCCGACGGGCGGTGCAGTTGCTGTTGTTGACCATCATCGTGAGCAGTCTGCGTCGTGCCGATGAGATCGTTTTCGCGGCGCAGGCGCGCGCCTATTCGGGAGAAGCCCGGCACCTCCAGCCGTTGCGCATCACCAGGGCCGATTATCTGGCCACCGGCGCTGCGCTGGTGATTGGGTTGCTGGTGTTGACCTTCCCCCAGCTCGGCCTGCATCATTGATCTCCTCTTGACACTCGCTAAACTTTCAACCATTGCCCTTTTCGCACGAATATGAATATGACATAGATCATAGACGGAGGCGCGACAATTAAAGTGACCTGTG
This sequence comes from Anaerolineae bacterium, assembly GCA_034433615.1. Lineage (GTDB taxonomy): Bacteria > Chloroflexota > Anaerolineae > DUEN01 > DUEN01 > DAOUAJ01. The sequence goes on along the minus strand of DAOUAJ010000161.1, from coordinate 10,627 downwards.
GAGTATGCAAAAAAATGCATGTTTTCACTGGTCGAAGAGAAGTGGCAATCCGTGGATGAATGTCGGGAAGATGAGAGCGTGAAGTGGATCAAGCTGGCTGATTCGTCGGTTGAAATCACCATCCTGCCGATTTCCTGGGCGGACTACGCTTGTTTCGTGCGGGAGACCGGGCGACGGATGCCTTCGTTGCGTGGAGCGCGGAAGGATGCCATCACTGGGGTCAGCGCGAAGGAGGCCAACGCTTTTGCCGAATGGCTCTCCCAGCGTGATGGACAGCGTTACCGGTTGCCCACGTTAGACGAAATGAGAGCCCTGGCCGATCAGGCGCGGAATGGGTTTAACATCTGGCCCTGTTGGTCCCAAGGTAAGCCAGGTATGCGACGTCATGCCCTTGACTGCCTGAGCGAATGGCTGAATTGCGTGCCCGAAGAGGCTGCCGTTGGCAATCATCTCCATTGCATGATTCACCCACCATGGCTGCGGGACAACCATGGCACGGCAGGCCGTGGCGCCTTAACCGATGGCAGTTATCCGTTTGTGACGTTTCGCCTGGTATGTACTGACGGCACAGGACGGAGCGCCACGGGCCAGGCAGCAGCCGGCTCTGACCTAGGAAGCCAATAGATACAAAGCCATAACCCAGGTCATGGACAGAGGTTGAGAGAAAGGGCAAGTTTGGGCCGAGAGATATGCAAAAAGACGAATGTTTCTGCTGGCCAGGGGAACGGACACCGCGGTCATCAATGGCGCTGGCCGTGGCGTTAAAACGAGCGGGCGGGGCGGCCGTTCCAGCCCCGCCCAAGCAGCTCGAGTGGAGAAGGCAAATGGCTACAAATTACGTGGACTATCACAAACATTTGGAGGAACGCCTGGCGCAACTGGGGCAGGAGTTGCCAGGCCCGATGAGCGGTTTCGCCCGGTTACACAAAAAGGCTGTGGAGGAAGGCGCGCTCAGCAGCAAGGTTAAGGAACTGATGGCGCTGGCGATCGGCATCGCCGTGCGTTGCGACGGGTGCGTTGCCTACCACGTCCACGATGCCGTGGCCGCCGGCGCCACCCGTCGGGAGCTGTTGGAGACCATCGGCGTGGCGGTCTTGATGGGCGGCGGCCCGGCTGCGGTGTATGCCGCGCACGCCCTGGACGCCATCGAGCAGTTCTTGCCTGGCTCGACGCCGACGACGACTTGATCGGTGGGGGCCTATGGACACGAACCGAGGGGTGACATGAGCGGCAAGGTGATCGAGACACTACGTGCCAGCCCATTACTGGCTGCGCTCACCGAGGCCGAATGGATGGCGCTGGCGAACTGGGGCAGCGTCCACGTATACGAGCCTGGGCAGATGATCCTGCGAGCCGATGGCCGGGACGAACGCGTGTTCATTTTGCGTCAGGGCAGGGTGGCACTGTGCCTGGTCGTGTGGACCGAGGGCGGCCGATGTGGCGGTGAGGCCAGGATGGAGCTGAGTTCCCCTGGCGTCGCCTTCGGCTGGGCGAAATGGATCCGGCCAGATCGCATTGCGGTCTCCGCCTACGCTCTGGAGCCGGTGTCATTGATCTCGCTCGATCTGGATCGTCTCAAAGATCCGGAGGTCTTCTGGAAGATCAGCCAGCACATGCTCCAGGACCTGTATGGACGGTTGCAGGAGCACGGTCTGTGTCCGCCGAACATCCGGGGATTACTGATGCTGGAACATGTGGCATCCATTTAAGGGAAGGGAACCATGAGCCTGGTTTGGGTGAGGGCCGGCGCCTGTGGGCAGGAAAGCACCATCGAGGCCCGCCGCACAGACATGACCCATGTGGCTGTGGAGTTCATGACCACTTGCGAACACGTACAGGCGCTGGCTGAGGTGCTGAAGACGCTGGACATCGCGCATGAGATGAGCGCGCCGCTACTGGAGACGGCCGTGTACCGGTTGGCAAGCGAGCACCTGTGCCGTAACAGTTGCATCATCCCGGCGGCCATTCTCAAGGCGTTAGAAGTGGAAGCCAATATCTTCCCATCGGCGCTGAGCCAGATCGAGTTCGTCGAAGCTGTGCCCGGTTCAGGCGAGCCTTCGGGGATGAGTGTGCAGGTGGCGAAATGACCATGACGAAAGTTGGATACGCTGGCGTTGCGTCGCGGCGTCGAATTGATGAAAAGACACTTCATATCGTATGCGATGACAAAGGCCTGTTTTTGGATATCCCCGTCGCTTTTGTGGTCGCACGCAAAATCGCATCTAAGGAGGTGGCTTGTGAGAAATCAGTCAACGACGGATCAGGTTGTCGAGAGCCTGGCCGCCTTTGGCCAGGAGTTCGGCAAGGTGTTGGACCCGGTGGCCTTCTTGAACCGGAAGAGCCCGGAGCTATGCGCTGCCTTTCTGCGGCTGCACGAGCTGACGCTGAACGAAGGCGCGGTGTCGAAAAAGCACAAGTTCTTGATCCACGCCGCCATCACCGCCGCCCAGCACGACCGCGAGGCGACGGCCATGCACATCACCGGGGCGCTGCACGCCGGGGCCAGCGAGCAGGAGTTAATAGAGACCGCCTTCACGATCATCCCGGTAGCCGGGATGCCGGCTTTTGCCGTGTTTTTGGGGGCCTGGCAACAGACGCAGCGAGCGGAAGCCTGACAAATGGACTCGCAGAAGGAGAAAGTTATGCTACCCAAAGTGGGGCTGTTTGCCTGCTTCAGCGGCGGTTCCAACACTGGCTCGCTGACTGGCACGGCCGCCCTGGAGGCGGTGAGACGCCTGGGCAGTGAGACGGTCAGCATCTGCTCGCTGCCAGCCATCTTGAACCAGGTTCCCAGGCAGTCCGCCCTGGTAAGGAAAATCGGGAAGATCATCGTGATAGATGGCTGCCACAACGGATGCGCCAGACGACTGCTGGCCAGTGTTGGGATTGAGCCGGCGATCTACCTGAATCTGGAGGAAGACCTGGGGATCACCAAAAGAGGCCCTTTCACGAGCCTTGAGTTCACGGAGCAGGAGGTCCAGGCAGTAACCAGTGCCCTGATCACGCGCATCCAGGCCGGGGCAGAGGCGGCCCAAGATTTCACTCGGAAGGAAGTTCAATGAGCCAGAAACACAAGGATGCAGAGAAGCCCCGCGTCGGCATTTTCTACTGTGGTGGAGCCATGTCGAGCGTCGGCGAACTGACCGGCGTCGCCGCCTTTCCGGACGATGCAGAGCCTGGAGACGGTAATCGCTATAGATGGTTGCCCCAACTCCTGCGTGCGCAAGATCGCCGAGCGGACCGGGGCGCGGATAGACGGCTACATCAACCTGGGCAAGGACCTCAAGATCAGAAAGATCGGCCCCTTCAAGCCGCTGGCCTATTCCCAGGAAGACCTGGAGCAGGCGGTGGAGGCCATCATCGTTAAGATTCAAGAAATACGAGGAGGAAGCCAATGAAAATCGCAGCCGTATCGGAAGACGGCGTGACCATCAGCCAGCACTTCGGCCGCGCGCCGTTCTATGTTGTCGTCACGGTGGAGAACGGCCAGATCGTCGGCCGGGAGATGCGCGACAAAATGGGCCACGCCCAGTTCGCCGGCGAGCCGCACGTCGAAGCGACCCACGGTCTCGACCCGCGCGGCCACGGCTTTGACGCCGGTGCGCAAAGCCGCCATGCCCGCATGGCCGCCGCCATTGCCGATTGCCAAGTGCTCCTGGCGCGCGGTATGGGCGCGGGCGCGTATCAAAGTATGAAGCAGGCCGGCATCCGCCCGGTGATAGCCGACATCGCCAACATTGACGCGGCGGTGCAGGCCTACCTGGAAGGCCGCCTGCTAGACCACATAGAGCGATTGCACTGATGCCCCCACACAATCATCGCATCGAACGACGTTTCGCCCTATCGCTGGCCCTGACCGGCCTGATCCTGGTCGCCGAGGTGGTCGGTGGGCTGTGGACGGGCAGCCTGGCCTTGCTCTCCGATGCTGCACACGTCTTTCTGGACGTATTCGCCCTGGGGATGAGCTATGGCGCGCTGCGGCTGGCGGCATTACCGCCCGATGATCGTCACACCTATGGCTTCCACCGCATGCAGGTGGTGGCCGCGCTGGCCAACGGGGCCACGTTGCTGCTGGTGGCTTTCGGGATCTTTCGGGAGGCCGGGGGGCGTTTCCGGCAGCCGGAGCCCGTCCTGGCCGGCCCTATGCTGGCCGTGGCCTTGGTCGGCCTGGCGGTCAACCTGATCGTTGCGCTGCTGTTGCGTGAGCACGAGCACAAAGACCTCAACGTGCGCAGCGCCTTCCTGCACGTGTTGGGCGATATGCTGGCTTCCCTGGGCGTAATCGCGGCGGGCATCGTCATCCTGCTCACCGGCTGGACACTGGCCGATCCGTTGGTGAGCGTCTTCATTGGGGTGATCATCCTGACAGGCTCCGGCCGCGTGTTGCGCGAGTCGGTGCATATCCTGGCCGAAGGGGTCCCTGAAGGGCTGACGGCGGCACAGGTAGGCGAGGTGATGAGCCGGGTGCCAGGTGTAGAGGAGGTACACGATTTGCATGTATGGACGGTGAGCCCCGGTTATGTGGCCCTCAGCGCGCACGTGGTGTTGACAGACCAGTCGCTGGGTCAGGCGCAAGGCGTGATGAACGGCTTGAAGCGGGCTTTACGTCAAGCATCTGGCATCGAGCACACCACCATCCAGTTCGAGTGTGATAACTGCGGACAAGGAACAGGGGTGTGCACCAGCGGAAACTGACGTAATACTCCACACATGGCATACGCTGGGCTATGGTATGGAAGGAACGATGGCGTGGAGAGCGAGAATCCACTCCTTCAACTGACACTGAATGGACTACGAAGCGAGTGTCCAGAGATCTGGTTGCTGGCGCAACGGTGGTTGGAAACTCCACACTGTTGGCGCTTGGTTCATATCCTACTCTCCACGCCCCACCAGTGGCTGGGGGTCTCGGACCTGGCAGGACGCCTCGGGCAAGAGGAAGAGGAGACCCAGGTTGCGCTGTCTTGCTTGCTGGAGCAAGAGCTCATCATTGCACTGAAGGTCCCAGAGGTCGAGGTAACCTTCTACCGACTCACTGATCATGAGCCAGAACAGGAGATGATGGCCCGTTTCCGGGCCTGGTGTCAGGGTTGGAGAGCGCGGTTGGAAGCCATTCATGAGCTCCTGGGCGTGGGCTGGCACTAGGGTGAGAGAGACCCGGACGGAACCTAGATGGCGGCACTCGCAGTGGTAAGACGCCTGGGCAGCGAGACGGTCGGCATCTCCTCGCTGTCGGTCCTCTTGGTAATACAATAATAAATGAGGAAAGCCATGTGGGAAGGCGGATTTCGAAAAAATGGAAGAAAGGGCAAATCCTGTCTGGCCTTCGTTCTGAGCGGGGGTGGTGCGCGCGGCGCGTTGCAGGTGGGCGCGTTGCGCGCTTTACTGGAGGCGGGCATCCGCCCCGGCCTGTTGGTGGGCACGTCCGTGGGAGCGATGAACGCTGCCTACCTGGCCGTGCATGGCTTCACGCCTGAAGCGTTGCAAGGATTAGAAGCAGCATGGTACGACGCAGCGCAGGCCGATCTGCTGCCCGCCAACTACCTCTGGCTGACCGTGCGCTTTCTTTTCAACCGGGTGGGGACGCGAGCCCAGGCCCATCATCTTCGCGATTTCCTTGTCACCCATGGTCTGAACCCAGACCTGCGCTTTGGAGACCTCTCCGGCCCTCGGCTGATCTTGGTGGCTGCAGACTTGACCGAACGACGCCCGGCCTTGTATGGCGAAGATCTCTCGCAGTCGGTTCTTGAAGGCTTGCTGGCTTCGACCGCCATCCCGCCCTGGATTCGCCCCTTGCAGGTGGAAGGACGCCTTCTCATAGATGGCGGGGCGGTCAGCGTTCTGCCCATCGAGCCGGCTTTGAGGCACGGTGCGACCGAGATCATCGCGCTGGATCTGCTCGACGTCCAAGAGATCGAGCCGGAGTCACAGGGCTTCGGCCCGTTCCTGGCCAAGTTGCTGGACACAGTGGCACAGCGTCAGATTGACGTGGAGATGGCTTTGGCCCGGTCCGAGGGGGTGCCGGTCCGCCACCTGCGCTTGCAAGCCGGGCAGCCGGTGCCCATTTGGGATTTCCAGTACACAGGGGCGCTGATCGCCCAGGGTTACTCCATCGCCCGAGGTGAGATCGCGTTGTGGTCGCCTGAGCGTCAGCGGAGATCTAATTGGTGGGCTCACTTTCGGCATTAAGAGCATCCTGATCTTGAAATCCAAGACAGGCGTCTGAGCGAAGAAGGTTGCCAGGGTTCGTCGCCAGAGAGGAAAGACACATGCTAACGAAATCGGAGATCATGACAGCATTGAGCCGGGTGATGGACCCGGAACTGCACCGCAGCCTGGTGGAACTGGGGATGGTGCGTGACGTGCACGTCCAGGACGGCACGGTCACCCTCACCCTGGCCCTGACCATCCCCGAGTGTCCGCTGAAGGACCAGATCGTGGCCGAGGCAAGGGCGGCCGTATTGGCCCTGGACGGTGTCCGGGAGGTGCAGATTGACCTGACCGAGATGACGGACGAGGAGAAGCGCCGGGCAGGTCTCCGTGGGGTGGATCAGCCCGGCACGGCCGAGCATTTCAATCGCGTCCGCCGCATGGTGGCCGTGATGAGCGGCAAGGGCGGCGTGGGCAAATCGCTGGTGACGGCCCTGCTGGCCGTGGCCTTCCGGCAGGACGGTCAGCGCGTCGGCGTGCTCGACGCCGACATCACCGGCCCCAGCATCCCCAAGATGTTCGGGCTGCACGGTACACCACTGATGAGCCCCCTCGGCATCGTGCCCGCCCAGACCCGCACCGGCATCAAGGTGATGTCCATTAACCTGCTCCTGCCCAGCGACGACGAGGCGGTCATCTGGCGCGGGCCGCTGATCAGTTCCGCCATCAAGCAGTTCTGGGGCGAGGTCTTCTGGGGCGATCTGGACTGGCTGGTGGTGGACCTGCCGCCCGGTACTTCGGACGCATCGCTGACAGTGATGCAGAGTCTGCCCCTTTCCGGGGTGGTGCTGGTCAGTTCACCTCAGGACCTGGCGGAGATGGTCGTGCGGAAGGCGGCCCGCATGGCGCGGACGATGGAGGTGCCTCTGCTGGGGTTGGTCGAGAACATGAGCTACTTCGTCTGTCCGGATGGCGGCAAGCGATACGAGATTTTCGGCCCCAGCCACGGTGAGGAGATGGCCCGACGGCTGGGTGTACCCTTCCTGGGGCGGCTGCCCCTCGACCCGCGCATTGCCGAATTGTGCGATGCGGGCAATGTCGAAAAGTATCCGGCAGAGGCCTTTGTGCCCGTGGCGCACGCCCTGGCCCGGACGGCTCCCGAACCGCGCCGCTCGCCGCTGCAGCCCAAGGGAGAGAGGTGAGCAGATGGAAAGGGCAACGCTGCCCCAGGTGGGGCTCTTCGCCTGCTTCAGCGGCGGCTCCAACACCGACGCGCTGACCGGGCTGGCCGCATTGGAGGTTGTGCGACGCCTGGGCGGTGAGCGGGTAGGCATTTGCTCTCTGCCGGCTACTCTGAATGAGGTGCCCCGTCAATCTGCAAGGAGGTCAACCGGGTGGCGGATGCCATCATCGCGGCCATCGGAGACATGCCCTGAGCGCCCGCGCCCTTGGAGGATGCCGAGCTTGTGTGTTTACCGGATGTTCACCCGTTCTCACCCAATCCTTGACCGATTTGTGGTACAAACAAAACGCAGTGTGCGTTGCAGATTTGTTCCGATGAGCACGTCGAAAGGGTGAGAAGGCTGATCATGCGTGTCCTGTTAGTGCAGCCCAACCAGGAGCAAGGCATGGGCTTGCAACATCTCAACCGGGTCGAGCCTCTCGGGCTGGAGATGATTGCGGGCGCGCTCCAGGGACGGCACGAAGTGGCCCTGCTGGATCTGCGCGTCGAGCAGGATGCCCTGGCTTCCACCCTGGCTGACTTCCAGCCTCAGGTGGTGGGCATCAGCTCCACGTTCACGGTAGGCATCTACCAGGCGCTCAGCGTGGCAGAGGCGACCAAGGCCACTTGTCCTACGGCTTTTGTCGTCGTGGGAGGACACCACCCTTCGCTATATCCGGCCGACTTTCGCCACCCGGCCGTGGATGCGATCGCGGTGGGGGAGGGGGAGATCACGACCCAGGAGCTGGTGGATTGCCTGGCGGCGGGGGGCGACCCGGCCCGAGTACCCGGCCTGGTGCTCAACTTGCCTCAAGGACAACACTTCACCGCGCCGCGGCCGTTGCTGCCAGACCTGGATGCCCTGCCGCACCCCAATCGCTTCTTGACCTGGCCTTTGCGATCGTTTTACCACCTGTTCCTGGACTACCCTGTCGCCGCGGTGGAAACGACGCGCGGCTGCCCATATCGCTGCAGTTTCTGCGCGGTCTGGCGTTTTTATCAGGAGCAGGTGCGTTTCAAAAGCCCGCAACGGGTGGTCGAGGAATTGGAGGCTATTGAGGAGCCCCACGTGCTTTTTACGGACGACAACTTCCTGGCCAACATCCGGCGCGGCGAGGAGATCGCGCGCCTGATCCAGGAGCGCGGCATCCGCAAGAGCTACTTCGTACAAGCCCGCAGCGATGCCATTGCCCGTCACCCCGAAACGATTGCCAGGTGGCGCGAGATAGGACTGAACGGCGTCTTCATCGGTTTCGAAAAGCCAGACCAGGGTGGGCTGGATGCGCTGAACAAGCATAACTCGGTCGAGAACAACGAGCAAGCCCTCGAGGTGCTGCGGCGGCAGGGCATCGAACCCAACGCCTCCTTCATCGTAGACCCCGATGACGATCACGATGACTTTGCGGCCTTGCGCTCCTACGTGCGCCGCCTGAAACTGAAAGTGCCGCTCTTCGCCGTGCTCACGCCGTTGCCCGGCACCGCGCTCTTCGATGAAGCCAAGGAGCGGCTGACCACGCGTGACTACCAGCTCTTTGATCTACTACACGCCGTACTGCCCACCCGGCTGCCGCCGGCCGAGTTCTACGGGGAACTGGCCGGCCTGTACCGGTCAGCCTATCCCTGGTGGAAGCTAGAGCTGGGCAGGGTATATATGGCTTTGCAAGACCTTTGGTCACGAAGTGTGCTACCGTTTCCCTGGCAAAGGATGCTGACTGAAATCCGTCGTTTGGGGGATGCCCAGGCCTATCTGGCATAGGCAAGAACCGCCTTCTTGAAATATGGGAGAAAGGAGGTCGCCATGATCAGCAAGGAAGTTCTCGCCCGTCGGCTGGCAGAAGGCAGTCTTAGCCTCACTTCTTCTCTTGTCGAGCAAGCGCTGTGGAACGATGCCCTGCGCGGTGTGGTGATGGGCCAATTCGAGAAGCATATCCTGGCTCAAGTAGAGGACGATGCCAACCCCAGGCGACCAGCACAGGTCACTCAGGACAAGGTGGACATGGCCCGGGCCCTGATCCGGTCTGCGGGGCGGGCGCTGGAGCGCAAACAGGTGTCTCGCCACGTCTTGCATCGCTTATTACATACACTGCTGGCCAACATGGTCTTGGGCCAGGACAAAAAGTCACAGCTCGCCCGCAAACGTTTCGCGGAGAGCCATGAAGGCCAGGCGCCTCCGGCCACCATGGTTATCAGTCCCACCAAGGCCTGTAACCTTCACTGCATCGGGTGTTACGCCAGTTCTGGGCTGGGAACCGCGGAGCGGCTTGAGTGGGACGTCTTCGATCGCATTATCACTGAAGCCAAGACGCTGTGGGGTTTGCGCTTCTTCACCATCTCCGGCGGCGAGCCGCTGGCCTATCGTTCGAACGGCAAAGATCTACTGGACATGATCCGCAGGCACGAGGACTGTTTCTTCCAGATGTACACGAATGGCACCCTGATCGACGAGTGGATGGCCCAGCGCATGGCCGCAGTGGGGAACCTGGTCCCGGCCATCTCGGTGGAGGGGTTCGAGCGGCGCACGGACGAGCGGCGGGGCAAGGGTGTCTACCAACGCATCCTGGCTGCAATGGCCAACCTGCGTCAGGCCGGCGTGCCCTTTGGCATCTCGCTGACGGGCACCCGCCACAACGCCGAAGAGATCCTGTCCGACGAGTTCATTGACTTCTTCTTCGAGGAGCAGCAGGCCGTTTTCGGCTGGCTTTTCCAGTACATGCCCATCGGTCGCGGCTACACCCTGGAGCTGCTCCCTACGCCTGAACAAAGGCTGTGGATGTGGCGGCGCACCTGGCAGGTCATCCGCGAGCGGCACATCATGCTGGCCGACTTCTGGAACTGCGGCACGGTCAGCGACGGCTGCATCGCGGCCAGCCGGGATGCTGGCTACCTGTACGTGGATTGGAACGGCAAAGTGATGCCCTGCGTCTTCGTGCCCTATTCGCCGGCCAACATCCAGGAGATTTACAGTAACGGCGGCACCCTGGACGATATTTACGACCTGCCCTACTTCCGGGCCATCCGCCAATGGCAATGGGACTACGGCCTGGGAAAGGAACGGCCGGAAGAGCATGGCAACTGGCTCGTCCCCTGCTCGCTGCGCGATCACTATGATGTGGGCCGGGCGCTCATTGACAGGTATCATCCCGAACCAGAGGATGAGGCGGCCGCCGATGCCCTCCGGGACGGCAACTACTACGAGGGGATGATGGCTTACAACGAGGAGCTGTACAGGTTGTTCGACCCCGTCTGGGAGCGAGAGTA
>DAOUAJ010000160.1:0-8704 GCA_034433615.1 Anaerolineae bacterium | reverse complement strand
ACGGGGGTGAAGATTGTGAAGCGGGCGTTGGAGGAGCCGATGCGGCAGTTGGCCTACAACGCCGGTGAGGACGGTGCGGTGGTGGTGCAGAATGTGCGCCGCAAGCAGCAGGAGACCGGCAACAAGAACATCGCCTTCAACGTCATGACGGGTCAGTACGCCGACATGTTTGTGGACGGGATCATTGATCCGGTGAAGGTGGTGCGTTCGGGCCTGGAGAATGCGGCCAGCATCGCGGCCATGATCCTGACCACCGAGGCGCTGGTCACCGACATTCCGGAGCCCAAGAAGGCGACCGCGCCTACACCGCCGGGTGGCGGCTACGGCGAGTTCTAAATACTGCAACCGCAGTTAAAAACCCGAAGGGTCTCCCGAGACCCTTCGGGTTTTTAACTCGCTCACGCCGCCTTCATCGCGTTGGGCCGCACAGCCGCCATCAGACCGATCGCAGCCAATCCCGCCAGCGCTGCGCCAAAATAGAACGGCGACGCCGGCCCCCAGGTCTGCCACAGCAGGCCAGCGACCAGGCTGGCCGGGAACGCCATCAGTCCGACCACCGCATGGTACAACCCGTAGGCAGTGGCGCGCTGCCCGCCCGGCACCAGGTCGGCCACGAACGCTCGTGCAACCCCCTCCGTTGTGCCGTAGTACAGGCCGTAGAGCACGTACAAAACCACCACCTGCCAGCCCATACCTGCCAATGCAAATCCCAGATACACCAGCGCGTACAGGCCCCAACCGATGAAGATGACGGCGCGCCGCCCCAGCCGGTCTGAGAGCGTCCCTGCCGGCATGGCGATCAGCGAGTACAGGACATTGTAACCCACCAGCATCAACGCAATCTGGAAGGCGCTCAGGCCCACATTCTGCGCGCGCAGGAGCAAGAAGGCATCGGACGAGTTGCCCAGGGTGAACAGGGCGATCACCGCCAGGAACATGTAAAACGGGGATGGAAAACCACGCGCCCGTAATACAGGACCGCTGCCTGTTTTCGATTGTATAGGCCGCACCTCATGCACCAATGCCCACAGCAATAGCACGGCCAGCAAGCCGGGGATGATCCCGATCAGCACGATAGTGCGATAGGTGTCCCGGGTCAACTCGATCGTGTCCCGTTGGGTAGCAGCGATCACCCAGGCCGAGAGGGCCAGCCCCACCACGGCACCGGCCGTGTCCGCCGCCCGGTGCCAGCCGAAGGCGCGGCCGCGCGTCTCCACAGGCGCCGAATCCGCCAGCAAAGCATCGCGCGGGGATGTGCGAATTCCCTTGCCCACGCGATCGGTCCAGCGCACCGCCAGCACCGTCCCCCAGCTTCCGGCGATCGCCAGAAACGGCTTGGACAGAGCCGAAAGTGCATACCCCGCCAGCGTCAGCGACTTCCGTCGCCCCACCCGATCTGACCACCAGCCGCTCCCCACCTTCATCAGGCTGGCCGTTGCCTCGGCGACCCCCTCGATCAGGCCGATCACCGAGGTCTTGACACCCAACACGTTGGCCAGGAAGAGGGGCAGCAGCGTCAACGTCATCTCTGAGCTGACATCGGTGAGGAAGCTGACCAGCCCCAGCACGAACACGTTCTGCGTCAGGCCAAAGAAACGGGCTTCTTTAGCCTGGACGCCTGGTTTGACGATCATGGGTTGCCTCCGTTTGAGTGATACGTGACCTCACGCATCACGCTTCACGTTTTACGAGAAGAGCACTTCATCTGTGAGTTCGCGAATGCGCGCCCGGGCCACGGTCAATGCCTCCCGGCCGCGCTCCGTCAACCGGTAGTAGCGGCGCACCCGCCCGCCGATCACCTGCCGCTCCGAGGCCAGGTAGCCTGCCTGTTCCAGCTCATGCAGGGTAGGATACAACGTGCCCGGGCTCAGGTTATACCCGTGTCGTCGCAACTCTTCGATCATCTCCAGCCCGTAGACCGGCCCCTGCCCGGCATGGTGCAGGATATGGATTTTGATGAAGCCGGCAAAGAACTCGCGCACCAGCTTGTCCATCTCATGACTCGTTATCGGTTTTCGATATTGTCAGGAAGATATTATAGCCAGCCGACTCGCTTTGTCAAATGCACCCGCAGCGCGCTCGCGAGGCCCTTATTTTATGTCTATCTGTTAGATCAACTTGACTTTTGCTCTTCCCTGTGATATGCTGGCCGTTAAGTTTGTACTGCCATCAGTACCTCTCCCCCGCGCGACGGGGGAACCGCGTCTGTTTGTCCCTTCACCCATGAGGATTTAGCCTGAGAGACTTCAGCAATCTTGACCGGCTTTTGCAGTTGACAAACCCTTTACTTCTATGCCCGAAAGGAGAAGAGACCATGAGTCGCAAGTCCTTGACTATCGCCCTGTTGGTAATAGGTCTGGTCTTGTCTGCCTGCCAGATGCCTGCGCAGCCCGCAGGTGCCCCAGCCGCTCAGGCTCCTGCCGCGGAAGCGCCCAAGGCGGAGGCACCGAAGGCAGCGGAGGCTCCCGCGCTGGCACCAGCCGCCCAAATAGGCAAGCGTCTGGACACCATCAAGGCACGAGGGAAGATCATCTGTGGCGTCAACGGCGGCCTGCCGGGGTTCAGTTTCCTGGACAAGGCCACCGGAGAGTTCTCTGGCTTTGATGCCGATTACTGCCGCGCCATCGCCGCGGCCATCTTCGACGATCCGAAGGCTGTCGAGTTTCGGGCCCTGTCGGCCAAGGATCGCTCCACGGCGTTGCAGACGGGTGAGATTGACGTCCTCATCCGCAACACTACATGGACCTCCAGCCGGGATGCCAGTTGGGGCAACTTCGCCCCTACCATCTTCTACGACGGGCAGGGGATGATGGTGCGCAAGGAGTTAGGCGCGACGAAGTTGGAGGATTTGGCAGGCGCGTCTATCTGCGTCCAGACGGGCACCACCACCGAGTTGAACCTGACCGACCAGATGCGGGCGCGCGGCGTTGAATTCACGCCGGTGGTGTTCGAGGAGATTGACGCCACCTACGCCGCCTACGAAGAAGGCCGTTGCGACGCCGTCACCAGCGATCAGTCGCAGTTGGCGGCCCGCCGCACCGTCTTCGCCAACCCGGATGATCACGTGATCCTGGATGTCGTCATGTCCAAGGAGCCGCTGGGCCCGGTCGTCCCCCACGGTGACGATCAGTGGTTCGATGTCGTCAAGTGGGTCGTCTTCGGCACATTCCAGGCGGAGGAATCAGGGATTAACTCCCAGAACATTGACAGCTTCATGAGCTCCACCGATCCGGCCATACGCCGTCTCCTGGGGCTGGAAGGAGACCTGGGGCAGCAGTTGGGGCTGAGCAACGATTTCGTCGTGCGCGTGATCCGGCACGTGGGCAACTACGCCGAGATCTTCGAGCGCAACCTGAAGCCGCTGGGGTTGGAGCGGGGCGTCAACAAGCAGTGGACCGAGGGTGGGCTGCTCTACGCGCCGCCGTTCCGCTAAGAGCTACTTTGATCGCCGAAGATCTCCCGACCGAGGCGAAAAAGACAGCTACCCGGCCGGGCCGCCGCCCGGCGTTCCGATGGACGAAAACGCCCGGTGCGGCTATTCTCACCTTGATCGCCGAAGGTCTCCCGACCGAGGCGAAAGGGCTCGGTCGGGAGACCTCGCCCATCGCAGCAGGACCCGCCCATCACAGTGGGAGCGATTTTCAGGACAGTGCCCCATGCCGCCAGCGGTGCCACGGCCCATGAAAAGCGGTTAGCCGTCAGCTATCAGCCATCAGCCCAACGATGACAGGTGATTGGCAGTCTTCCCTGGACTGCCCAGGGCAGGCTGAATCCTGGCCCCTCTGGCGAGGACAGGCTGCACGACGTCCAGGGCAGGCGGCGAAGACCACAGGCTGCTAATAGCTGATAGCTAATAGCTGATCGCTAACTGCTATTTTCAGGACAGGCTGTAGAGCATTCATGAGTGAGACTTCCTCGCGCTTCCCGATCCGCCATCAGGCCGTCCCTCCCTGGCGAGATGTCCGCGTCCTCGCCATCGTCGCCCAGGTGCTCTTCCTGGCAGCCGTAGTGCTCATCGCTGGGGTGTTGTCCACCAACATGCTGCGCGCGCTCAGCCAACGTGGCCTCTCGCTGGGGTTCGGCTTCTTGCAACTGGAGGCTGGCTTCGAGATCGGCGAGGGGATCCGCTACGCCCCCAGCGACAGCTACGGGCGCGCCTTTCTGGTCGGCGTGGTCAACACCCTGGTGGTGAGCGGGGTGGGCATCGTGCTCTCGACCGTTTTGGGTGTGACGATCGGGGTGGCCCGCCTCTCAGGGAACTGGCTGTTAACCCGGATCGTGGGCGTCTACATCGAGCTGATGCGCAACACGCCGCTCCTGGTTCAACTGGTCTTCTGGTACTTCGCCGTCATCCTCAAGCTGCCGCCGCCCCGGCAAAGCCTGACGCTGCCGGGGGGGGTCTACGTCCATCAGCGCGGCGTGACGATGCCGTGGGTGACCCCTTCACCCGGCTTTGGCCTTTGGTTGCTTTCCCTGGCTGTCGGCATCGTCCTGGGCATCATCGTGTGGCGGGTGCTGACGCGCTATCAGATCCGCACGGGCCGCTCCGCTTATCCAGCCCTGGTCGGTGCCATCGTGCTGCTGGGGCTGCCGGGGATCGGGTGGCTGGCAGCGGGGCAGCCGCCCCTATCGTGGGAGGCCCCCGTCCTGCAACGCTTCAACTTCGTGGGCGGGCGCACGCTGACGCCGGAGTTCACCGCGCTGCTGGTGGGGCTGGTGACGTATACGGCTGCCTTTATCGCCGAGATCGTGCGCGGTGGCATCCTGGCCGTGCCGCGCGGCCAGATCGAGGCAGCCCGTGCCTTGGGGCTGAGCGGTATGCAAGTGTTGCGGCTGGTGATCTTCCCCCAGGCGCTGCGCATCATCATCCCTCCCCTGATCAGCCAATACCTGAACCTGGCCAAGAACTCGAGCCTGGCCGTCGTCGTCGGCTACCCCGATCTGTACGCCGTGGGTGGCACTATCGCCAACCAGACGGGGCAGCCGGTGCCGGTCATCGTCATGATCATGGGGAGCTACCTGCTGATCAGCCTGACGACGGCGATGATCATGAACTGGTATAACCGGCGCGTGCAGTTTGTGGTGAGGTAACCACGGGCATGCAACTGCTGCGAGGCGAAGATGACCGCCAGCTCTGACACACTCCGTCCCCCGATCACGTCGCTGGGCCCGCTGGGGTGGCTGCGCAAAAACCTGTTTAGCACCTGGTACAACGCCCTGCTGACCCTGCTCTCGTTATGGCTGTTGTACGTGGCCGTGATCGGCTTTGGGCGTTGGGCTTTGACCGTGGCCCGTTGGGGGGTGATCACGGCCAATCTGCGCCTGTTCATGGTGGGGCAATATCCCCCCGAGCAAGTCTGGCGCGTCCAACTGCTGGTGTCGCTCACCGCGCTGCTGTTCGGGCTGAGCTGGGGGGTCTGGAAGGGGATCATCCGCAGCATCGCCGTCAGCCTGGGAACCGGCTTCGCCTTGCTGGCACTGTTCCCCTTCAGCCTGGGGGTGCGCCTGTGGCTGGCGGCCAGCGTGGCAGTGGTGATCGTTGGCCGCGCGGCCGGCCACGTTCTGGGCAAGAAGAGCGCTCGTTTGCGCCGGTGGCTGGCGCGGGGCACCCTCGCTGCCTGGATTTTGCTGTTCCCGCTGACTATCCTGCTGCTGCAAGGGATCGAGGATATGCCCTGGCTGCCGGCGGTCAGTACGAGCCTGTGGGGCGGCCTGCTGCTGACCTTCCTGCTCGCGATCGTGGGCATCGTGGCGTCCTTCCCACTGGGGGTACTGCTGGCCCTGGGCCGCCGCAGCCGGATGGTCGCGATCCGCACCTTCTCGATCCTCTTCATCGAGCTGGTGCGCGGTGTGCCGCTGGTGACGATCCTCTTTATGGCCCAGATCATGCTGCCCCTCTTCCTGCCGGAGGGGGTGCGGATTGACCGGGTGGTGCGGGCGATGGTGGGGATTACACTGTTCAGCGCGGCGTACATGGCCGAGAACGTGCGCGGCGGACTACAGGCGGTGCCGGAGGGACAGGTCGAAGCGGCGCGAGCGCTGGGGTTAAGCGGCCCCCTCATCCTGCTCTTCATCGTGCTGCCCCAGGCGCTGCGCATGGTGATCCCGGCCATCGTGGGGCAGTTCATCAGCCTGTTCAAGGACACGACGCTGGTGGCGATCATCGGCCTGATGGACCTGCTGAACGTGGGACGGGCGGTGCTGGCCAACCCGCAGTTTCTGGGCTTGCACCGGGAGGTCTACCTGTTCATCGCCGTGATTTTCTTCATCTTCAGCTATGCCATGTCCTACGCCAGCTATCGGTTGGAGGCGGCGCTGGGAGTGGGGGAGAGGTAGCAGGCCGCAGGTCACAGGTGATGGGAGACTGGCGACAAGGGGAGGTGTGGAAGTGAGTGAGCAGCCTGTCTTGGCCGTCAGGCCAGGGGTCGAGGACATCATTGTCTGCCGGAACGTGCACAAGTGGTTCGGCGACTTCCACGTCCTACGCGGGATTGATATGACGGTGAAGCGGGGGGAGGTGGTGGTGATCTTTGGCCCTTCGGGGTCGGGCAAGTCCACCTTCATCCGCACCATCAATCGGCTGGAGGATCACCAGCGGGGCGAGATCATTGTGGACGGCATCGAGCTGACCAACGACATTCGCAACATCGAGGCCATCCGCAGCGAGGTCGGGATGGTGTTCCAGTCCTTCAATCTCTTCCCGCACCTGAAGGTGATTGACAACATCACACTGGCGCCGATCTGGGTGCGCAAGTGGCCCAAGGCGAAGGCGGAGCAGATCGCCCTGGAGTTGTTAGAGCGGGTGGGGATCCCCGAGCAGGCTGACAAGTACCCGGCGCAGTTATCGGGCGGGCAACAGCAGCGGGTGGCCATCGCCCGGGCGCTAGCCATGCAGCCCAAGATCATGCTGTTTGATGAGCCCACCTCAGCACTGGATCCGGAGATGATCAAGGAGGTGCTGGACGTGATGAAGGAGCTGGCGCGGTCAGGCATGACGATGATCGTCGTCACCCACGAGATGGGGTTCGCCCGCGAGGTGGCAGACCGCATGTATTTCTTCGATCAGGGGAAGATCGTGGAGAGCGGGACGCCAGAGGAGATCTTTACCCGGCCGCAGCAGGAGCGAACGAAAGGGTTTTTGGCACAGATTTTGTGAAGGGGGAGAAGTAACGAGTAACGAAGCAATGAGTCTTGTTGCCTTAGAACCTATCCGAAAAACCGCTCAAGGCGGACTTATGAAGTTTGACAGATTAATCCGGTAATTTTTCCTAGCGATCATTACCGGAACAATTCGGATAAGCTCTTATTGCTTCGTTGCCCTCTTCATTCCACCACTAGCGGTCCCAAATCCACAAAATCCCCACTCGTAGACACCTGTGCGCGGCCGCCATCGGCCCGGCTGTACAGTCCCACCCGCCAGTGATACGTGCCCGCTGGCACCTGGACGACATACGGCTGTAACAGCACATCCCCCGGCCACCAGTCCCGGCTGAGCAGCGCCATCCCATCCACCTGCGCCACCCGTTCGTCCGCCGCGTTCAAAATGTGGTTGAACGCCGTAAAGTCGCGCGTGCGCACCTCGGCGGGCGGATCGAGCACACGCCAGGCAAAAGTGACCTGCAACGGCCGGCCAGCCCGAGCGACAGGGGGGAAAATGTATCCCATAAGGGCCATCCCGACGTCGAACACCGGCTGCGGATCCAAGGCTGTGAGGCCCAGGTCCACCTGACTGGCCGCCGGCAAGCGATAGAGGCGGGCTGGCGGATGGTCATTGGCCAGCTTGCCCTCCCAAACCAGCTCTCCCCATCGCTGCAGAACCTGCTCCGCCTCTGGTGCACGGATCGTCCACAGGTACAAGCTGGGGCGCTCGTAAGCCAGCAGCAAGGCGGCAGGCGAGGTGGGTGCCACAAAGCGTGCCCAGGGCGGGTTCCCGATCAGCGTGGCCACCACGGCTGGCTCGCTATCGTAGCCTGGATCCACCCCTTGCACCGCCACGCGAACTTCCTGAGTGCCCAGGCGCGCCGCCCAGGATCGAGCCCCCGCCAGAGCCTCCTGCCAGCGCTGCAGCGGGATCCCAAAGGCCGTGCCTCCCGCTCCCGCACGCAGGGCTTCCAGCAGGCCGACATAACTCCCCACCCAGACCAGCACGATCAGGCCCGCGAGCACGCCAGTCACGCCCCAGGAAGCTGCCGAAAAGGCTCGCCCGGCTGACTTCCATCCGTCTGTATCTGTGCGGGGGTGCAGAGGTGCGGAGGCGAATTCACTGCTGCCCCTTGACTCCTCTGCTCCCTTGTTCCTCCGCTCCCTTGCGCCTCTGCTCAGTCGCGCCAGAGCGTCCAACCCCAGCGCCAGGTACAGCGCCGGCAATGGCAACAGTACCGTCCAGTATTGCGGATAGACGTGCAGAGGGCTGAGGCTCAAGACGAGCAACGGCCCTGCCGTCCAGGCCAGCAACAGCCGCGCCCCCCTGGCCCTCCCGTCCTCTCGCAACCAGGCCAGGACCCGTGCTAGCCCTACGCCCATCACCAGGATCAACGGCCAGGCCATCCCCGCGCTCCACTGCCACCAGCCGTTGTCCTCGGCCGTCAGCCCCACCAGACTCGAGACGCCGTCGCCGGTGACCAGCGTCCTTGCGGGTACAAGGTTCAACGCCGGCTGCCACGTCCTCGCCGCGAAAAAGTCCGACGGCGCGGAGTAGGGGGCG
>DAOUAJ010000159.1:0-4524 GCA_034433615.1 Anaerolineae bacterium | reverse complement strand
GGGGTCGCCAGGATCATCACCCAGAACCCTTTCGTCTTGCCGTCCTGGAGCGTGCCGACGTAGTTCGTCTGATCGGCATAGGGACGCTCAATCTCGGTCACATCTCCCAGGAGGGGTCCCTCTTTTTTGTTTGTCCCAACCTCTGTCCGAACTTCAGCCTCACGCTATTGACGTAGCCTGAAAAGTATGTATAATAAAGGCACTCTATTCTGTGCCTGGTAGTGTGCCATGGGTAACATGTCTAATACAGTGCGCATGAATGTCATACTTCCCGCTGACCTGGTTGAAGACTTGCGGCGTTATGTCCCCCCCCGGCAGCGGGCGCGCTTTGTGGCCCAGGCGGTGGCGCGGGAACTCCGTCGCTTGCGCCTGGAAAAGACGCTGGAGGCTTCCGCCGGCGCCTGGCAGGACACCGATCACCCCGAACTGGCCGATGGCCCGGCGATTGATCGCTGGATCGCGGAGGGCCGCGCCCGGCTGGACTGGGATCGCCCCGCCGAGGCTTAGGTCATGCCTGCTTACCTGCTGGACACCGGCATTCTGATCCGCCATCTACGCAACCGTCCCGGCTACCATGACCTGATCCGCCGCCTGAACAAAGAAGGCGACCTTTACATCTCAGCCTTTACTCGCGTCGAAGTGTTGCGCGGGATGCGGGACCACGAGCGGGAGCGCACTTTCCGGTTGCTCAATGACTTGCTTACGCATCCCCTGGACCGAGAGACAGATACCCCTACGGCCCACTGGGTGGCCATGGATACCCCTCGTAGATCGCCAATGCCCGGCCAATGGCGGTGAATGTCTTTTCGAACTCGCTCACCGGAAAGTCCTCGGTGCATCCCAGCACGAACCGGCCGCCTAGCGCACCCTCCCGCAGCAGATCAAGCGTGTAAGCCTCGATCACCTCCGGCGGTTCCAGGAACAGATTGCCGGGGAAGTTGACCCACACCACCTTGTCAGGCCAGGCGGCTTTGGCCTCGGCCACGCTCAGGTCGCCCATCGGTGGCGGCGTGAACGCCTCGATCACCGGCAGGTCGGTCTGCGCCAGGCAGTGAACCAGCGGGCGGTTCGAGCCGTCATAGTGCGCAATGGGGATCTTGCCCGCGCTGCGCATGACCGGCATGGCACGGGCGTATACAGGGGCACAATAACGCTCAAACAGCCTGGGTGAGATGATCGTGCCGGTCACGTTGTCGGGGAACCAGATTACCTCCGCCGGGCATTCGGCGGCGAGCTGGATCTGCCGATCGTAATGCCCTTGCAGCGCGTCGATCAGGGCGTCAAAGCGCCCGGTGTGGACGTAGATCCCCTCAGCCAGGCCTTCAGCTCCCATCCAGGCGACCATCAGGTGCACGATGGGGATGGGCATGATCTCCCCAACGGTGATTCCGCCCTCGCCGATGGCTGCGTCTACTTGTCGCCAGGTCTCGAAGTCCGGTTCGAAGCGGGTGTGTCGAAAGAAGTACTCTGCCGCCGCGTAGTCCTCCACGCTGGTGATGAAGAATTTCCGAATCCAGCGGCTGCCGTAGTTCGGCTCAATGGTGGCCTCCTCGGTGAGCGTGCCCACGGGCGTCTCGATCCGGACTCGCATCCACGGCTGCCCGGCGACCTCCGTTCGTTCCTCCGTGATCGTGACACCCTCGTACACCGGGCGGAAAATGCGCGCTGTCCCCATCAGCCCCAGCCCCCATCGGTGCAGGGTGTGCCCGGCGGGCGTGTTCGGCAACAACCAGGCGTAGATGTTCCAGGGGATGCGGTCGGGCACACCCCCGCGCAAGGTTGTGAGCAATCGCTCACGCGGGCTTATGGGCATGGTTTCACCTCCGATGAGGAGCAGGGGAGACGCGGCGACACGGTGACGCGGTGAGTCTTCCCTTCTCCGTGTCTCCGCGTCTCCGTGTCTCCCCATCTCCTCATCTCCGCGTCCCCCCTCTCCGCGTCTACATCAACGGGCAAACTGTGGGAGATACTCGCGGTGGACCGTCAACAGCTCATCCAGCGTGCGCTCGGCGGCCTCCACGCTCTGCACCACAGGGTCTACCAGGAGGGCCTGCAACGCCAACTCACGCGACCCCTTCACCGCGGCGTCTACCGCCAGGTCCTGAACCCCCAACTGCGTGTTGCAGATGGCCGCGATGCCGGAAGGCAGCGGGCCGATCGGCACGCCGCGCAGCCCATCGGGGCCGGCGACAGCGGGTGCCTCCACCACTGCCCACGAAGGCAGGTTATCAATCAGCCCGTCGTTACGGATGTTCACGGCCGGGATGTACGCCTCGCGGCCGGTGGTCATGGCAGCGATGATGGAGAAGGCGAACTCGCCAGAGGGGCGCAAGACATCTCGCCGGCCTTGTTCCGGGGTGATCTCGCCGGAGATCAAGGTCTCGATGATGGGGACTCCCTCGTCGCCGGAGGCGATGCGCCGGATGCGCTCCCATTGCTGCTGGCGACGGCGATCGGCCGCCTCAAAGTCGTATCCCTCCAGGCCGCAGAACTCCCAGGCGTAGGCCAGGTACTCGCCGACGTGATCGTCGCTGGGGTACGGATACAACCCGAACCGACGGAAAAGATAGCGGGTCAGGGGCAGGTAACTCGGATTATACTCCCGATCGGCCTCTCGCAAGAGCGGGTAAATGTCCTCGCCGGTGCTCTTGCGGCGCAGTTGTGTGAACCAGCCGATGTGATTAAGGCCGCCGCAGGGGCCTTCGATGTCCTCCCACGGGATGCCGGTGATCTGGCCGATGCTCTCAAAGCCCATGATCACCCCGTGGCACAGCCCCACGAACGGCTGCGAGGTGTACCGGCTGACGGCCAGGCAGATGCGGCTCTCCGGGTTGCTGAAGTTAAGGAGGAGGGCTTTGGGACACAGCCGCTCCATGTCGCGGGCGATGTCCAGGATAAGTGGGATGTTGCGCAGCGAGTGGGAGAGGCCGCCCGGGCCACCGTTCTCGCCCAATACCTGCTTGATGCCGTGCTTGAGCGGGATCTGAAAATCAAGCTTCCACAGCTCATCGCGCCGCACCGCGATCGAGGTGATGACGAACGAGGCGTCGGGCAGGGCGCGCTGGCGATCCGTAGTGTGCTCGATATGCCAGCCGGCGTCCAGGATCTGATTGAGCCGGCGAGCGAAGGCAGCCATCACCTCCAGCCGTTCGCCGTCAATGTCCACCAGGACCAGCGTGCTGCCCCGCAGCTCTTGAGAGAGCAACGCGTCGCCGATCATGGCGGGGCCGAAGGAGGCGCTGGCCGCGCCGATCAAAACGACCTTGGTGAGTGTCATCTACCCTTCTCCTTATGATCTCAAACAAGTCTGAGAGCCATCTCAGTCAGGCGTCCACAGCCGGATGCCGGCCACCCGGTGGAAGTCCTCATCGTTGCTGGCCAAGTCCGTCAGATTGTGGCGGCGCATGACGGCCAGGGTGATGGAGTCATCGGTCAGCAAGCCGTACTCGTCGCGAAACCGTTTGCTGGTGTGGATCTCCCGGGAGGTAAACAACTGAATCTCACGTCGGGCACTGCGCTCCAGCAATGCCAGACAAACAGGGCTCAACGGTTCCGTGCCGAGGAAGGCATAAGTGAGAGTGTTCGCATCGCAGAAAACGCGGCTCTGGTCTGGCAGGCGGGTTAGCAGCATTTTAATCTTCGTCTTCTAACATTAACCGGTAGTCCAGTGCTAATTCTTCGCTCTCCGCGATGTAGCGAGCGGTTTCTGTGTCCAATGGCGGAAACATGGTCCGGATGCGCTCCACGGCTGCCAGGGCCTCCTGGTCCCCCTCGGGAGTGAGCGGCGGTTCCTCGGACCAGGGCTCTTCCTGCGCCTCCCGCCAGGCCCGGAAGGCCTCGTACTCGGCGATGGGGATCAAAACGGCCACCGGCCGGCCGTCCCGTTCCAGGATCACTGGCTCGTGGGCCAGGGTCTCATCGTCCACCGTCACAGTGTAGGGAGGGTGCGACTCGCGCAAGATTACCCTTCTCATGGCTCATCACCCATCAGCAGAATTTTAGCTGTCTATTGCCAATTCTACGCCTGCTAGCTGCACCTGTCAAAGGCCAGTTTGCAGATCGCGCCGCGCTGCCTCCACGATGTGATCCACCTCGCGCGCCATCGCCTCGTCCATCGGCTCTGGCTGATGCGTGGTCAGGATGCGCCTCACCTCGGCCAGGGCGCGATCCGCCATCGAGGTCCGCCCTTCGCTTTCCCAACCCTCCCACGTCTGACGGGTCCAGGCGGGGCCGGGCAGCCAGATCTCGTGACGGAAGTGGCGAACGGTGTGCTCCTCGGCCAGGTAGTTGCCGCCGGGGCCCACCGCCTGGACCAGCTCTATGGCCAGCGTCTCCGCGTTGACCTCGAACCCACGGGCGATCCGCTTCACGTAGGCCATCAGCTCGTTGTCCACCACCAGCCAGAGCGGGCTGGCCCCGTGATCGGTCCCGCAGATGCCGGCGTGCCCGAAGGTATCTGCGCCCGCCAGGACGCCCAGGATCATGGTCGTGCCTTTCTCGATGCCGGCCTGCACATCAGGCACC
>DAOUAJ010000158.1:0-1533 GCA_034433615.1 Anaerolineae bacterium | reverse complement strand
CCGGATCGCGGCAGCCGGCTACGATGGCATCGAATGGCGCGTGCAGCGGGTGGATCCCGCCCGTGCGAGCGAGCCGCCGTCGTTCTGGGGCAACAACCAGGCTACCGTGCCCGTGGACCGCATCGAGGAAGAGGCTGAGCGCGTGCGGCAGATCACCGAGGCAGCCGGGCTGGAGATGGCCCCGCTGGCCAGTTACCTGAACGTCGCCGAGCTGGATCGGATCAAGGCCGTGTTCCGGGCCGCGCAACGCATGGGCGCGCCGGCCGTGCGCGTCAATCTGGATCGCTACGACCGTACCCGCCGCTATCAGGCGCTGTACGGGGAAACCATCACCCGGCTGGAACCGGTGGTGGTGCTGGCCAAGGAGACGGGGGTGAAGGCGCTGGTGGAGTTGCACTTCGGTAACATTTGCTCCAGCGCCGGGCTGGCCCACCGGCTGCTCTCCCACTTCGACTCGCGCGACATCGGCGCCATCTACGATCCGGGCAACATGGTGGCCGAGGGGATGGAGAACTGGCGCATGGGCATGGAGCTGCTGGGCGAGTACCTGGCGCACGTCCACATCAAGAACCAGGCCTGGCAGGTGGATCACACTGAGCCGGACGGCACGGTGGTCTGGCGCTGCCAGGCGGCCCCCTTGCGGGAGGGGATTGTCAACTGGCGGGAGGTGCTGGCCGACCTGCAGGCCGTGGGCTATGATGGCTGGCTGAGTTTCGAGGATTTCTCTGCGGTGCCCACCGAACAGAAGATCGCCGAGAATCTGGCGTACATCAAGGGGCTGGCAGCCTCGATTCCAGGATCGTAAAGGTCAGCCTGGAAAGACAGCCGTTCAAGTGATCGGCACTTTCTACCATTTGACAGGTGCCGGTCACCAGTTGACGCAGATGATTAGCCATTGACAATACTGGGATCGTGTGGTAGGATGAAATTGGCTCCCCGAGCCTTTCTGGAAGTCAGAAAGGGGTTTCCATGACAGACACGCTCGATAGGTCCAAGCCCTTCTTAACGTTCCGCCCAACTGTCCGCCGGTCTCGCCTGAGCCTGCGTGCCCGTGAGGAGATTACCGCTTACTTACTCATCTCTCCATGGATCTTAGGGTTCCTGATTTTCACAGTGGGTGCCCTCATTTTCTCCCTGGCCATCAGCTTCTACCAAACCGACCTGCTCTCGCCAGCCAAGTTCATTGGCCTGGGTAACTATCGTGAGATGTTCTTCGAGGACCCGTTATTCTGGCAGGCACTCAAAGTGACCTCATTATACACCCTGGGAATCGTGCCGTTGCAGGTCGGCTTAGGATTGTTGATCGCGCTTCTGCTCAACCAGAGGGTCGTCGGCTTGGGCGCATGGCGCACGATTTTCTATCTGCCGTCGGTGGTCTCGGGCGTGGCTGTAGCTATGATCTGGATTTGGTTCTTTCACCCTGACTTCGGCCTGTTCAATGCTCTGCTGGCGAAGGTGGGTATCCAAGGGCCGAGTTGGTTGTACAGCGAGGAGTGGGCATTGCCATCGCTCATCCTGATGGGTGTTTGGAGT
>DAOUAJ010000157.1:0-18027 GCA_034433615.1 Anaerolineae bacterium | reverse complement strand
GCGGCTTTTCAGCGGGGGCGGGGGTAGGGGCAGGCGCGGGCGCGGCACAGGCGGCCGTCAGCGAGATGGCAGCCAGGCCAGCCGCGCTCGCCCCCATCAGGCGCAAAAACTCACGTCGTGACATGCTGCGGGTCTGTACGGTTTTCATTTGATTTACCCTCCTTCGTTATCAACGGTATTCAGGTCAGAACGCTAACTGCTGTCAGGGAGAAATCGTCGTTAAGGGCACCTCCATTCTAGTGGCATTTGCCGTGTTTGGCAAGAAACAGTTTGTGGAGAAGATGCTTCACGTAACAACAAGGCCGGACCCATCTCCAGCCCGGCCTCGCTTTCAGATCCGGCTTAAACGTCTTCTACCACACAGTATACCCACCATCTATGATCAGATCGTGACCTGTCACATAGTCCGAAGCCTCGGACGCCAGGTAGACCACCGCTCCCTGCAAGTCGGTGACCTCCGCCATCCGCCCCATCGGGATCAGCTCCAGCCAGCCCGGCACCATGGGCGCCACTTGCGGCGCATCAATCAATGGCGTGCGGGTGTATCCAGGGCTGATAGAGTTGACACAGATGCCGTACCTGGCCCACTCGGCTGCCATACTGCGGGTCAGGTGCACGACGCCCGCCTTGGACGCGTTGTACGCTACTTGGTTCTGCGGCCGGTTGACGATGCTGGCCGACATGGACGCGGTGTTGATAATCTTCCCTGACCGACGGGGGATCATCACCCTGGCTTCTGCCTGCGCGCATAGGAACACCCCTTTCAGATTGATGGCGATGACGCGATCCCACTCTGCCTCGGTCATGTCCTCCGCGTTGGCCCAGCCGCCCACCCCCGCGTTATTAACACCGATGTCCAGCTTGCCCCACGCGTTGACGATGGTCTCGACCATCCGACGCACATCGTCTGCCTTCGTCACATCAGCCACAATCGCCAGCGAGCGGCGGCCCAGCGCTCGAATCTCCTCGGCGACTTGTTCTGCCGTAGTCGGGTTGATGTCCACGATGGCGACGTCGGCACCAGCCTCTGCCAGCGCGTGGGCGTAGGCCTGGCCGATCCCCTGCCCGCCCCCCGTCACCAACGCCGTCTTGCCGTCCAGCCGGAAGCGATCCAGGATACCCATAGCTCGCCTCTTTTCGCACACTCGCTCCCTAGGGTTCTACCCAGTTGTCCAGATGTAAGCCAGAGATGCGACCAAAGTGATCCTGATTGTTAGTTACCAGAGTTAAGCCCCGCGTACGCGCTGTCGCAGCAATTAATAAGTCCACGTCCTCTAAGAGCATCCCCTCTTTACGCAGTTGCGCTTTGATCTCGCCGAAGACGCGTGCGATCTCTGGATCAACTCCCAAGATGGTGAGGGCACTGATGAATCCATCAATTGCCTGGTGATTGCTTGCTGGTCGAGCCGAACACGCCGCTCCGTAGCGTAGCTCCGCCAGCGTGATCACGGAAACGGCTGTTTCTTCAGGACCAGCAGCAGCCAGATGCTCGTGAACCGGGACATGGCCACGCAGCCAGAAAACGCAAGTATCAGTGTCCAGCAGGAACTTCATAATAGGGGTGGCTCCCTTCTGGACTGACGCGCTTCGTGAATATTCCGCAGGGTCTCCTCCACAGGTCGGTCATCTTGCCAGGCTCCAAAAGAAGCCCAGAAGCGAGCCAGGTCCTGTGGCGACACCGCTTGCTCCTGAGCAGGCTCTATGAAGGTGACCAAGACGCGATAAGGCCTTTGAACCGGCGGTGCTTCCAACAGCCGGATCTGGTTCCCATCGTAAATAGCCGGCACAGATACCAGAGACATGGTTAACCTCTCCCAGAAAGTCCATATCAAGCTGTCAGCCGTCAGCTATCAGCTATCAGCCTGAGATAAAAGCTTACCGATGACTGACCGCTCCTATGGGATCAAGATAACCTTGATGGACTCATCCCCTTGATGGGCGATCTCGATCCCTTCGCCGTATTTGTCCAGCGGCAGCCGGTGGCTCACCAGCGCCTCGCCGTTCACCACGCCGTTGCGCAGGTACTCGATGGCCAGCGGGTAGCAGTATGGCCCCAGGTGCGAGCCGTGGACGTTCAGCTCCTTCACGTCGCCAATCACCGACCAGTCTACCGCCACCGGGCCAGCGT
Organism: Anaerolineae bacterium; assembly: GCA_034433615.1. Lineage (GTDB taxonomy): Bacteria > Chloroflexota > Anaerolineae > DUEN01 > DUEN01 > DAOUAJ01. The sequence goes on along the minus strand of DAOUAJ010000157.1, from coordinate 15,899 downwards.
GTACGCTGAACTCCACAAACGTGCCCAGCCGCCGGATCATCTGCAACCCTTGCGCCACCGCCGGGCCAGCTCCCGTCGCCTCGATGTAGACGTCGCAGCCGTAACCGTCGGTCAGGTCCAACACCTGCTGTACAGCATTCCCCTGGGTGACGTCAATGGCCAGATCGGCGCCCAGCTTCCTCGCCATCTCCAGCCGCTTCGGCTTGGTATCCAGCGCGATCAGCAGCCCCGGCCCTTTCTGCTTCGCCACTTGCAACATGCACAGCCCGATCGGCCCCATGCCGGCGATCACCACCACATCCCCCAGCCGGATGTCGCCCCGATCCACTGCGTGAATAGCACAGGCCAGCGGCTCGATCAAAGCAGCGTGTTCCGGCAGGATGTCTGACGGCACCTTGTGATTGATCGCGTTAGCCGGGAAACGCATGTACTCCGCCCACGATCCCTCGGCTCGATCCTTCTTGAAGCCGTAGATGTCGTGCTGCTGGCACATCCAGTACTGGCCACGCTTGCAGAAACGGCACTTCCAGCATGGCACGATCTGCTCAGACACGGCTATGTCGCTCACAGCCAGCCCGTACTTCTCCGCCGCTCCTTCACCTAACGCCACCACCTGGCCAACGAACTCGTGGCCGGGGGTGACCGGCACCTCAATGTAGGGCGCGATTTCCGCCGAACCCCACACGCGAGCGCCCAGGAACGTCTTGACATCGCTGGCGCAAATGCCTGTTGCCAGAACACGCACCAGCACTTCGCCGGGGCCGATCTCCGGCACCGGCACTTCCTCTAAACGGTAATCTTCTGGGCCGTACACGCGTACAGCCTGCATGGTTTTGGGAATGCCCATTTTGTTTTCGCTCCTCGATACGTCTCACGAACCAATCAGAGATTCTTCGCTCCGCTCAGAATGACAAAATGAAAGATTGTACCGTGCGAAGTGTAATTACCCCCATCGTGCGAGCACGTAGATCAATATGACCGACAATACTGTTGCCACGGTCAACGGGATGAACTGCTCCACAAACCGCATCCACAGTAAATGAATGGCCACAAAGCAGACCACGCCAATGAAGATGCGATCGAACAGGTTGGTATCCATTGGCAAAAAGCCACGCGAGCGCTGTTTCTGTTGCGAAGCCATGCACGTCTCCTGTGCGGTAGGGCACCGAGTAACGAGGCAATAAGCCTGCCCTGGACGTCGTGCAGGCCAGGGGCAACGAAGAATCCCCGTTGCCCCATCACTCCCTCACCGCGCCGAAGGTCAGGCCGGCGATGATGTATCTTTGGACCAGCGCCAGGAACAGCAAGGCCGGCACCAGAGTGACGATCGCCATGGCCGCCATCTCCCCCCAGTTGGTGCCCACCACCGTCACAAACTCGGCCAGGCCGGTGGTGATGGTGCGCGCGTTGACGCTGGTCAACGTGGCGGCGAACAGATACTCGTTCCAGGCGAAGATCCAGCTCAGCAACGCCGTGATAGCGATGCCCGGGGCGGCCAGGGGCACGATGATACGCCAGATCACCTGGAGAACCGAAGCACCGTCCACCATCGCGGCCTCGTCCAGGTCGGTCGGGATACCGTCTACGATCCCCTTGAGCAGCCAGATGGCAAATGGCAGATTGAAGACACAATAAGCCAGGATGAGGCCGATGTGCGTATCGAAAAGCTGCCAGTTGCCTACCCGAAAGACACGGCTGTAAAGCAGAAACATAGGCAGCATGAACGCGGCTGGCGGCGCCATGCGGTTGGTGATCGTCCAGAAAAAGATGTTCTGATCGCCAGGGATGCGGTAGCGCGACAGGGCATACGTCGCCAGGATGGCCAAGACCGCCACCAGCAGCGTGTTGCCCGTAGAGATGATGAGCGAATTGAACAGGTAACGCCCGTAGACATCCCGAAACAGCGGACGGATAAAGTTCTCCGCGTAGAAGCTCGTCTGATAAAGCCTGGGACTGCCGAAGAGTTCTACACGTGTCCGGGCCGAGATCAGGAACATCCAATAGATCGGCACCAACGTGATCAACGTCAGCAGGACCCAGACTAGGTAGGATAAAGCCTGCTCGAAGTTTTTACGTAGCACACCCTGTCTCATGAGCCGGCCTCCCTGCGTGCCTGCGTGATGGCGGTCAGCAATAGCCAGCACAGGACAATGGTGAAGTATAACAGCAGCACCGACATCGCCGAGCCGTAGCCGTAGTCCGTCTTGGGGAAGACCACACGCCACACGTGGATACCGACGTAGCGCGTGGCCGTACCGGGGCCACCGCCGGTGAGCATCCACACCTCGTCCACAATGCGCAACGCGTCCATGATGCGCAGGAAGAGGGCCGTCAGAATGATGGGGCGCAGCATGGGCAGGGTCAGATGGCGCAAAATCTGCCAGCGGTTGGCGCCGTCTACCATCGCCTGCTCAAACGGCTCACGGGGTAGCGCGCTGAGGCCGGCCAACAACGTCAGGGTGACAAACGGGGTCCAGTGCCACACGTCCATAAGCACGGTAGTGAAGAAGGCCTGACCTGCATAACGACCGATATTGTAGTCAAACCCGATTTTGCGCAGGTAAAACGCCAGCGGCCCCAGGCCGGGGATGGTCATCAGGCGCCAGGTGGCACCCACCGCGATGGGAGCCACCGTCAACGGTAACGCGTGGACCGCACGAAAGAACTCCTTACCCTTGAGTTCACGCATCAGAAGCTGGGCCAACACCATGCCCAACACCATTTCGATGCTGACCGCCCACAGCGTAAATATCACTCCACGCTTCAAGGCGGCAAGAAAGTCCGCATCGAAAACCAGACGGCGATAGTTGTTCGCTCCCGCATAGACCAGGCCTGCAACTTTAGAGAAAATGTTCCAATCGAAGAAGCCAACGTAGACCACGTAGAAAAAGGGGAGCAGGCCAGCAATCCCAAGTATGATAAGCGTGGGGGCTAGAAGCCCCCACGCCATTCTGGTTGACCTCATTCAGTATGCTCCAGGGCAGGTCATTTGCCGTAGCCGAGCTTAACCAGCTCAGCATCCACATCTTTAGCCGCCGCATCCAGCGCGTCCTCAGGGGGCATTTCCCCAGAGATCGCCTTCAGAATGTAGGGGAAGATGACCTCGCGAATGGTGGCATGGAAGGGGAACGGTGGCGCACCGGCGAACAGCGGGCCCTGCTCCTTCATGAGCGTGAAATAGCCATCCACCTTGGGATCCAGCTCTACGACCTTAGGATCACTAAAAGTAGATGTGCGAACGATGCGGGCCGCTGCCGCGGCGAAGTCGCCCTGGAACTCCTTGCGGGTCATCCACTGTAACCACAGCAGCGCAGCCTCCTTGTTCTTGGAGCTAACCGGGACGCCCAGCGCGCCACCGTCGTAGTAGCCGATGTAGCCCTTGCCCGCCTTGGCATCATCCATCACGCCGGGGGCCGTGGGCGGCAACGCCACGCCGACCTTGCCCACCACTGTAGAACGTGTCTCATCGGTGGCGATCCAGGCCGCGTTCTCACCGTAGACCCAACCCTGGGCGGCACGACCACCAGCGAAGGTGGCCGCCACTTCGTCCCACGTGCTGGCAGTCGCCTCGGGCGGGGCGTACTTCAGCATGCCTACCCAGAACTTGAGGGCAGCCTTGGCCTTGTCGCTGTCCAGCATGCCACCGTTGGCGGTGGTCGCTTTCCAGTTCTCCATGTTGATGCCCCAGTTGTACACACCCCAGGAAGGCCAGATGGTCTCAGCCATCTCGTAGAAGGCAGCGGGGTGCGAGCCAGCCTGGACGGTGGTGCCCCACAGCTCCAGGTTGTGGTCTTTACCCCACTGGGTGAAGAATTCGGCGATCTGGGTGTATTCCTCAAAGTTAGTCGCAGGACGCAGATCCCAGCCGTACTTCTCCTTGAAGGCCTTCTGGATCTCAGGATCGTTAAACAGGTCCTTGCGGTACAGATAAATCTTCACGAAGGCCTCGAATGGGAGACCATACACATGGCCTTTCTCGTCCTTGAAGTAGTTGATGAAGGAGGTGAAGTCATCCATATCCAGGTCCGGGTAGACCAGGTCAGGGTCCTTCTCCATCATGTCGGTCAGGTCGGTCAGGAAGCCCCGCTGCAAGTAGGCGTAGATGATGTCCTGCTCGATATAGACAAAGTCGTAGACGCCGGTGCCGGCTTCCATGTCCTTGATCTCTTTATTGTACATCTCGTCCCAGGACGTCACCTCGAACTCGACCTTGATGCCGGTCGCCTTCTCGAAAGCGGGCGCCAGGACCTGTTGCATGAACTTGGAGGGCGGCGTGCTCTCGGAGATGCCCTTGATAGTGACGCCCTTGTATGGCTCGGCTGCCGCAGTAAACCACGCATCGCCGGTCAAAACAGCGGGTGCTGGCGCCGGTGTGGGAGTCGGTGGCACCGGTGTAGGAGTTGGTGGCACTGGCGTGGGAGTCGGCGCGGGCGCTGCCGGAGCGCAGGCCACCAACAACATAGAGACAACGACAATCAGACTGAAAATCGTGCTGATGCGCTTGGCGTTCATGAGTTGGCCTCCTTTGAGCCTATGGTTGAGAAAGATTGATTGTGCCGTGAGCACACAGAGAGACGGCTAGTCAACAGTGGAGCCGGGCAACTCCGGTAGCCAAGCCCGTTCATCACCCCCTTGCCACCCGATGTGCCAGGCCATCAGGAACCATCCACGATTTGAAAGACTTCCGCCTTGCTGACCGACTCGCTAGACTCGCCCTCTCGGATGGCGTTGACCAGGGCCACGTCCTCAATGATTTCTACGAAAGATTATAGTCTCTCCCTCGCGGCCTGTCAAGGGTTCAAGTCGTAGATGCAACAAATATCTGGCTCGTGGAAAGGCCATAAGGCGGCATCACAGGATAGCTTTGACTGCCTCCACGATCCGCTCCTCGGAAGGCACGTAGAAAGCCTCCATCACCGGAGCGAAGGGGGGTGGCGTATCTGGAGCCGAGACCCGCTTGACGGGTGCGTCCAGCCAGAAGAAGGCTTCCTCGGCCACGATGGCAGCCAGTTCGGCCGCCCAGCCACCTGTCAGATTGTCCTCCTCGACCACCACGAGCCGCCCGGTTTTGCGTACCGACTCCAGAATCAGCTCCTTATCCAGCGGCACCAGGGTGCGCGGGTCAATCACCTCGGCGCTGATCCCCTCCCGGGCCAACTTCTCCGCCGCGCCCAACGCCCGGTAGACGGTCAACAGCTTGCCCACGATGGTCACATCGGTCCCCTCGCGCCGGACGATCCCCTTGCCGATGGGCACCAGGTATTCTCCCTCCGGCACCTCGCCGATGGGGCTGAGGGCTGTGCTCTCGGAGCGAGGCCCTTTGCTGCCGTAGAGCAGCTTGTGCTCGAAGATCAACACCGGATTGTCGTCGCGCACGGCGCTCTTGAGCAGCCCCTTGGCATCGTAGGCGGTGGATGGGGCCACCACTTTGAGGCCAGGGATGTGGGTGAAGAAGGCCTCCAGGCTTTGGGCGTGCTGAGCACCCCGCCGCGTGGAGCCGACGGGAGCGCGCACGACCATCGGCACGCTGATCATCCCGCCCGACATGTAGGTCATCTTGGCCGCTTGATTGGCCAGTTGGTCCATCATGCAGAAGAGGAAGTCGCCGTACTGGACATCGGCGATGGGGCGCAGGCCGGCCATGGCCGCGCCGATGGCCACCCCGGCGATGCCGGCCTCCGAGATCGGCGTGTCCATGATCCGATCATGGCCGAAGCGCTCCGAGAGCCCCAACGTAACCGTGAACGCGCCTCCAAAGCCCCCCTCCACACCGATGTCCTCTCCAATGCAGAACACGCGCGGATCTCGTTCCATCTCTTCCCGAATAGCCTGCCGCAGGGCCTCCGCGATGGTCATCATCGCCATGTCAGGTCTCCTCCTGAACCGGTCATTCTTCATAAAAGACGTGCTTGAGCGTATCAGTCGGTTGAGGGTCAGGGCTGGATTCAGCGTAGGCGACGGCGTCATCAATCAGCGCGATCACCTCCTGCTCGATCCGCCCCAGCGTCTCCTCGGTCGCCAGTCCCCGCTCCTTCAGGTAGGCTGCCAGGCGTCCGATGGGCTCTCTGGCGCGCCAGAGAGCCTCTTCTGCCTTGTCCCGGTACGTCAGGGGATCGCTGCGCGAGTGCCCGCACAGGCGGTACGTCTTACACTCGACCAGGGTCGGCCCCCCGCCGCGCCGTGCCCGCGCGATGACCTCTCCGGCCACTCTGTAAACAGCCAGGACATCATTGCCGTCCACGATCACCCCCGGCATGCCATAGGCTGCGGCTCGATCCGCCACATTTTCGATTTTGAAGGCTGTCTTAAACGAAGTGGAGGCCGCGTACAGATTATTCTCGCAGACGAAGATCACGGGCAGGTCCCAGATGGCCGCCATGTTCATCGCCTCATGCACGGCCCCCTCGTTGGCCGCCCCGTCCCCGAAGAAGCAGACAGTGACCCCGCCGGTCCCCAACCGTTTCTGGGCCAGGGCCATGCCTGCCGCAATCGGCGCGTTAGCTCCCACAATGGCGATCGCCGGGGGCATCCCCACCCGGATGTCGCCGACGTGCATCGAGCCCCCCTTCCCCTTGCAACAGCCGGTGGCCTTGGCGAAAAGTTCCGCCATGATGTCTCGCGGCGCGACCCCTTTGGCGATGGCATGCCCGTGGGGCCGGTGAGTGCTCAGCACGTAGTCGGTCCTGGCCAGGTGTGCACACACTCCGGTCGCCACGGCCTCCTGGCCGATGTACAGGTGCAACGTGGACGGTATCCGGCCCTGCATGAACAGGTAATTGCAGCGCTCCTCAAAGCGGCGGATCGTCAGCATCGTGCGATACAGGTCCAGCACCGGTGCATCACCCTCAGGCATACCCTACACTCCCATCAGCGCGTCATTCCGAGCCGCCTCACTCATCTGTCATTCCGAGCCATCTTTTGGCGAGGAATCTCAGATTCTTCGTCGCAAAAAACGCTCCTCAGAATCCATTGCTCAGTGTGGCCGCTGCCACCGTACAGCCGGATCAGCTCCCTGACTTTCGACCGCATCCGGGCCTTCCCCGCGCTCATCAGATCGGCCTCCTTGTGCGAGCCCATCACATCGTGCACATTCACACCGGCCGGCATCCGGCTGACTGTCTCGCGGATGCCTTCGAGGAACAGCTTCTTCAGCACGCTGCCGACGTTGAACTTGGCCACGCCGCTGGCGATGGCGCGAGACACAGCCTGCGGGGGGAAGCTGCTGCCGCCGTGCATCACCAGGGGCACAGGCACGCGCCGGCCGATCGCCTCCAGGCGCGCCAGATCCACGGGCGCCAGGCCCTCGGTCAGGAGGTGCACGTTACCCACCGAGACGGCCAGGCAGTCCACCCCGGTCATCTCCACGAAGGCTGCGGCCTGGTTGGGATCGGTGAGTTCAGTGTCTGTCTCCTGAATTCGACCATCTACTGCGTCCGGCAGGTGGCCGAGCTCTGCTTCAACGGCAACGCCGCGGGCATGGGCTTCCTGGACTAACCGCGCCGTCTGCTCCAGTGCCTCCGCCCAGGGCAATGCCGAGGTGTCGAGCATGACCGCGTTGAAGCCGGCCTGCATCCCCCGCAGTGCCTGCTCGTAGGAGCGCACCTCGTTCAGCAGGAAGGCGACGGGCACCCGTGCTCGCTCGGCCAGGGGTCGTCCCAGGCCCGCCAGCATCTCGATCCCCCTACCCTCCAGCCACGCCGGGTTGAGCATGGCGCAGCCGAAGCCGAGGATAACGGGAGCGTTTTCCGCCTCCGCCGCTTCGAGTACCGCTTCCAACGAATAGCCGTCCCAGGCCTCGAAGTAGCCGACCGCGTAGCCGCCGGCGCGGGCACAGGCCAGCAGGGTCGTCATCGGTGTCAGGGGCACCGGGTCAAACTCCTCTCTCTTCTGAGAATTGCCCTCTCACAGGGGTTTTCACAAGGGGAGGTTTGGAGGGCTCCCTCTCTTGTGCAGGGGAATCAGGTTGTCTGGGAGATAGGGTGACGCGGTGACACGGAGATTCGTCCTGTCTCCGCGTCTCGCCGTCTCCGTGTCCCCCCTTCTCCTGGCCCCCTTGTCTCCCCTGCCCTTCTGCAGCGCTCAGGTTGATCGCTGACCGCCGACGGCTGAGTGCTCTCGCAGATAGACCTCGGCCTGGGTACGAGTGAAGACCCCGGTGGTACAGCCTAACTGCGTGCAGGCGGAGGCGCCGATGGCGCTGGCGAAGCGCAGGCACTCGCCCGCGCTCCACCCTTCCAGCAGCCCGACGATGAAGCCAGCCGCGAAGGCATCGCCTGCGCCGGACCCGTCCACCACCTCGACGGGGAAGGCCGGCATCTCCAGCATTTGTCCGGCGTCCATTAACAGCGCGCCTCTGGCCCCCATCGTGATGATGGCCGTGCCGCAGCCGGCCTGCCGGAACCGCTCAGCCTGCCGACGCGGCTCCGTCTCGCCGGTCAGCAGTTGCGCCTCCAGGTCGTTGGGCATGAAAACATCTGTGTAGGGAAGCACCTCGGCCAACGCAGCCAGGGACAGCCCGGTATCGCCGGCCGGGACCACCACGTCCAGCACTGTGTACACTCCCTGCCCCCGGGCGAAGCGAAACAGGTCGGCCAGCTCCGCCTGTTTCAGCCTGGGCAGGACCAAATACCCGCCCAGGTAGAGGACCCTGGCCTGGGATACCAGCGAACGATCAATGTCTTCCACGCTGAAATCGGCGTTGGCACCGAAGGTGTGGATAAAGCGCCGGTCCTGACCGACCACGGGAAGAATGACGGTCTTTGAGGTGCCGTAGAGGCTCGAGCGCGTGAGGCCGGCGGTGTCAACCCCTTTGCGGCGCAGATCTTGCTCGATGAATTGGCCGAAGATGTCCCGGCCCACCTTTCCTACCACGCTCGCCCGCACGTCGAGTTTGGCCAGGCAAGTGGCGGTGTTGGCGGCGCAGCCACCGGTATCGAGCAAGAAATCGGCGCTGGCCAACAATTCGCCGGCCGCAGGCAAACGGGGCAGAGGTGGCACGAAGAGATCGGCCACCACAATGCCGGCACACACTACAGATGGAGCAAATGTGGCGTTGTGCATCTCAATGTCGGCGTTTCTTATGCTTGCGCGCCTGAGATGTAGAGGTCGCCTTGGCCTGTTGATCTACTGGCGCTGGCTGTGAAACCGCCGCGCCTCTGTCGCCTGCCCGATCCTGCTGCATGTGGCAGTATTTATACTTCTTACCGCTTCCACACCAGCAGGGGGCGTTTCGTCCCAAAGAGGGCTGGCTGCGCGCGGGCTGTGGCCTCTCCGCTGCCCCATCTCCCCGGTGCGCCACCATGCGCCCCCGAAAAGCAGAGACTCGTGCGGGCTCTCGCACCAGTTCCACGTGGAAGATCTGATGGACGATGTCATCCTGGATCGCCGCCAGAAGCCCCTGGTACATCTCGTGAGCCTCTTTCTTAAATGCTACCAGTGGATCCACTTGTCCATAGGCTCGCAGCCCGATACCTTCGCGCAGCGCGTCCAGGTCAGTCAAGTGTCGAATCCAGCGGTTGTCAACGGCGCTCAACATCACCAGCCGCTCGATCTGGCGCATCGTCTCTGATCCCACGGAACGCTCCTTCTCCTCGTAGCGCTCGTGGGCCAGGGCCAGCAGCCGTTCCTCGATCTGCTGAGGCGTCATCTCCTGCCAGCGAGCTACCGTCTCCGTCGCCGGCAGGGGGAGAACGTGACTGACCGCGTTGTGCAGCCCTGCCACATCCCATCCCTCTCGTCCATCCTCGCCTGACCAGTGGTTTGAGGCAGGCTGGTCGGCCAGGTACGTGTTTACCAACGAGCGGATTTCGTCCTCGATCATGCCCATGATGGTGGGCTTCATCGTTGGCTCAGAGAGAATGCGCCGCCGCTGCGCGTAGATGATCTCGCGCTGGGTATTGACGACGTCATCGTACTCCAGGACGTGCTTACGGATGTCAAAGTTGTAGCCTTCTACCTTGATCTGGGCGTTCTCGATAGCCCTGGACACCATGCTGTGTTGGATGGGTACGTTGTCCTCTACGCCCAGCCGTTCCATTAACCCGGCGATGCTTTGCCCGCCGAACCTTCGCATCAAATCATCGTCCAGGGCCACGTAAAAGCGAGACGAGCCCGGATCTCCTTGCCGACCGGCACGGCCGCGCAACTGATTGTCAATGCGACGAGCCTCGTGCCGTTCCGTGCCAATGATGTGCAACCCGCCCAGAGCGACGACCTTTTCTCGATCGGCGGCACACTCATGCCATGATTCAGTCAGTACCTGGGCCCAGCGTTCGGGGAACACCTTCGTAGGGTCTTCACCACGGCGGAGCATCTCCACCGCTTCGTTCCACTGTACCAGAGGGATCGTCGTCAGGTCCACGCCCTCCCGACGCAGCCGCTCCCGGGTCAGCCCCTCAGGGTTGCCGCCCAGCAGGATGTCCACACCGCGACCGGCCATATTGGTGGCGATGGTCACTGCGCCGGAACGGCCGGCCTGAGCGATGATGGCCGCCTCTCGCTCGTGATACTTGGCGTTCAAGACCTCGTGAGGGATGCTGCGCTGCTTAAGCATGTGGGAGAGCATCTCCGAGGTCTCGATGGCCAGGGTGCCCACCAGCACAGGCTGGCCGCGCTGATGACATTCCGCTATCTCATCCACCACGGCTCGAAATTTGGATTCTCCGCTCTTGTACACGACGTCCGAGTGATCTACACGGATCATTGGGCGGTGAGTGGGGATTACGACCACGTCGAGGTTATAGATCTTGCCGAACTCCTCCGCCTCAGTCGCCGCCGTGCCGGTCATGCCCGCCAGCTTGTGATACATGCGGAAATAGTTCTGGAACGTGATGGTGGCCAACGTAAGCGATTCCTGCTGAACTCGCACCCCCTCTTTGGCCTCGATAGCCTGGTGCAGGCCCTCCGAGTAACGCCGGCCATACATGAGCCGGCCAGTGAATTCATCTACAATGATGACTTCACCGTCGCGGACAATGTAGTCGCGGTCTCGTTTGAACAGGACGTGCGCCCGCAACGCGTTGTCCAGGTACGGGGTCAACTCAAAATGCTCGGGGGTGTACAGGTTGTCAATCCCCAGCCATTGCTCGATTTTGGCGATACCTTCTTCGGTGAGGGTGACCACCCGCAGTTTTTCTTCTACTGTGTAGTCCTCTTGCGGTCGCAGCCGGCGCACGAGTTCAGCAAATTTGCGATAGTAGTCTGAGGATTCCTGAGCCGTGCCGGAGATGATGAGGGGCGTGCGCGCCTCGTCAATCAGGATGTTGTCTACCTCGTCCACGATGGCGTAGTGGAGCTCGCGCTGCACGCACTGGCTCAGGTCGGTCACCATGTTGTCGCGCAGGTAGTCGAACCCGAACTCGTTGTTGGTGCCGTAGGTAATGTCAGCCAGGTATGCCTCGCGACGGCTGCACGGGCGCAACAGCCGGTATCGGTCGTCCTGTGCGGGGTACGTTGGATCGAAGAGGAAAGAGCCCAGCTCCGGGTCTGCCGCGGCGGATTGGATCACACCTACGCTCAGGCCGAGCAGATGGTAGATCGGCCCCATCCATTGCACGCCCACTTTCGACAGGTAATCGTTGGGCGTGACCAGATGCGCACCCCGCCCCGTCAACGCGTTGAGGTAGAGAGGAAGCGTGGCTACCAACGTTTTGCCTTCGCCTGTCTTCATCTCGGCGATCTTGCCCTGGTGTAACACGATCCCGCCGATGAGTTGGACATCAAAGGGACGCAGGCCAATGGTGCGACGTCCGGCCTCTCGCACGAGCGCGAAGGCGCGCGGCAGGATCTCCTGAAGCACTTCCTCCTCGGCCTTGCGCAGTTCTGCGTCTGCCTGCTTAAGGGCTTCACGGGCTATCTGTTGAGCCTGCGCCCCTTGCGCCTCTTCCAGCTCCAGGCGGGCTGCGTCGACTCGGGCGCGCAGTGGCGCCGTGCTCTCCTGCACCTGGGCCTTGAATTGCTCCGTCAACTCGGGAAACGCCTCGTCGGGCAGGCGCTCCATCTCCGGTTCCAACGCGTTGATTTGATCCACAATCGGCTGGAGCCGCTGGATCTCTTTGGCGTTAGGATCTCCTATAACCTTCTGCAATAACGTGCGAAACATTCGTTCACTTCCCTGACTTCGGCGCCATCATGCCATAGACCTGAACGTCTGCAGCTCGACAATGTTAAATTGGACGATGGAAGCGGCAGGTAGAATGTATAGCCGTATCTTGATGGCATGATCAGTTTTATCTATAGTGGAGATCGCGCGGATGAAGGCATACCTGGAAGCGGTTTCCTGGACATGCTCCTCTATTTCATCTACTGTCACTTGTTGCCTCGTAGCTTCTGAAGACGTTGTTGCATAGTTTGGATGCCATCCACGGCCAGGTCCCACTCCTGATGGTCGCTCTCGGCCTCAAAAGAATAGTTTAACTTCTTGACCATCTGATTGGCTTCAAATTCTTCCAGCGACATGCCATACTTTTCGCGAAAGATACGATCGGTAAGTTGGTAGCGAGCCAGGCGCCGTCGGATTTCGTGTTCCGCCAGGCGCACCAGCTTGACTTCGAGAGTTTCACCCTGCTCCAATTCGTTGATCACATCTATCAATTGGTCAGAGATCGCCGCCATTTGCATAAGATCTTGCTCCGAGACTCTTTGGTTTCACATTGCTGAGAGCTGTGTCCGTTACACAGCTTAAATCAGTATAGATCATAACCTTTCACCAGTCAAAAGAAGAAGGTCGAGGGATAAGATGAGGTCAATCGCGCACTGGATGCACCGACAGATACTGGCGCAGAATGGGAGCTGGCTCGCCCAGGATCTCGTAGCTTTCCCACCCGCGGGAGACAGCGGCGGCGAAGATGGCGGCCCCCTTCACGAATTCGTCTCGCTGCAACTCGGCGTCATACCAGGCCAGTTGCTCAATGTAGTTGCCCGGCCCATCCTCCCCCATGCCGATCTCTGCCCAGTAGCCCACGAAGTCCTTCCATCCTTTCCCCTGGGGGCCAGGGCGGTCCCTCACCATGCCATCAATGCCGCACTCGGTGATGAGCAGGGGCACCATCAGCCCGTTAGGGATCAAGAACTGGCGGTAGACCTTGCGGTAGCGCAGGGTCAGCCATCCCTCGTCCCCCTCGTTGGCCGATGGGTCGAGCTGGTACTTGCCGGTGCCGAACTGCATCACCGGCGCGGAATACTCGTGCAGGCCCAGGTAGCCGTCATACTCCCTGGCCGCCTGCACCGCGGGCAGAAAATCAGGCCAGAACTCCAGCGGCGGATGCCCGGTGCCGAAGTTGCCGACGACGGAGCGAATGCCGGCCCCCGCCAGCAGCCGTGTGCGCTCCGCCTCAAAGTCGGCCAGCCGGCGCATGGCCGCGCTGTCGGCCGGCACCGGCTCGTTGTACGCTTCCCAGCCGTCAAACCACTTCCTGCGCTTGGGGTCCCCAGCAATCGGCAGGAGTTGATCCACAAACCGCTGGGCTTCTGCCGGAGGATCAATGGTGCTGAGCTCGATCTGGGGCAGGTAGATGCGCCCCACAATGAGGGTGTCCGGCGACGTTTCCTTGATCTGGCGGACGAAGTTGGCGTCCAACTCCAGCGTCTTCACCAACGCCACATTGCGGGTGCCGAGCAGATTGAACAAAGCCGGGTCGTTGCGAGTGACGAACAGCCCCAGCTTGGTGGGAGGGCCGGGCGGGAACGGCGTCGCCGTAGGGGTGGGAGTCGGGCGCGGCCGCGTGGCCGTCGGCGTCGGAGGGGGTGTTCCCGTGGGAGTCGGCGTGTCCGTCTTGGGAGGCGTGGCGCTGGGCCGCGTTGCCGTCCACGTGGGGCGCGGCTCGGCCACGGCGACCGGCGTGGGTGGGCCGCGCCGCCTGCACGCTGCCAGCACACCCAGCAGCGAGAGGCTGGCTCCCGTTAGAAAGACACGACGACTCACAATACGTTGTTTCACAAGAATTCGGATGCCTCCCTTTGCGCACGAGCCACGATGCCTTAGTGCGATTATAGCATGGGGCTTTGCCATCTCGCATGACTGGGGTCATATGTGATGACTACGGCCATGCGGTGCCGACATGAAAGAAAACCCGGGCCGGTTGCATCGGGAAAGGACCACGGATGGATAGCCTCATGCAGCCTGCCTTGAGCCGACGGTCAGGCCAAGAGGTGGGAAGACCAGCCTCTTTGTGCTCCCTACCAATTCATCTGCTTGCGGGCGGCAGCCCACTCTTCCGGGGTATTGATGTTGGTGAACGAGGAGAGGCTGGGGTCGAAGATGGTTATCTCCGGAAGGGGCACCGGACGCACGCGTACCTTGGCATAAAAAGCTAACAACTGGCGTTGTCCGCGCTCCAGGCAAGCCTCGACGGCGGGCAGGCAGCGGCGGTGGTAGAAAGCGTGCAGCGGCTCCGGTTGGCCTGTGGGGCAAGGGACGACTGCATCGTGCCCAGGGCGGAGCAACGCCAGGTAACGGACCAGAGCCGGGTTAAGCGAAGGCATGTCACAAGCGAGGGCAAACACCCAGGGGGTTACCGCGGCGTGCAGTCCGGCATGAAGACCCGCCAGCGGCCCCGCCGCCCGGTAGCGATCATCCACAACACGAGCGGGCAATGGGGGCATGACGGCCGTCGGCGTGGCGCGCACCACGACCACCTCGGTTACCAGCTCGTGCAGACGCTCCACCACCCGAACGATGAGGGGTTGTCCACCTGCGTCAAGCCAGACTTTGTCCTGGCCCATGCGCTGACTGCGTCCACCGGCCAGGACCACCGCGGTAAATGGTTCCATCAAAGGCGACGGCAAGGCAATGAGGCAAAAAGTAACGAGGCAACAAGGAACCCTGGTAACTCGTTGCCCTATTGCCTCGTCACTTTAATAATGTCGTTCAGGCGCCTTGTGCCTCCAGATACCTCACAGCATCACCCACCGTGGTGATCTGTTGGGCTTCATCGTCAGAGATCTCTCCGCCAAACTCTTCCTCGAAGGCCATGATCAGCTCAACCAGGTCGAGCGAATCGGCTTCCAGGTCTTCGCGGAAGCTGGCCTCCATCGTGACCCGTTCTGGATCCACACCGAGTTGTTCTACGATGATCTCCTTGACGCGGTCGAAGACGCTCATGGACTATCCCCCTTTCGCTCACGTAGGCATGGAGTGTATGATTGTGCCACACATTCTAATCGCGCCGCCCGCGGGTGTCAAACTACTCTGATAGGCTTGACACCATGTGCACCCGCGAGTAAGATGCCTAAAACACGGGCCTCCTTAATCAGACATTAGGAACACCACTTTGCGCCGGAAGTTACGGAGGCGGGTATGGATCAAGGTTTGCATGCGAGGCGGAAGGGGGATCACATCCGCATCAACCTCGAACAGGATGTGCGTTTCCCCAGCCTCACCACAGGGTTAGAACAGTATCGCTTCATGCACGTTGCCTTGCCAGAATTGGACCTGGAATCAATAGATACCTCAAGTATGTTCCTGGGGAAGCGCCTGGCGTTACCCCTCCTGATCTCTTCCATGACGGGGGGGACGACCGAAGCGGCCCAGATCAACCGTAACCTGGCGCAGGCAGCCCAGACCTGTGGCCTGGCGATGGGGTTGGGCTCGCAACGGGCAGGGCTGGAAGCAGCGGAGGCGCAACACACTTTTCAAGTGCGGGATGTAGCACCCGATATCTTGCTCCTGGCTAATCTTGGTGCGGTGCAATTGAATTATGGATATACTGTCGAGCATTGCCGACGGGCTGTGGAGATGGTCGAGGCCAACGCGTTGATCCTTCACCTGAATCCATTGCAGGAAGTGCTCCAGGCTGACGGGAACTGGAACTGGTCAGGATTGCTGAGAAAGATTGAGCGAGTATGCCAGGAGCTACCTGTGCCTGTAGTGGTGAAAGAGGTGGGATGGGGGATTTCGGGGG
>DAOUAJ010000156.1:0-8753 GCA_034433615.1 Anaerolineae bacterium | reverse complement strand
AAGATGGCGACCATCCTGTCCATCCGCAGCAGCCTGGAGGTGCTGGGGCCGGCGGGGCTGTATGCCCTGCGCACCTACGGTGGGCGGCTAATGCCGCTCTTGCTCACGATCTTGATCGCATGGACCATTTTGCCTTTGGTCTTTACCTATCTCGTCTTTCGTCAAAGGGGGGCGCTGTGACGCGATGCATCATCTTCGGTCTGATTCTCATCGGTCTTCTGGCGCTCGGTTGCCAGCCTGGTGTCCAATTTGACAAGCCGCCAGACATTCGCTATGGTGAGGATACCTGTGACCAGTGCGGCATGATCATCAGCGAGGAGCGCTTCGCGGCCGCTTATGTGACCCGCCAGGGCGAGGTGCGCCGGTTTGATGATCTTGGGGACATGGTGCAGTACCACACGGATCATGGAGAGGAGGTGGCAGCTTTCTGGGTGCACGACTACGAGACAGGAGGATGGCTTAAAGCTGACCAGGCTTTCTTTGTGATGAGCGAGGCTTTTCGCACGCCGATGGGGCATGGGATCATCGCCATCGGCGAGAAGGACCGCGCGGTCCAACTGGCCGCCGAAGCCCAGGGCAAGGTTTTGACTTTCCAGGAGCTATTGGCTCAAACGTTTAGGTAACCAGCACTTCAGAAAGTGCTGGTTACCTGAGCGTTAATTCGCGCTCGTTTCCAGGAGGAACAGACAGTGACACGGAGACTAACCATCGTATTCGCTATCACGCTGGTGCTGGCGCTTGCCGTGACCGGATGCGGCGGGGGCAAAAAAGCCACGCCGACGCCGGCCGGCCCGTCGCCGGAGATTGTCACGCAAGGTAAGCAGTTGTATGAACAGAGCTGCTCGGCCTGTCACGGGCCGGATGCCAAGGGACTGCCCAACCTGGGCAAGGATTTGACGACCAGCGAGTTCGCCAAAGGGTTGAGTGATGATCAATTGCTGGATTTCGTCAAGAAAGGTCGCCCGGCCGGGGACCCGGCCAACACCACCGGCGTAGACATGCCGCCCAAGGGGGGCAATCCGGCCCTGACCGATGATCAATTGAAGGCCATTATCGCCTACGTTCGCACGTTGGAGAAGTAGCGGAGACAACACCCTGCCCTTCTGACGAGGGCAGGGTGTACATTGTTCAGAGCAGACAGGGCGGCAGGTTACCTGCCACCTTTTTACGTGCTCTTCGCCAGAGCACAACGAATTGTGAATAAAACGAAGGGGCCCTCATCAAGCCAATTCGATGCGTATGACCAGTGGCACGACCGCTGTGATCGTGAGCGGCTGCGCCAGAGCAATCTCTACAAACGCGTTTTTCTGCTCAGCGTGCGGTGTTTCCACCTGGCCGTTCCATTCGATAGTGGCAGCGCGCACCCTGGCCCTCTCAGGGAGCGCGTATCGGATGTGCTGGACACGGAGCTCGCCTGAGAGCACCTCCCAGCGCACCACCTGCTCGCCGTTCGTGATTGTCTGGCTGACCATGCCCCATCCGCTGGGAATCGTCCAGATACAGCGAAACGCGTTCGGCCTCCAGCGCGGCGCCAGTTGCAGCAACTTCGACACGCCGGAGTAGTGAAAGCCACTGAGCGCCAGGATGGCCGCCCAGCTCGCCATGGCGCGGGCGTAGTGGTGACCGCACTCCGGCTCGTTCCACGGATTACGCCGGTAACCGTCGAAGCGGGCGCGGATCGCCTCGATCACGGTCAGGCCCTCCTCCACCAGCCCCTCGTAGATCATATGCGCCGCCGCCCGGTACTCAAAGCCCGTCATCACCTCGCTGAAGTAAGGGAAGGGAACCCGGGGCCGATCCCCGTGTGGCCAACTGCAGATGAGCAGGGCGGACTCGTCGGCGAGGGCGAAGGTGCGCATCACGTTCCAGTGATCATACAGCCCCTGGCGAAAGTTATAGCGAAAGATAGATCGCAGCGCGGTCCTGACATTCTCCGGCCTCAGCAGGTATCCCAGCCCAACGACGTGGGCCGTGTACTGTCCCACCAACTGATCCACCAGACAGCCGTTGCCCACCTGAAAATCGGGCTCGGCCAGGTCCGTCTCGCCCATGCCCACGCGCAGTTCCGGCCGCGTCTCGTCCAGGCTGGCCGGCGTGCGAATCTGCTGGACGTAGTACTCGCCGTTGAAGAGGTGGGCGTCTATCCATGCGCTCCCCTGGGTGAAGAGCCTCCGACACCGCTCGGCGCCGGACGCCTCCGGCCACCGGCCCTCCTGAATCGCGGCGACAAACTCGGCGAGCTAGCGTGTGAACGCCTGGTCCAGATCCATGGGTGCCTCGATCTTTTGCCCGTTGACGTCGAGCTCCTTGTTATCCACCAGCATCGAGCCTGCGGTGCCAATGACGAGCTGGTCCCAGGCAACTGTATGGCAGTTCAATGAGAGGTTGACCACCGCCGTACTGCTATCCTCGAGCCGTAGCAAGGCAGCCAGCTCGTCTATGTCGCGCCAGTGAGGGTTATTGCGTTGCCCCCAGGCGTGTACCTCAGCCACGCCGCATCCCGCCAACCATAGCAGCATGTCGAACTCATGCGAACCAAACCCGTACAGTAGCCACCCACCGGCCTGCGCCGGGTCTGCGGACCAGGGCCCCTGAGGGTACTCCCGGTGGTAGGAGACCCGACGTCGTATCCAGTGGAGCGGTCGCCCGATGGCGCCGGCGTGTATCCATCGGCGTGCCTCCTGGTTATTCCGACAGAAGCGCAGGACCTGCCCGACCATCAACGCGCGATGTGCTTGTTCGGCAGCGGCGATCATCCCGTCAGCCTCAGCCAACGAGAGGGCCATCGGCTTCTCCACCAGGACGTGCTTCCCAGCCTGCAACGCCTGTTGCGCGGCGCTGGCATGCAGGTGATGAGGTAAGCAAAGGATGCAGGCTTCGACGTCATCGTCCTCAAGCGCGGCATCGAGAGCCGTGTAGGTCCGCTGCCCGCCAAACTGAGCCGTCAGCGACTGTGCGCGCTCAGCGACCGTGTCCACGGCCGCCACCAGTCGGGCAGCCGGCACCTGCCGTATGGCGGCCGCGTGCGTTTGCGCGATGACCCCACAACCGACGATCGCAATGCCAATGCGCGAGTTCACGGTTCCTCCCTGTCCACGACAGCCCAATCCAGGAGGACACGCCCATCCTCTCTTACCCAATAACCGGGTAACAAGTGAACGTCTGGTCTTGAATCTCATAGTAAGGCATGTACTCATACCCCGGCTTATTCCTCACTGCAAAATGGCATGGCTTCCCTGCCACGGGCACCAACCAGGCGGAGGGGTCCACCGGGTCATGGTTAATCTTGATGTACTTGCCTCTGAAATCGAGGCTCCCCACAAGGCCGAGCAGCAGCGGCCCATACTCGATGGCATACCTGTCCAACCCGGGGATCGCATCCCCGCCGCTGTACCGCGTCACCCGAAAGCCCATCGGCAATGTGAATGAAATGGTATCGCGGTCACTCCAAGCGCGCGTGATCGCGCAGTAACTGCCGGGTGTGCCGGTAGTCTCACGTTCACCATTGACGTAGATGGCCACCTCGGAGGTCGCCCAGGCCGGGATGCGCAGCCGCAAGGTGAACGATTGGGGGGAGGGCAGGGCTACTCGGATGTTCACGCCGCCGCCGGTGGGCTGCTCAGTCTGCGTCAATAACGTGACGGGCACGCCCTCACAGCTCCAGGCGATCTCGGAGTTGGCGTAGATGTCTATGTAGAGCCCATCGGGCGCGATCGAATAGAGGAACTCCGGCAGCGAGCCTAACACCCGGGTGCCCTGGCCAGCGCAACACGACACGGGCGTCGAGCGATCCCCATCTTTCTGTATGTCTAGATAGGCGTGATAGCGTATGTGCTCCTGGCCAATCTGATTGGCGACCACAACATTGTAGATAGATTGTTCGATCTCGCCAACATACTTTTCCACATCTGGGAACAGCCGATGGTACCGCTGGTTCAGATAAATCCAGTGCGCGGTGCAGCACAGTTCGTTATACTTGTGCGCGGGATCGAGCCAATTGCAGCCCGGGTATATTTCGGTGTTCTCGATCGCGACGATGCCCCCACCCACGTGCTGCCATTTCTCCTTGAACATCCTGTAGGCGCTATTCACCGCATTCAGGTATAGAGGCTTCCCGGTTGCGATGTACAAGTCCATGTAGGCATTGATGGCCTCCAGCTCGGTGCCGTGCGGCGTGGGGCGTTTATGGACGGCGCTATCATCACCGCGGATGAACTGTCCCAGCCACCAGTTCTCCTGATAGTAGTTCACGGTCGTGTCCAGATCCTCAGGGAGGCCTACCTCGGACAGATAGACAGTTGTATTGGCGATGACGCCCTGGAAGCCCAGTATGAGATCCTTCGCGATCACCCGCTCATCGCAGCGGTTAAACCAGGATTGCATGCCCCGCATCAACGGCAGCGCCTTCTCGTTCCCGATCAGGCTGGCAGCCTTCAGCCCGTAGTTCAGCCACACCCGCACGTAGTTGGGATACTCCTTGGTGCCGAACTCGTTCTTGGGGATCGGCTCGAAGAAGCCATCCGGCTCTTTGCAGGCATCAATGCAATCCACGATCACGTTGACTCGCCGCCGCAACTCCGCATCCTCTTGCCACCTGAGGCTGTTTGCGGCCCCCATCAGGAACAGCCCCGCCGTCTGGCCCTTGATGTTGTCCTCAAAGTGGCCCCGGTACGGTTCCCCTGGCGCCGGCAGCCCAGCCTTAACCCGGAACCAATACAGGATCGAGTCCAGCGAAAGGTTCTTGAGATAGCCGATGTTGTCATCGTGCGCCCTCTTGAGAAGGCCCCCGGTCAACCGGACGCCCGTCACGGGCACGGATACCAATGGGGAGATAACTTCATGCGCCATGGTTCGTCATACCTCCCATATGATCGCGTATATATTCCTGACAGTGATGGAATCCTGTTATTCCAGCGAGAGTTCAGCCTCTGGTTCAATACATCGTTACCCCGCCCTATCAGGCATCTTCTACCAACTGGCTCTATCTCTCATCAGGAATGTGAAGATGAAGCATGCTCACAATAGCAGGCATCATCTGGACCGGGTCTTCATGGCCCACATACTCCACCGATACGTAGCCTCTATACCCGGTGGCCTGGAGAATGGAAAAGATGCGGCGGTAGTCCAGGATGCTATCGTTGCTGTGATCCAGAGTCAAGCCGCGGACCTTGGCGTGGCAAAAAACCATCAGTGGCGCCAGCCGTTCAATGGCCGTGTAGGGATCCTCGAAGGGGTAAGCACCGGTCATCGGAGCATCACAGAAGTTACCGGTATCAATGTTCACCCGAAACCAGGGTGAATCCACGGCCTCAACCAGAGCGAGGGTATCGGCGGCTGTGCGAGTGATGCCGAAGTGATTCTCCAGAGCTAGAACGATGCCGTACTGTTCTGCTTTCAAGAGCACCGCGCGAAAAGTTTCGACGGCCCAAGCAAAGACCCTTTCCCGCGGTAGACCGAGCTTGGCTGCCACATCGGAGGGCTGGCAGGTGTTGACGCGCAGCAGCGGTGCCCCCAGAAAGTAAGCATAATCCAGCCATGTGAGGATCTTTTGCCGCTCAGCACGAATTTCAGCTTCCGTGTCGCGGTAGAAGTTGTTCTCTATAGCCACAGCCACGATATCGAGCGCTCGCTCGGCTGCGCCGCGCTTGATATCTGAGAGAGGAAGCCCCTCCCGCAGCAGATAACCATCGTTGAGCTCCACGCCGTCCAACCCGGCTGCCCAGGCGCAATCGAGAAAGTCTCCCAGGAGGAATCCACTGCGCTGAAAGGCCTGGTGATAAGCAAAAGTTGAGCATGCTAGACGCATAGAGGTTTGACTCTTTCCTTCGCAGCACCTAACGGGTGGAATTGTGTGGGCAACGCGCTGATGTGCTATCCACGACGACTAGCAGGGGCACGGACCGTCAGCCTTGTCGAAAGGGCTGGATGAGAACCTTGATGGCACCCTCTGCCCGCTGCTCTAATATAATCATGGCTCGGCTTAGGCTCCCCAGGCCACAGCGGTGCGTAATCAATGGCTCTACGCACACCTCTCGTCGGGATAGGAGTTCCAGGGCGCGAGGGAAAAGAAAGGGTGTGCCGGTGCAGCCTGTCAGGCGCTGTCCACGCATAATGAGCGCCTGGTGTAGCACGGGAATAGTTTCATCTCCCGCTGGTACACCAAAAAGCACGACCGTGGAGCCTGGAGCCCCCATGCGGATGGCTTGCTTCACGACCTCGGGATGGCCCACGGCATCAACGACCGCATCTACGCCGCGCCCTCCAGCCCAGGCTCGTACCTTCTCCACCGGGTCCACAAGGCGCACATCAACCACTTCATCTGCCCCCAGGTCATGAGCCAGTTTCAGGCGCACTGGTTGCTGATCCAGGCCGATGACGGCAACCCCCTGCTTCTTGAAAAGTTGAACCATCAAGAGCCCGATGCTGCCGGTTCCAATCACCGCGGCCGTATCTCCAGGGCGTGCGCCAGATGCCTCGACCGCATGAAGGGCACAGGCCAGGGGTTCTGCCAACGCTCCTGACTCTAACGGCAAGCCAGCCGGGATCGGGTGCACGGAACTGACATGCGCGGTCACATTATTGAGCAAAGGCCCCCGGGCGGCTGAAGCCTATCGTCTGCTTGCGGAGACAGTAATGGGGATTCGCTCGTCGGCACTCGTAACAACTGCCACAACTCATCACCGGATCCACAGCCACCGGATCGCCTACCGCTACACCAGAAACGGCAGGCCCTGTCTCCACCACTGTGCCAGAGAACTCATGCCCCAAAATCCGCCCCTCGCCGACCCGCTGGTCAACCAGGTTGTGAATAAACTTCAAATCAGAAGCGCAGATGCCGCAGCTATCTACCTGAATCAGGACCTCGCTCAAGCCCGGGCGGGGTGTCGTCATCTCCTCCACCTGGAATCCAGATTCCCAGTGATAAACGGTCGCCAGCATACGGGCAGGTATCGGCGGCATCTCTGGTTATCCTTTCACCGCACCTGCACCGACGCCACGGATAATGTAGCGGACGGTGAACATGTAGACAACCACGATAGGCAGCGTGGCCACCATCAATCCGGCAAAAAACACGGGATAGTCGGTAAAGTACTGCCCGATCACGTTGAAGATGCCAATAGGCAAGGTTCGCAGCTCCGGCTTGCTGGCAAAAACCAGGGCAAAAAGAAACTCGTTCCAGATCCACATGGACTGGAAGATAGCCATGGTGCCAATACCCCCCCGAACAAGGGGAAGCATAATCTGCCAAAAGATACGGAATTCCCCTGCTCCATCTATGCGGGCAGCCTCTTCCAACTCTTGGGGAACACTCTTGAAGAACGCCTGCATATTGAAAACGAGAAAAGGCAAACCGGCAGCCGTATAGATCAAGATCAAGCCAAGGCGTGTATTCAACAACCCCATGAAGCGAATCATGATGAAGAGGGGAATTAGTACAACCTGACCAGGGACAACCTGGCCGCTGATAAAGTAATACAACATGCTGTCCCGCATGGAGAAGTGATAGCGAGCCAGAGCGTAACCTGCCATGGCTCCAATAATGATCATGGCAGTGACGGAAGTAACGGTCATGAACAGGCTGTTAGCGAAGTAGAGACCGAAGTTCGCTCCAATCCAGACACGCGCATAGTTTTCCCATTGCCACTGACGCGGCCACAACCACTGATTTACGTTGAACTCGCTAAAAGACTTCAACGAAGAGAAAAACATCCAGATTACGGGCATAATACCCAACATTCCCAGGAAGAGTAGAAAACCGTAAATCGCCAGATTGACTACCCAGCGCCCTATCTTCCGATGCAATCCCAAGGCGGCTGAGACGCGGAGCAGCGCTGATCGTGTGTATTGAGATGCTCCAATTCTCATCGGTGTTACACCTCTTCCGAACGTCCCAGGGTACGCAGATAGAAGATAGACACAGCCATGGTCAGAACGAAAAGCACAAACCCTATGGCGCTGGCCATTCCTACTTCCCATTGGCCGAAAGCCCGTCGATACAGCATGGTAGAGAGAACATCCAGGAGCGGGTTGGCCTGCTGCCCCCCGCTGGCTCCCAGCACATAGAAGGGATCGAAGATACGGAACGAATCAATCAGGGCCAGGGAGACGACCACGGCCAGCACCGGCTTGAGCAGCGGCAGCACAACATATGTCGTGGTACGCACTTCGTCAGCCCCGTCAATATAGGCCGCCTCCTTTAATTCTCTCGGGACATTCTGTAACGCAGCGAAAAGGATGACCATGGCCACAGGATAGTGCTTCCAGATCCCTACGGCGATGATCAGGCGAATCAAGGATTCTATATCGGCCAGCCAGTTGACCTCCACGAAGCCTAGCCCGATCATCTCGAGTAAGGGATCCATGAGACCGTAGCCAGGGTTAAGAAACCAGCGCACGAGAAAAGAAACGACGACCCAAGAAATAACCACTGGCAGGTAGACCGCTACGCGGAAGAAAAGTCGGCCATGGGTGCAGTGGTCCAATAATAGAGCAGTGACCAAACCCAGACCAACCCCCACAGTAACGTTAAAGAAGCCATACTCTAGATTATGGAAAAGAGAGCTGAAAAAATATCGGTACCGGAAAAGGGCCGAGAAATTGTCAAGACCTACCCAGACCATCTGTCCATAACCTGACCACTTGGCCGTACTGAGGCCCAATCCGGAAGCCAATGCAAATATCCAAAAGATCGTATAAATAACCAACGCGGGCGCTAGAAAGATCCAGGCCCAGCGCCGCCTTGCCGCCATCAT
>DAOUAJ010000155.1:0-7800 GCA_034433615.1 Anaerolineae bacterium | reverse complement strand
GCCCGTTGCCCGTCAGCGACGGCATTGATGATCAAGCGTGGCCCAAAGGCAATGTCGCCGCCTGCGTACACTCTCGGAATGGAGGTGGCGAGCGTCTCCCTGTCTACGGCAAGTGTGCCGCGCGGTGTGGCTACCAGGCCATCTTCGGGTTGCACCCAGTCGAGTTCGCCCGTTTGACCTATCGCGACGATCACGCTGTCGCACGCCCACACCTTTTCAGTCCCCGAGATCAATTGGGGATTGAAGCGGCCATGCTCGTCAAAGGCGCGAGCGACGTCGAGGGTCTCCAGGGCAACAGCGCGTCCATCCTGGCTCAGGATACGCTTGGGAGCCACATGATTATGGATCACCACGCCTTCTTTTTCCGCCTCTTCGATCTCGAAAGAGTCGGCCAGCATCTCATCCCGGCCTTCGACCACCAGACAATGTACTTCCTGGGTGGCCCCCAGGCGGGCTGCGGTGCGCGCCACATCCAGGGCCATTTCCAGGTCTCCTCCGGATTGTGCTGGGTGGCCCAATCGGGCTGCGGTGCGCGCCACGTCCATGGCTACGTTCCCACCACCAATGACCAGCACTCGTTTACCCAGATTCAGGTTATACCCTCCGAGGTTGACGTTGACCAAAAAGTCCACCGCTCGCAAGACTCCGTCGAACTGCTCACCTTCCACATTGAGCCTACGGCTGCGGTAGGTGCCGATGGCGATGAAGATGGCATCGAACTCTTGGCGCAAATCTGCCAGGGAAAAATCTCGACCTAGAGTCTGGTTAAGGCGGAGTTGTGGCCCCAGGGACAGGATAGCTTCGATCTCCAGCGCGATGAGCTCACGAGGGAGGCGATACTCAGGCACCCCCAGGCGCAACATCCCGCCTGCCACCGGGGCCGCTTCGAAAACAATCACTTCGTGACCAAGCAAAGAGAGGTCATGGGCGCAAGAAAGCCCAGCCGGCCCGGCCCCGATGATGGCAACGCGTTTTCCCGTCTTATCCTCACGCGAACGAGCTGCTGCCAAACCGCTACGGCTGGTAGGGAACAGCGTGTTTCCCAGATCAAAAGCATTGGTCGGCCCGACATAAGCTGGCCAGGCGGGAGGCTGGCGGGATTGGCCGCCCTCCCCAAGATAGACCCCGTAGCGATCGTTGACAAAGCGTTTTAACGCCCGAATGGCTACAGGTTCATCAATTTGCCCACGCCGGCAGGCCGCCTCGCAGGGCGCACCGCACACCCAGCCACAGGTGGAGGCGAAAGGGTTAGTCTCGCGGGCGATCAGGTAAGCACGCTCGTATTCCCCCCTGGCAATAGCATTGACATAAGCCCGTGAATCCGTACGTACCGGACAGGCAAACTGGCAGGCAACCGTTTGTTGGTAGAAGGTAAGATCGGGAAGATAGACGCGGTAGCGAGCCATTGCAGCAGCTCTCCTCTACCAACAGTGTAACAAGGAAAAGTCTATTAAAGGTTTAGAAGGGGTGTAAGTTCAGTTGTATTTCGGCTACTCAAGCCGATATCCGAAGCCGCGCTCGGTGAGGATATGTTTGGGATCACCCGGGTCAGCTTCTATCTTCCGGCGGAGCGCCCATATATAGTGCTTGACATACTCGATTTCCCCCGCATACTCTGGCCCCCAGACCTCAGCCAGCAACTTTTCGATGGGGACCGTCCGGTGAGCATGGCGCGCCAACGTCTCCAGCAGGCGATACTCGGTTGGGGTAAGGTCAACGGATTGGCCAGCGACCGTGACACGGCGCTGGTCGAAATCGATGTTCAGATCCCCTTCGCTCACAACCAGGGGCATCTGCGAACCACGCCTGGAACGCGCCAGGATCGCCCCCACGCGCGCCACCAGTTCAGCAAAGGAAAAAGGCTTGGTTACGTAATCATCCACGCCCAGGCGGAAACCGCGCAGTTTATCGTACTCCTCGCCTTTAGCGGTGAGCATAATAATTGGAATCGTCGAACCCTCCCGAAGCTTTCGGCAAACCTCCCATCCGTCCATGCCTGGCATCATCACGTCCAGTACCACCAGGTCAGGGTTATCCATGGCTGCCAGGCGGAGACCATCCGGTCCATTCGTGGCAAGCAATGGCCGATAACCAGCCATCCGCAAGTGGTCGGAGAGCAGCTCCAGTAACACCTGATCATCGTCAATTAATAAGACCGTCGGCTCAAACATGATCCTCATCCCATACCGGTAGAGAGAATGAAAACCGCGCACCTCCCGCGAAGAGATTCTCAACCCAGATACGCCCACCCTGCGCTTCGACCAGCTTCCGGCATACATACAGGCCAATCCCATATCCATAAGCGATCTGAGAGTCACTACTATCCGTTCTGTAAAATTTATCAAAAACGCGTTCCAGGTCTTTCTCAGGGATTCCAGGGCCTTCATCAGCGACCGAGACGATAACTTCTGTTTGGTTGGCATGTACGTCAATGGACACCTTTTTACCTGGAGGCGAATATTTATCCGCGTTGTCAAGTAGGTTGGTAAGCACTTCTGCCACCCGGTCGCGATCCGCGAAAACCAGCGGCATACCGGGCTTCTCAGATATCAGAATGTGCCGGTCCGCAATCCGCGCCCTTGTCTGATCAACAACCTGCTGGATGACCGGAAATATCGAGATAGGTTCCGGGTGCACTGAAAGCTCCCCTGATTCCAGGCGGGCAGTATTCAATACATCCTGTACCAGACGTTCCAGGCGGGCTGTTTGCTGGTTTAAGATATCCAACATGCGCCTACAGGTTGGGTTGATGACCTGGCAGTCGGCCTGAATATGCTGCACCGCCCCGCTCATGTTGGTCAGTGGTGCCCGGATCTGATGAGAAACCAGGGAGACGAACTCGGAACGCATCTGATCAAGCTTCTTTAACTCCGCGTTAGCCCTGGCAAGCTCATCTACTTTCTGTGCCAGTTCCTGTGTCCGCTCGGCAACCTGCTGGTTCAGGCTGGCGTTGAGGCGGCGGATCTCCTCCTCCCGTAATTTGCGGTTCGCGATGTCGCGCAGGATCACGGACATCCCCAACGGTATACCCTGGTCATCGGTGAGGCGGGTGGCGGTCAACTCCACCTGAATGGCGCGTCCGCCCCTATCCCGGCATACTGTCTCATGACCGCGAACAAAGCCCTCTTCCTTGACCTTCTCCACTAACCACTGCAGCTCCACCTCTGACGCTTCACCACCATGAATCAGGAAGGAAAATGGCTGTCCCCGGATTTCAGATATGGAATAATCAAAGAGCAATTCAGCCCCTCTGTTCCACGACTCGATATAGCCGTCGGAATCCAGACCCAAAATGGCATCCGCAGACGCGTTGGTGATCGCAGCCAGCCTGCGTTCGCGGTCGCGTGCCAGCGTTTCAGCACGTTCCTTCTCCGTAAGCCAGACACTGATCCAGTTCAGGGCAAGAAATGCCAGGAATGGGCCGGCTGTGCTAAAAAATAAGACTTCAACAGCGAAGTGGGTGGCATCGCCGAATGAATTGTGAACCCAGCGGGCCAGGCTGAGTTCGTAAGCTACGGCTAACAGGGCAAAACTGAGAGGCAAGAGCCAGCGCAGCGTAGAGACCCGCTGCGTGAAGGAAGAGCTAGTCTGGTTCATGACCTTCGCTCCTGAACTGATGGATCCAAGATCAATGTAATCAGATTTATCCTATATCTGGTAGTGTTATAGGTCACCAATTCCCCATTATTTTCATCGAATATATATGTTTAAAGAACGGCAGCGACATTCCAAGCCCTTTCCCTGAGAACCGTCCTTCACCGCTATAGCGAGAAAGATTATCCCCATCCAGAAGTAGTAAACCTGTAACTCACCAAAAGCGTTTTTCAATTCATCCGTAGCCCGCTCAATGCCTGGTTAATCAGTAGATGAGGGCCGACCAGCTGCACCATACTCTTCGCAGGCGGGAGACGTTCGAGAGCGGCCAAGGTGCCTCCAAGTTCATCCCAGCAACCATTCAACCGGCACCTGCCGGATGAACTGAGCCCGGTAATGATGGCGGCCATCGTTCCCGGCGTTGGCTACTGCCTGCACCAGGTCCTCGGGGGTGACGCGCTGCGGATCATAGGCTGCGGCGGCCAGCTGTGACTCCAATTCCACGTAGGCCACCAGGACTCCCTCCAGGCCGAGCAATCCATTGCGCACCCGCATGGCGCAATTAGTGCAGCCCATGCCGCTCACGGCGAGGTAGGCTGCCGCCGCAGAGTCTAAGTTTTTCTGATCCAGGGGCTTATCCAGGGGATCAACGTGGCAGTTCTCATCCTGGTCAATCATCGGATCCCGGCGGTGGTTCTCCTGAGCACACATCATAACCTCCATACATGATATTTATTGTTCTCATCATAGTATTTTCGCGATCGGGTGTCACGCGCCATCTGGCGCAGATCGAAATAGGCATAATTGCTCACTGGAAAACAAGGGAAATGGCGCTTTGCCGCCTTCGTTAGAAGGCCTATACTGTAGGCTAAAGGTGTTTTTGGGATGTACCAGTCCACTCCGTTGTTAACTCTCGCGACCGATTGGCAGACTGCGATCGCGTGGGCCATCGCACAGTTGGACCGCGCCGGTCTACAGGTAAGACGTTCCTTTGATCTGCTGGCAGCTCGTACGGCTCATTTGGATTGCAGCTGCCCACATCACGGTACCGAGCTGTGCGATTGTCAGTTGGTTGTGCTCCTGGTTTACGACCAGCAGAACCCACCGGCCACCCTGGTAGCCCACAGCCGTGACGGTCAGACACAGTTTGCACTCGTGGAGGTGCCCCAGCAGCGTCTCAGCCCAATGTTGCAGGCTGCCATCCGGAACACATTAAACTATAAGAATTTCAGTGTGCAGGATCATGAAACCCACCTCAATGTCACCTGAGGAGCAGGCTGTCCTAGCACGCCTGCGTTCCGTCGAGGGTCATCTTCACGCCATTATCGTCATGCTCGAATCAGGTCGGCCTCGCGATCAGGTGTTACACCAATTGGGCGCGGTCCAATCGGCCTTGCGCGCCGCCGGGTGCGCTCTGGCGCGCCATCAGGCAGAGCGCAGCCTGGAAATCATCCTGGCCAACCCTTGTGAGGAAGAACAGCGGGCAGAATTGGACAAACTCAAAGACATTTACCGGTGGCTCACCGGTGCCCCACATTCTATTTCATTATGAGGAGGCTATTGCATGATCGATTCAACCCTTGAGCTCACTTTACCGGTGAGCGGGATGACTTGCGCCTCATGCGTGTCACACGTGGAAGGCGCGCTGAAAGAACTTCCTGGTGTTTCGAACGTGGTGGTCAATCTGGCCACCAATAAGGCAAGTCTGGTTTACAACCCTAGAGTGACCACGCTGGATGACATACGCCGGGCGATCGAAAACGTCGGTTACAGCGTTCCCCTGAGCGAGCTGACTCTAGATGTCAGGGGGATGACCTGTGCCTCCTGCGTGGCCCACGTGGAGGGAGCCCTCAACGAGTTGCCTGGCGTAATTGGCGCAGTGGTCAACCTCGGCCTGGGTACAGCCCATGTCCAGTATATCCCCGGCCTGGTTACGACAAGCCAGATGAAAAGAGCCATCCGTGACGTGGGCTATGAAGCTGTCGAGCGTAGCGCCGGGGTCGACACCCTTGACCGCGAGCGACAGGCACGTGAAGAGGAAATCAAGCGTCAGGGACGCAATCTACTTATTGCCGGGACGATCGGATTGGTGGTCATGATCGGCACCTTCTATGACATGCTTGGGCCATTGAGAGCTTTCATCCCTGAGTTTCTTTCATATAAGTGGGTCATTGGCCTGCTGACCACGCCGATCGTCTTCGGTCCAGGACGGCAATTCTTCACGAACTCCTGGCGCGGCCTCAAGCATGGTGTGACAGATATGAACCTGCTGTATGCCACCGGGATTGGGGCAGCTTACGGCATTGCGGTGATCAATACTCTTTTCCCGAAGGCCGGCTTCGGCGGCGAAGGAGCCACCTTCTTCGAGAGCGCTGCCTTGCTCACCGCCTTCATCATCCTGGGGCGTTGGCTCGAGGCTCTTACCCGCGGGCGCACCTCAGAAGCCATTCGCAAACTCATGGAACTGCAGCCCAAGATCGCCCGCATCCTCCGAGACGGCCGCGAAGAAGAAATCCCCGCCGACGAGGTAGAGATCGGCGATCTGGTCCTTGTCCGCCCCGGCGAGAGCATCCCGGTGGACGGTGTGGTGATCGAGGGCTACTCAGCGGTGGATGAATCGATGCTCACCGGGGAGAGCCTGCCGGTAGAGAAAAAAGGTGGCGACCAGGTGATCGGCGGCACGATCAACAAGACCGGCGCCTTCAAATTCAATGCCACCCGGGTGGGCAAGGAGACCGCCCTGGCGCAAATCATCAAGCTTGTAGAAGACGCCCAGGCCAGCAAAGCTCCCATCCAGAAGCTGGCCGACTGGGTGGCAGGGCACTTCATCCTGGGGGTGCATATGCTGGCTCTCCTCGTGTTCGTCTTCTGGTTTTTCTTCGGCTACCAGAAGTTCTTCACCCCCGACTCCAGCTTCATCCTGTCGCCTTACAAACTCGGTGAGATCGGTGTATTTGGCTTCTCGCTACTACTCTCCGTAACTGTGCTGGTCATTTCCTGCCCGTGCGCGGTGGGATTGGCCACACCGAGCGCCATGATGGCCGGGACAGGCAAGGGCGCAGAGCATGGAGTGCTCTTTAAGGGCGCCGAAGCCATCGAGAATACCAGCAAACTACAGACGATTATTTTTGACAAAACAGGCACACTGACGAAGGGTGAACCATCGGTTACGGATGTGGTGGTCAGGGAACGGGAGATTCAGCCCACCACAATGGCTGATTGCAGCGAGCACTTAATACCGCAACCCGCGCCCAGGAGCACCTTCTGGAACGAGGATGAACTGTTGCGTCTGGCTGCCATCGCGGAAAAGAACAGCGAACATCCCCTGGGAGAAGCCATCGTAAAGGGGGCACAGTCGCGCGGGTTGGAGCTGAGGGAGCCCGAATCATTTAACGCTATCCCCGGGCACGGGGTGGAGGCCAGAGTCGAGGGGCATGCAGTCCTCCTGGGCAATCGAAAGCTCATGCGCGAACATGGGCTAGACTTCAGCGAGCTCATCCAACAGGCAGAGGCATTGGAAGCAGGCGGCAAGACGGTGATGTTTATCGCCCTGGATGGGCATCCAGCCGGGCTGGTAGCCGTGGCGGATACGCTCAAGGAGAATTCTGTAGAGGCGATCAAACGCCTGCACAGATTGGGGTTAGAAGTAGCCATGATCACCGGAGACAACCGGCGAACGGCAGAAGCCATCGCCCGTCAAGTAGGAATCAAGCGTGTCCTGGCGGAAGTTCTCCCCCAGGATAAAGCTGAGGAGGTCAAGAAACTGCAGGCTTCAGGGAAAAAAGTAGCCATGGTAGGCGACGGGATCAACGACGCTCCAGCCCTGGCTCAGGCAGATGTCGGCATTGCCATTGGCTCGGGCACCGACGTGGCCAAGGAAACCGGGGATGTGATCCTGATCAAGGACGACATCCGCGACGTGGTTGTAGCCCTGGAGGTGGCTAAAGCCACCATGCGCAAGGTCAAACAGAACCTGTTCTGGGCTTTCATCTATAACACCCTGGGCATTCCCCTTGGAGCCGGGCTATTCTACCCGTTCATTGCCCTGATCATCAGCCCTGAGCTGGCCGGCTTGCTTATGGCGATCAGTTCGCTGACGGTCACCCTGAATACCTTGTTGCTCAAGGGTTTCAAACCCACCATCCGAAAGGAGGGTAAAGTCGACCGACAGATGGTGCAGATCACCCAGAGAGATAAGGTGCCATT
>DAOUAJ010000154.1:0-11403 GCA_034433615.1 Anaerolineae bacterium | reverse complement strand
AAGCGAGTGACGGGTATTGACCTCTCCTCTTACAAAAGCCAGCAGATGCAGCGTCGCCTGGAAGCTTACCTCAGACGGAGTGGGGCGAAGAGCTGGATCGAGTACCTGCGCCGGCTGGACCAGGACGCCGACGAATTGAAAGCCTTTCGGGACTATCTCACGATCAACGTTTCCTCTTTCTTTCGCGACCCGGAGAAGTTTCAGCAGCTTGGAGAGAGCATACTGCCGGCATTGATTCGGCCGGGGGCAGAGCTGACCATGTGGAGTGCCGGCTGTTCCCATGGAGCGGAAGCGTATACTCTGGCCATATTGGCCGATGCGCATGGCATACGGCGCTATCGAGTGTGGGCAACAGACATTGACCGTGGCGTTCTAAGCAAGGCAACAGCAGGCGGCCCATATTCTGAAGATGACGTGAGAAGCGTGCCTCCGGCCCTCTTGTCACGACATTTCGAACGCCGTGATAGTGGCCTGTATATCAAGCCGACCATCCGGAGCCGCGTGATTTTTGATGAACACAACTTGCTGGAGGATGACGTTGATAGGCAATTCGATCTGGTCGTGTGTCGCAACGTGATTATTTACTTTTCTGATGAGGCAAAACGGAAGGTCCTCGCCAATCTGGCCAGGGCTCTACGGCCGGGCGGCGTCCTCTTTCTGGGAGGGACCGAAGTGATCCCACCTGCTCTGGCTCACATGCTGGGCCTTCAATCAGTGGGCATCTCCTTCTATAGCAAGCTTGCCTAAGGTGATGACATAAGCCTGAGGGAGAGGGTTGCATGAATGTAAGATTCGTTAATCCTTTTATCGTTGCGGCCGGTGAGGTTTTGCGGTCAGAGACGCAGACCGAGGTTCAAAGGGGCGAGATCAAGTTACACCGGTCTGCGTGTACAAGCAACGATGTGACTACTCTTCTCACCCTGGTAGGGCGGGTGGAAGGGGTCGTACTGTATGGCATGAGTATTCCCACGGCTATGGCTTTCGTCTCCAAGATGCTCGGCCAGCCATTCACGGAGTTCGACGAGCTGGCGCAGAGCGGAATCGCTGAGCTAGGGAATGTCATCACGGGGCGTGCCAGCACATTGCTAGCAGCGGAAGGATACAGTTCCCAAATTTCTGTTCCTGCGCTGATTATTGGTCATCAGGTCACCATCTCGACCCTGGACTTCCAACGTCTGGTTGTGCCTCTCACTACCTCCTATGGCACATTGGAGGTCCATCTGGCACTGCGTGAAAAGTGAAGTTGAAATTAATTGTACACCGAATCTGGTACCGCTGCGCTATTCAGAGAACAAGGAGCACGGCTTATACTAGCTACAGACAAACTTTGAGTTTGAGCTGAGGAGGTCCTTGCTGATGGCACGCATCTTGGTGGTGGATGATGATCTCCGGGTATGTAAGATGATCGAAGCCGTGCTCAAAGGAGAGGGGCATTTTGTGATGCTATCGAATAACGGGACGGATGCCCTGGAGAAGATCCCCAAGATTTCCCCAGACCTGGTGATCCTCGATGTGATGATGCCTGATTTAAATGGTTATGAGGTGTGCCGGCGGATAAGGTCCAGCATCCGCCTGGCGAACATACCGGTGATGTTCTTGACGGCGCGTGGGATGGTGAATGACCGGATTGAGGGCTTTGAGGCTGGTGGCGATGATTATCTGATCAAGCCCTTCGACCTACGGGAACTGGAGTTGCGGGTAAACGCCCTGTTACGCCGTACTTTGAAGAGTAACGGTACGGCTAAAGAATTGAAAGTGGGCGGGATGCGTCTGGATGCAGCCAAATACCAGGTCGAGGCCGATGGGCGCACGGTGCAGTTGACTCCGGTTGAGTTTGAGCTGCTTTATTATCTAATGAGCCGGGCTGGGGAAGTGGTGTCGGCCGAGAAGTTGCTACAGGAGGTGTGGCGCTACTACCCGGGTACGGGAGATCCTACTGTGGTGCGCATGCAGATCATGAATCTGCGGAATAAGATCGAGCCCTCTCCGAAGACCCCCAAGTATATCTGCACCGTGTATCGTCACGGTTATTACGTCCCTGCCTGACCGAGAAGGTCGAGGGTAGTCCGCCCCAAGAGCCGGTTACTGTCAGGGTGACCGGCTCTTTTCGTGCCTGGCGGGTGATACGGAACTTTTACAATGGCTTTACGCTCCTTTTACCCTGTCTCTCTGAGGGGCGTGCTAGGATGAAAATAGCGAACATGGGAGCTTCCATTGAGAGGAGAGAAGGGGGGCCCAGCTCTCAAGGGTGGGTTTTTTGCGTTGATGCGTTAACACCCAACCAGGTAGGCCCAGGGGGGCCTTCTGTGCAGAGGGGCTGAGGTGCGAGGGAGCTAGGGAGAATCTCTCCGCTGCTCCTCTGCCCCTCTGCTCCTTGGGCCCTTGACCTGCCCTTTCTCGGCTCCAACAGGAGGCCACCCTATGCGGAGGAGCAGAGGTGCGGAGGTGAACGCTTTTCTCCTCAGCTCCCTTGCTCCCTGGCTCCTCTGCTCCCTGGGGGGTGCCCTCCAAACCTCCCCGCTGGGGTTCTATCAGGAAAAAACCTACCCCTGTGAGGGGGGGCCCAGGGGGGATGAGATGGGTAAAAGCCGCCGACGTAAAAGACTAAGGAGATGGCTTCGCTTCGCTCGCAATGATGACCATCGGGAGGAGTAGAGTGATTTACGTGACCCGCCTGGACGGCAGTGAACTGGCGGTCAACGCTGAGTTGATCGAAACGGTGGAGCAACGGCCTGACACGGTCATCTCCCTGACGACAGGTCACAAACTTGTGGTTCAGCAGCCCGTGGCGGAGATCATTGAGCGGGTAATCGCCTACCGACGGCGAGTCTACGGATGGCGAACTGACGAGTCGGAGGTGGGGGAAAAGCCATGAACATTGCAACCATTCTCGGGCTGATTGTCGGGATTGGTGCCATCCTGGCCTCAGTAGTGATAGAAGGTGGCGCTTTGAGAGCCCTGATCAATGTGCCGGGCGCGTTGATCGTCTTTGGTGGCACCTTCGGTGCCACCCTGGTGAGCAATCCCCTGGAGCGCGTGCTCGCCTTGCCCAAACTGATCATGCGCACAATCACTGGCGGGAGCAGCCACCGCGCCGAAGCATTGGTCTCGCAACTGGTCAACCTGGCCGACAAGGCACGTCGGCAAGGGTTGCTGTCTCTGGAAGAGGAGGAAGAGAAGATCGCAGATCCCTTCCTCAAGAAGGGCATCATGTTGGTGGTAGATGGTGTTGACCCGGCCGAGGTCAGGCACATCCTGGAGACAGAAACTCACCTGATGGAAGAGCGCCATGCACACGGGTACAACCTTCTCGAAGCGATGGGAGGGTATGCGCCAACGATGGGGGTTCTGGGCGCAGTGCTGGGATTGATCAATGTGCTCAGTCACCTGGAGGAGTCATCCAATCTGGGCGAAGGCATCGCGACGGCATTTGTGGCAACCATGTATGGTGTAGGTGTGGCAAATCTCGTCCTCCTGCCTCTAAGTGGCAAACTGAAAGGGTACAGTCAGGAGGAAGTCTTCATGCGCAAAATCATGACGGAAGGGATTCTGGCCATTCAGGCAGGTGATAATCCGCATATCATCAGGGAAAAACTGGAAGCTTACCTGTCGCCCAGGCTAAGAGGAAGAATGGGGCCGGGCACAAGCGGATCTGCCAAGGAAGGAGCATAGCATCATGGCCGGTGGGCATAGCAGTGCTGGTGGACTGCGCTGGCTATTAACCTATGCAGATTTAATCACATTACTTTTGGCCTTTTTCATCATCATGTACGCTGGCTCCAAGACTGATCTGGAGCGTTTCGCCAAGTTGGCCATCTCTCTGCGGCAGGGCTTTGGCCTTACTGTCTTACCGGCGGGCGGTGGGGCAGGCATCCTGCCGGAATCAGGTGGCGGCGCCTCCCCTTTTCGATCGTTGCCGCAACGGAGCAAGGATTTCTTAACTATCACGGAAGCCCTGTCCAGGTGGAGCACGGGGAAGGGGACTCGCCAGTTTATGGCGGTCAATATGCGCCGTGAAGGGATTGCGATCACCATCTCGAACGCGTTGCTGTTTCCCTCCGGGGGTGTGGAGTTAAGCCAGGAGTCCACTGAGATCCTTGACGAAATCGCTCGCCTCCTGGCTCCTATGCCGAACGAGATTCGGGTTGAGGGTCATACGGACGATGTACCGACGAATGACCCTTTGTATCCTACCAACTGGGAGTTGAGCGTTGCTCGCGCAGTGAGTGTGATCCGTTACCTGATCGAGCACGGTCACATCCAACCTGAACGTCTGATAGCGGTCGGACGTGCGGAATATGACCCTCTGTTCCCCAATGATACGCGAGAACACAGGGCGTTGAACCGGCGGGCCGACATTGTGATCTTGTACCCCCCTGATGATGGAGGCTCTCCTGGAGGGCTGAACTTGCTTGCCGGAAATCGCGCGCCGGCTGAGCCTGCCGGCCACTGATCTCTATGATTGGTGGTGAAGTGCCATGAAGAATCTGCTATCCAATCGCAAATTCATCATCCTGGGCGGGGCGGTCGCTCTGCTGCTGTTCGGGGCAGGATACCTCATGATGCCTTCTGGGCTGCCCAAACCTATTCGCATCCAGCTTGAGATGGGGGGACAGGGCCAGCAGGAAGCGACTACCCCCACCCCTCTTCCAGAACCTGAGGGGCCGGTAGCGCCGGTGCGGGACATCGTACCGCGCGGCAATGGCATCATGTTCCCCCTGGGAGAGCGCGTCGTCAACCTGGCGGACCCTGGCGGGTATCGCTATCTACGGGTCTCCATTACGTTGGAGTTTCTACCTGAGAGCGCCGAGTTCTATCGTTTACCTCCGGAGACTCGCAAAGGAGTAGAAGCCCTCTTTGTGGAAGATTTGGCGCGCCAGAAACCGATTATTGATGACATCGTGATCTCGATACTCAGCAGTAAGACATTCGCGGAAGTGTTTACGTTGGAGGGTAAGCAGCAGCTTAAAGAGGAGTTGATACAGCAGTTGAATGCCAGCCTGGGCGACAGGAAATATGTGGGGGCGGTCTATTTTACCGATTTTGTGGTTCAGTAAGAGGCCGTTACGGGCCCTAACTTGATCTTGTGGAGTCGCGCGAGAGCCTGACATGACGACACCAGATGAGACCCTGTCCCAGGAAGAGATAGATGCTCTGCTAGCGATGCTGCCGGCCGGCGATGAGCCTTTGCCTGGGCCTGCGCCCCAACCGGAGCCACGAACCTCCGTCCGGCCTTACGACTTTCGGCGTTCCGACAAGTTCTCCAAGGAGCAGATCCGTGCCCTGCGCATGATGCATGAGAGCATGGGGCGGCGGATGGCCATCTCTCTCTCTGCTTACCTGCGGACGACGGTGGAGGTTATCCTGGCGGACATTGATCAGGGCACTTACGCCGCTTTCTTGTCGCAGACGGTGGGGCCGGCCATCTACAACATCGTCAGCCTGAAGCCATTGCAAGGGCAAGTGATCGTGGAGTTAGGTGCATCGCTGGCAGATGTGATCGTAGATCGGTTATTGGGGGGGCCGGGACGGGCCTGGGAGCGGCATAGAGAATTCACCGATCTGGAATTATCTTTGCTTCAGGGTGCCGTTTCTCGTATCCTGGGGGGCCTGGCCGAGGCCTGGGCGGCTGTGCTGACGGTCTCGCCCAAGGTTGAAGAAACGTTGCTCAATCTCTATTTTGTCCAGATCGGCCTGTTGACCGATGCGATGGTGTGGGTCGTATTTGAAGTGAGGATTGGGCCGGTGAATGGGCACTTGCGGTTAGGCCTTCCCTATGCCTTGCTAAAACCGGTTGGTGCCAAGTTGAGCCCGCAGGCATGGATCGCCGGCGCGCAGGCCTCCGCTAGTGTAGAACGGGCTACGAGTATGCGGCATTTGCTCGTCCACTTGCAGGAAGTGCCCGTTACGATGACGGCCGTTCTGGGCGAGACCGAGGCCACGATGGAGGAGTTAAATGAGATCAAGCCGGGCGATTTGATCCCTTTGGATGTAGCAACCCACCGCGATATCAAGGTGCTCGTGGGGGGTCTACATAGATTCTGGGCGAGGCCGGGCACGCGCGGCGGCCGCCTGGCTGTAGAGATCACCCAAGTTCTCTCTGAATCTATGGAAGAGGAAAGGCAATAGCATGGTCGAATCGCAATCGTCAGAAGGACAAGAAGTAGAGCAGGATAGTCTTGCTATCCATCCCGTGGAGCTGGAGGCTTTGGGTATAGGCCAGCCCAGCCCAGGTCCAAGGAACCTGGATCTCTTGCTAGATGTCCCACTGCATGTAACGGTTGAATTGGGGCGCGCGGAGCTACCCATCCGTGAGGTGCTGGCACTGGCACCTGGCTCGGTGGTTGAGTTGAGCAAAGTGGCAGGCGAGGCAGTGGATATCCTGGTCAATGGCAAGCCGATTGCTCACGGTGAGGTGGTGGTCATTGACGATATGTTCGGTGTGCGGGTGACCGACATCATCCCGCCGTCGGCACGCGTGCACTCCTTGCGCTGAGGCGGGGACAGGACGGCTTTTCATGCTGGGGGCGGCACCAAGGCTCATGAAAAGCGGTCAGCCGTCAGCTATCAGCTATTAGCTAATAGCTAATGGCTGATAGCTGATAGCTAATCGCTGACTGCTATTTTCAGGACGGTGAAGGCATGGTGAGCGAATCACACATGGCGCGATGGTTGATAGCGGGGGTGCTTTGCTCCGTGCTGTGGGCCTCGGGCGGCGCCGTCGTGACCAGTTGTGCCCAGGATGGCGGAGGAGAGCCTGCGCGGGTACGTGCTCAATCACCCTATCGGGTACCCTGGCCTGACCGCCAGGACAGGCAAGCTACTTCTGGTGGCTTCGTGCGAGACTACGAAGAGGTGGCCCCGTCTGTCGGAGCGACCTCGGAGCCTGCAGGTTGGCAGGTGGGCCTGGGGGTGATCGGCAGCCTGGCGTTGGTTGTGGTGGCGATCTACGGGACCTTGTGGGGGATCAAAGTATTTCTCTTGGGCAAGGGTTCTGTGAGAAGCAGGGCAGGTCTGATACGAATCTGGGAGAGCACTCATCTGTCACCTAACCGGACCCTCCATCTGGTGGAGGTCGGCGAACGTCTTCTTCTCCTGGGGGCGACAGATAGCCAGGTGAACCTGTTGGCCGAGTTGGATCGTGATGCGATCGAGGAGCTTGTACCCGATAAGGTGAAGGAGCCATTCGCTACCCGGCTGGCCCAGGCGATCACCCAGGAGCCGGTGTCACCAATGATTCAAAGGGATATGGGGAGCGTGTTGACAGAGTTGCGGATGGCGATTCATCGGTTGCGGGACGCGCACCGGACGGAGGAGCCATGAGCCGGGGAGTACGCCGAACTACGCTGGTGCTCTTGACCTTACTGCTGGCTGGGATGTTGTCCGGATGTGTTGTCCAGTCGGAAGGTGCAAACGCACCAGACTTCAGCCTGCGTGTGCAGGGGCCGCGCGATGGTCAGGAGATGGTGGCAGAGGTTCAGCTTCTGATCATGCTCACCGCCCTGGCGTTGGTGCCGGCCATCTTAATCGTGACCACTGCATTCATTCGCATTACTGTCGTCTTGTCCGTGCTGCGTAGTGCCATCGGCCTCCCTCAATTGCCGCCCAATCAAGTGATCCTGGCCCTTTCGCTCTTCCTGACGTTCTTCGTGATGAGCTCCGTGTGGGACCAGGTTAATCGAGAGGCACTCCAGCCGTTTATCGCCGGGACTTTGTCGCAGGGGGAAGCGATGGAACGGGGGCTGCGGCCAGTGCGAGCGTTCATGTTGAAGCAGGTACGTGAGGAGGACCTCGCACTTTTCATTCATCTGGCCGATCTCCCCCGGCCGCGCACGGCAGAGGATGTGCCTACCTATGCGCTGATCCCTGCTTTTGTCATCAGTGAACTCAAGACAGCTTTCCAGATGGCGTTTGTCATCTATGTGCCGTTTTTAGTGGTAGATATGGTCGTGTCCAGCGCGCTCATGTCTATGGGCATGATGATGCTGCCGCCTACGGTGATCTCTTTGCCTTTCAAGCTGCTGCTGTTTGTCATGGTGGACGGTTGGCATCTGGTGACGCGCTCGTTAGTAATGAGCTTTAACGGTTGATGGCCACAAATAGAGGGGCAACGGGGATGACTGAAACGATGGTGATGGAACTGGGGCGGAATGCTCTGATCGTAATGCTCATATTGAGCCTGCCTCTGTTGCTTATCAGCCTTTTGGTGGGCGTGGTGATCAGCATCATCCAGGCGGTCACTCAGATCCACGAGGTGACCCTGACCTTTGTGCCGAAGATCCTGGCGTTTTTCCTGGTTTTGGCCTTGCTGGGTTCCTGGATGCTGCAGAACCTGCTTCAGTACACGGCCGGGCTGTTCGACAGCCTGCCCCGGCTGGCGCGTTAAGGACGATGATGGACTTCCAACTGTCGGGGGCCGTGCTGGAGTATGCGGTGCTCATCTTTGTCCGACTGCTGGCCGTGTTGGCTACGGGGCCAGTGTTTGGTCATCGAGCCGTGGCCGCGCCGGTAAAAGTAGGGCTGGCGATGGGGCTGACCTACTTGCTGATGCTGCCGATGACCCGGTCTATCGTCCCTTTCCCCGATAACCTGACCTTCCTGATGGCCCTGGGAGCAGAAGTCCTGATCGGTGTCGTCACCGGCTTTGCCAGCATGCTCGTGTTTTACGCCTTGGAGATGGCCGGCGAGATCGTGAATTCGGAGATGGGATTCAGCTTTGCCACATCCATCAGCCCGGTCTTACCAAACACTGGAGGGGTCGTCCAGCAGTTCTATGCGTTATTGGCAATTCTCATCTTTCTTGCCATCAATGGGCATCATGCGTTGCTGTTGGCCCTCCAGCGGACGTTCGAGGCCGCGCCACCGGGGTCTTTCGTGATGAATGGCCTGGTGGCTGATCAACTCATCCGGCTCAGTTCGGCGATCTTTCTCAGCGCGGTGCAGATTGCCCTTCCGGTGCTGGCGGCATTATTGCTGACGGACGTTGCACTGGCGCTCATGAGTCGGGCAATGCCACAGATGAATGTCTTCGCGCTGGGGATGCCCTTGAAGGTCGGTGTAGGATTGGTAGCGCTGATCATGACATGGCCCCTGGTGTCGCCGGTGGTGCAGCGGATGCTGGCTCAGGTGGCCGGCAACATGCTCCTGATGGTACGGTAAAGGACAGGCTTCCATGAGCGAGAGAACCGAAGCCCCCACCCCGCGTCACCGCGAAAAGCTCCGGAAGCAGGGGCAGGTCGCCAACAGCATGGAACTGAGTGCAGCATTAGGACTGCTGGTGGGCGTCTACCTCCTGCGAAGTCAGGGCACAGCGATAGTGAACGGGTTAGGCCAGTTGATGCGCATGACCTTCAGCGCCATCTCCCGACATGACCTGACGTTGGTGACTCTCCAGACTAAGGGAACGGTCCTGGCTCTTTCGGTGATGGGGATGATAGCGCCGCTGGTGTTAAGCGTGATGGTGACAGGGATCCTCACCACAGTAGCTCAGACGAAGGGGCTCGTCGCTCCGGCGCTCTTGAAGCCAAATCCCGGGCGGATTAACCCGATCGCGAACCTCAAACGATTGGCATCACGGCACAGTCTCGTGGAGACCCTGAAAGGCCTGGGAAAGGTGACTGTCGTTGGCCTGATCGTCTTCCAGCCGTTGCCGGAGCGGGCGATGAACATCGCGGCCGCCTCCACGGCTGGCTTGCCAGGGGGGATTAGTCTGTTGGGCAGCACACTCTATCAGATGGCTCTTCGGGTCGCCTTCCTGTTCGTGGGCATCGCAGTGGTAGATTATGTCTTTCAGTGGCGTCAGTTCCAGCAGAGCATGCGCATGACCCGTGAAGAAGTCAGGGAGGAATTGAGGAGCGCGGAGGGGTCGCCACTCATGAAAAGCCGCGTGCGCCAGATGCAGCGGCGGTGGGCTCGACAGCGCATGATGCAGCAGGTGCCACAAGCCGACGTGGTGGTAACCAACCCGATCCATCTCGCGATTGCTCTCAAGTACGATGGGCAGACCATGATGGCACCCACGGTGGTGGCGAAGGGGAAGGGTGTGGTGGCCGCTCAGATTGTCAAGGTGGCCCGGCAGCATCGCGTCCCGGTGATCGAGAATCGGCCTTTGGCGCACGCGTTGATCCGGGTGGAAGTGGGCGCCCAGATTCCGCCCGCCTTGTACCAGGCGGTGGCGGCAGTGTTGGCGTTCGTCTACCGGCTGCGCCAAACTCAACCTGCATAGGCTAAGAAGCAAGATGACGCTCAATCCAGGCATCAGCGCCCTTCGGTTGCGGGATCTGAACCGCATCTTACAGCAAAGTGACATCGTCCTGGCGATCGCCGTGGTGGGGATACTGACCATGATGGTCATCCCACTGCCGCCTATGATTCTTGATTTGCTGTTGACCCTTAACATGAGCATCTCGATCACGATCTTGCTGATCACGATGTATGTGCGGGAGCCCCTACAGTTCAGCGTCTTTCCATCGCTGTTGTTGATCGTGACCTTGTTCCGTCTGGCGCTGAACATCTCCTCGGCGAGGCTGATTCTCCTGCATGCACATGCTGGTCAGGTGATCCAGGCCTTTGGCCAGTTCGTTGTTGGGGGCAATTATGTCGTCGGCATCGTCGTGTTCTTGCTCCTGATGATCATTCAGTTCGTGGTCATCACCAACGGCGCCGGGCGCGTGGCAGAGGTGGCAGCTCGTTTTACTCTCGATGCCCTGCCCGGCAAGCAGATGAGCATTGATGCAGACCTGAATGCTGGCCTCATTAATGAAGAGCAGGCTCGCGAGCGGCGGCGCCTGATCGAGATGGAATCGGATTTTTACGGCGCGATGGATGGCGCCAGCAAGTTTATCAGAGGGGAGGCCATCGCAGCCGTTGCCATCCTCGTGGTGAACATCCTGGGTGGCTTTGCCATCGGGATGCTCCAGTTGGGAATGCCGATCACCGGGGCACTGAAGACGTACACCCTCCTCACCGTAGGCGAAGGGCTGGTATCTCAGATCCCTGCTCTGCTGATCTCCACTGCGACGGGCATCATCGTGACCCGGGCGGCTGCGGTGGAGGACTTGGGGCAAGAGATTCTGCGCCAGACGGTGACCAACCCGCGTGCGTTGATGATCGTCGCCGGCATGTTGCTGCTCTTCGGCCTAGTCCCCGGCCTGCCCAAGCTACCCTTCTTCTTGCTGGGGACGGTGGTGGGAGGCGTCAGCTATCTGCTGAGCCAGGCCGAGATCACGCCCCAGCCCGGGCTTCAGACAGAAGCGCAGCGTGCCCCCGCGGAGCAGGCAGAGGACGTGACGGGGCTGCTGCGGGTGGATCCTCTGGAACTGGAACTGGGGTATGGGCTGATCGTCCTGGTTGATGAGGAGCAAGGAGGAAATCTGTTACAGCGTATCGGCGCCATTCGGCGGC
>DAOUAJ010000153.1:0-12013 GCA_034433615.1 Anaerolineae bacterium | reverse complement strand
CTGAGCAGTTCCCAATGGAC
The DNA here is from genome assembly GCA_034433615.1 of Anaerolineae bacterium. Lineage (GTDB taxonomy): Bacteria > Chloroflexota > Anaerolineae > DUEN01 > DUEN01 > DAOUAJ01. Next base: position 11,993 of record DAOUAJ010000153.1, on the reverse strand, counting down.
TTTGGGAAAACCCTGTCGCGATGTTGCACCGCTATTGACAAGTAGTTAGTGAGGGGCTATAATAGTCCCACAATAGACATCGCTATATCGAGACCTCCAAGATCTCGTGCGTACGATCCAGCTTTCATAGGGACCAGCGGCGTTAGTCCCGGTCGCCCAAAGGCGTGGCGCTAGAGCTTGGAGGTCTTGTCTTATCTCGAGGAGGTTTGGTAATGAGTACCATGATGAATGCTGAGACAGTAGTGAATCCGGGGCTAGATGGTGTGGTGGTAGCTCAGACTCGGCTCAGCAGTGTGGACGGCCAGGCTGGTGAACTGATCATCGCCGGTTTTCCTGTCGAGGAATTGGCCGGCAAAGCGACTTTTGAGGAAGTCGTTTACCTGTTATGGTACGATGCGCTGCCTGACGCTGAGCAGTTGGCGGATTTCCGACAAGCGCTGGCTGCCCAGCGCCCACTGTCCCAGGTTACGTTGACCCTGCTATCTGCTGCGGCTGCCCAGAGAGTTCCTATAATGGACGCGCTGCGCATGGCCGTCAGTAGCATCAGCCTGCGGGCACCCAACGAAACGACCAAGGGTGACTCGCGGCAGGATGCCCTGGCGCTGGTGGCACGTTTCCCCACTATTGTCGCCACCTATTGGCGGATGCTGAACGGGCAAGAGCCTGTGCCCCCTCGCCCTGACCTGAGCCATACGGTCAATTATCTGTACATGCTTTCTGGCGAGATTCCCAGCGCTGAACGCGCCCGCGGCATGGAGACATACTTGTGCGCGGTGGTAGACCATGGCCTGAACGCTTCGACTTTTACCGCCCGCGTGATTATCTCCACCCAATCGGATATCATTTCGGCTGTGGCGGGCGCCATCGGCGCATTGAAAGGCCCTTTGCACGGCGGAGCACCAGGCCCGGCTCTGGACATGGTCTTCGAGATCGGAGACCCAGAGCGCGCCGAGTCCTACCTGCGAGCCAAGCTCGAGCAAGACGAGCGGCTGATGGGCTTTGGACATCGCATTTACAAGGTGCGGGATCCACGAGCGGACGTCTTGTCAGCGGCAGCGGAGCGCCTCTACAGCGTTGATGGCGACATGAGGCTGTATGAGCTGGCACGTCACGTCGAGAAGACGGCAGTGCGGTTGCTTGCTGAGTACAAGCCAGGGCGCCGATTAGATACCAATGTGGAATTCTACACGGCGTTGCTCTTACACGGGTTGGGGATGCCCCCAGAGTTGTTCACTCCCACTTTTGCGATCAGCCGGGTCGCGGGCTGGACAGCTCACTGCTTTGAACAACAAGCCGTCAATCGCCTCATTCGTCCGCAGTCCGTGTACACAGGGGTCAAGAATCGGCGTTGGGTGCCGATTGAAGAACGGTGATCCATCTGCTTGCGTGCCGCTCTCATCGTCGGAGGCGGCTCATTCACTGAGCAAGGAGGCTAAGAAATGCAGACCCTTTGGGATCAGCGCTATGCTCAACGCGCCCAGCGTATGGCGAGTTCGATCATTCGTGAACTGCTCAAGCTGACCGAGCAGCCCGATCTCATCTCATTCGCCGGGGGGCTGCCGGCGCCGGAGGTCTTTCCGGTGGAAGAGCTCGCGGCTGCCGCCCAGCGGGTGTTACGGGAGTTCGGCACCCAGGCCCTCCAATACAGCACTACCGAGGGTTACCGCCCCTTGCGACAAGCGATCGCTGAACGCATGGCGGGCGACGGCCTGGGACTCTCTCTTGATAATGTCCTTATCACCTCGGGCTCGCAGCAGGCGCTTGACTTGCTGGGGAGGCTCTTCATTGACCCAGGCGACCGCATCGTGGTGGAATCGCCCACTTACCTGGGGGCACTGCAAGCGTGGAATGCTTACGGCGCGGAGTACGTGACCGTTCCCTCAGACGAGCAGGGCATGGTCACCGAGGCTCTGGAAGAGGCGTTACGGACTGAACCGAAGTTCGTTTACGTCGTGCCCAACTTCCAGAACCCAACCGGCGTGACCCTGGCGTTGGAGCGGCGGAGGCAGTTGGTGAGCCTGGCCAGCCGCTACGGCGTGCCCATCGTGGAGGATGATCCCTATGGCCAGTTGCGCTTCGAAGGGGAGCATCTGCCGTCCGTGTTGGCGTTAGATGGGATAGAACGAGGGCAGCGAGATCAGGGTTACCAGGGGAACGTGATTTATTTGAGCACCTTCTCCAAAACCCTGGCACCGGGCCTGCGTCTGGCCTGGGTGGTGGCTCCGTCGGAGGTGGTTCGCAAGCTGGTTCAGGCCAAGCAAGGCGCCGACTTGCACACCGCGACTTTCAACCAGATGGTTGCTTACGAAGCGATGCGGGATGGGGTCCTAGAACGGCATGTCCCCCTCATTCGTCAGGTTTACCATGAACGGCGCGATGTGATGCTGGCGGCGATGGCAGAACAGTTCCCGCCGGAAGTGCGCTGGATTCGCCCCGAGGGGGGCCTGTTCCTCTGGGGTATGCTGCCCACGGAGATAGACGCAACCGAGGTGCTGCGGGCAGCGGTGATGCAAAAAGTAGCCTTTGTACCAGGGACGCCTTTTTACCCATGTGGCGGTGGTAGCAACACCATGCGCTTGAACTTCAGCAATGCGACACCGGACAAGATCCGTGAAGGAATCACGCGGCTGGGACGGGTGTTGCACGAGCAAGTGAGATGGGCTGCGCCTGTCTGATTTAAGGAGAAACCCCAGTTTCCTCCAACACCCTTTCGGGGTAGCGTGGGCTGTTGTCAACCCCACTTCAGCCATGCCTTGCCCTTCCCTCCTCAATTGATACTCCAAACAAATCCTTGCGTCTCACGCATTACGCTTGACGGCGCTCTGGGTTTGGACAGTCGCCTTAATCGGGCTATAATCGAGTGTGGCAACGCCGATGCCTCAGCCCCAGGCGACTATGGCGATTTACGAAGATACGATCACACTGCTGGCTTATCCGTACCAGGCCTATCAGCATCCGGTTTACGATCCCCTATTCGATTGGGAGTTTCCTATGTTGGACCGGGCGGCGTATGAGGCTGCCCAACCACAACCATCGCTAAAGCAATGGTGTGTCGTCGTGCTGTGGAAGAGCACGGCTACGCCTGGGGTGTGCCATGGGGATACATCACCCTGCCACAGGGAGAACAGGGCACCGTCACCGTGTTCGAGGGAACCCAGAGCCGGCTGCACGCCAGGGTGGACATCTCCCTGAATGCAGGGGAGGCAGCCTTTGAGGTCAGCCCCTCTATCGAGAATCCAACGGCTACCGCGCTGTCTTATCAATTCTGGCTCAACGCGATGGCGGCGCCGGGGGGGACCAACCATCCCACAGGCCAACTTCACTTTGTGTTGCCGGCGGATCGGGTGATCGTGCACTCCAGGGGGGACGCGAGCTTATCGGCCGCGGGGCAGGTGATGGCGTGGCCGATCTTCCACGGTCGGGACATGAGCCTGCTGGGCAACTGGCGCGAGTGGCTGGGCGTGTTCGCCTACCCACACGCGCAGGAAGATTTTGTGGCCGTGTACGAGCGGGGGCTGGACGAGGGGCTGGTGCGAGTTTTCCCCCGGCAGGCGACCCCAGGCGTTAAGGTGTTCGGCCTCGGTTTTGCGCAACCGATCGCCCCGGAACTCTACACGGACGGCGACTCGTCTTACGTGAAGATGCATGGTGGCGTGGCGCCTACTTTTGGCGACCAGGCTGAGCTGGCGGCCAGCGATGTCATGAGCTGGCGCGAGAGCTGGTTTCCCGTCTTCGGGATTGGTGATGTCACCTGGGCCAACGGCCGCGGTGCTGTGCATCTGGATCTCGGGAAGAGGGGGATCAGCGTGGGGGTATTCTCGGTGGTGCCGGTGGCCGGGCGTGTGCAGGTCACACTGAATGGTGGTGTCTTGCTGGACGAGCCGGCTGTGATCAGCCCCGCGTTCCCTTACCGGCGCATTTTGCCGGTGCCGGGTGAGTTCCCTGCATCAGGCACGTTGGGTTTGATGTTGCTGACCGGAAGTGGTGAGCCGATCTTAGAGTACTCGCAGGAGTATTCTCTTAATATCTCGGGGGCGGCTGCTCAGGGCGCGGGGTTTTAGCCTGCAAGCATCAGCCGGCAGGCTGCACTCTAGCTCTCTTCTCGGCTTTTTGATCCTTGCAGGAGATAGCGTACCCTTAATGATGAGAGGATGGCAAGGTATGGGTGTCCGGCGCTGGATGCTGGCATTCGCCATAGTTCTATTAATCGGGGGGCTATGGCTGGTCGTTGCCACTGCCTGGGGCATCTATCAAGGGAATCAGCAGCGGCTCAGTTATGAACGGGAGCGCGCGGCGTTCCACTACCAACGTGGGATAGAATTTATGAACACCGGTCAGACTGAGCTGGCACGGGTGGAATTCGAGTTCGCCTTGACGCTGCAGCCCGATTACCCGGAAGCTGTCGCGGCATTGGAGCGACTCCAACAGCTCCAGCAGACACCCACGCCGCAGCCGACTGCGACGCCGACCGCCTCTCCTGTTCCTACGCCGACGGCGACTCCGGAACAGGAGAACCCTCTGGCATCCCTCTTCGAGGAAGCTACAACGGCTTACCAGGCTGCTGACTGGGAGCAGGCAATCCGGTTGTTAGAGTCCGTCCAAATCCAGGATCCCACTTACCATCGTGACGACGTGAGGCGCATGTTGTTTGAGGCGTATCGGGCGCATGGTATGGCCCTGGTGGCAGAGAACCGCTTTGAAGAGGGGCTGCGCATGTTTGACCGTGCGCTCATCCTGTCGCCCGAGGCGCAAGACGTGCGTGAGCAACGAGAGCTGGCTGCCCTTTATGTGGATGGCCTGACCTATTGGCGGGCTGACTGGCAGCAGGCCATTGCTCGTTTCCAGAAGTTGTACGAGCGAGCACCGGACTATCGGGATGTCCGGCAGCGGTTGGCGGATGCCTATGCCGGTTATGCGGAGAAGTTGGGCGATCGCGGGAACTGGTGTGCGGCTGTGGAGCGGTACAACAAGTCGCTGGAGATTGTGGATGCGGCGGCCGTGCGCGCCAGCCGGGATCAGGCATCAGAGCTGTGCCGAACGGGTATGGGCGCGGTGGCCGAAACGGAGGGGGCTGGTGGCACTATCGGGCGGATTGCTGTGGCTGTGCGTGACCCCTTCGCCCGACGTTATCGCATCTTGGTGATAGGAGAGGGGCAGAGCACGCCGCAGGTGATGGTTGAGGAAGCCGCTCAACCGGCCTGGTCGCCGGACGGCCAGACGCTCGCTTTTCGCTCGCTGAAGGCGGACGAGCTAGGCATCGAGCTCTTCACTCTGGCTACGGGCCAACGCCGTCGTGCTACGCTCTTTGTAGAGGACGGCTTTCCCTCATGGTCTCCGGATGGTCAGCAAATCGTGTTTGCCTCCAACCGTGAAGGGGATCGTCGTTGGCGTATCTACAGAACATGGGCATGGGCGGAAGGAACTATCCCAGCCACCAATCTCGGCTTTGGGCGTTCGCCAGCATGGTCTCCGGACGGTCAGCGCATCGCCTATCAGGGGTGCGACGAGCGGGGGAATCGTTGTGGATTGTGGAGCATGGCACCCGACGGTAGCAACCGGCAACCGTTAACGGACGATCCCAGCGATACCGCGCCAGCCTGGTCGCCTAATGGACGCCAACTGGCCTTCATGTCCTACGAGCGTACCGGCCGTTGGGACATCTATTTACTGCAGGTGACCACGGGGAAGGTTTCACCATTGGTGATGGGGGTAGGCAATGCGGGCCTGCCCGCGTGGTCGCCAGATGGCCAGCAGATCGCGTTCATGTCCGACCGGTCCGGCACCTGGGCGATCTACGTGATTCCGGCTGGCGGGGGGGCCGCGCGTAAGGTGGCCGATCTACCCGGCACGACCGATGACTGGCTTTCGGAGCGGATCAGTTGGGGGCGGTGAAGCGAATCGGCGAAGCGACGAATCGGCAAATCAGCGAAAAATCCCTTACGGGGGTTCGCTGACTCGCTGACTCGCTGACTCGCCGATTTATCCCTTACCGCCCGATCCGTTCTTGACGCTCACTGGCCTTGTGTGTATACTTACAGTGTCCGGGGCGTGGCGCAGTCCGGTAGCGCACAGCGTTTGGGACGCTGGAGTCGGAGGTTCAAATCCTCTCGCCCCGACCAGGCGGGAGTAGCTCAGGTGGTAGAGCCTCGGCCTTCCAAGCCGTTGGTCGCGGGTTCGAGTCCCGTCTCCCGCTCCATGGTGGGCCCCTAGCTCAGCGGTTAGAGCGACCGGCTCGGGACAGTAAGTCTAAGTCGAGGTGGGGGTTATGTAGTTCAGCATGGCAGTTGTGACAGACCAGAATACACTTGTCCAGCTCTGAAAGCACCGATTTCAATGTTCGATTCGACAAAGAGCGCATATCAAGTTTGAAGTCCTTTTCTGACGAATCGGTGTGGTGGAAGGTCAATGCGGCCAAGTTGCGATGGTAGCCACATATGGAACAGCAACCGCCAGCAGCTTCCACGAGCTGCAGTTTTCTGGCGAGTCCTCTGCTTTTCTGAGCAGGATAACTCTGGTGGTGTTTATTCTTACAGGCGAGCGAACAGAATTTTGACTGTTTGCCCCGTAATATAGCGCCACAGATAATGCAGTTAGACGTCATGTTCATAACTGCATGATACCCTTGATATGACTTACTGTCAAGGGCTGCCTGGAGAGCAATCTCCAGGTGATACCTGCCAAATTCGGGGAAGCCTAAGTCTGCGGGCATAGCATGTACTGGACCAGATTGGTTTTGATAGGTGATTTAGCCTGTCAAGATTATCGAGTCAAGTACTGATCTGTAGATATGGTAACCCCGAGCCAAACCCATGGGGGAGGTGTAGAGACTGATACCAGGAGTAATTAGTAGATGGACCTTGTGTCTCGTCGAAGTTTACGCGCTGCTGTAGTTGGTATGTTGCTGGGAGATGCCCACATTAGGGTACAGCGATATTCTCTCACAATCCGTCACAGCATCCGCCAGGAAGCGTACCTGCGCTACAAAGTGGGGTTGCTGGAAGAGTTGCAAAAGTCGCCCATTCAAGTGGTGCGCTTCAATAATAGTGGTTATCCTGGAGTGCGGATTGAAACACGTCAGTGCCCACTCTATCGGAGACTTTATAAGCTGTTTTATGAACCAACTGGCACAAAGCACGTGACGCGAAAGGTTCTAGACTACCTAGATCCGAGAGGAATCGCAATTTGGTACATGGATGATGGCTCGGTCTCGGCTAAATACCGTAAGGGCAAAGTGCATGCCTACGAACTCAGGCTGAACACCTATTTTTCGCGCGACGAGGACGAACTCATTATCCGGTACTTTGCCGAAGTGTGGAACTTGCAGTTTGGGCTTAACCGGAGCAAGGGGAAGTGGCGTCTGCGCATGGGAACGCAACAAGCTCGACGGTTCGCTCAACTCATTGCTCCCTATGTCATTCCAACTATGCGGTACAAGATAGATCCACTCCTGATATAGAGACGGCAGGCACCCCTGAATCAGGGGTGAAGGGATAGTCCAGCCCACAAACCCGAAAGGGGCAGCGAAAGCTGTAGTGGGATGCATAACCGGTTGGTCCTCGGTTCGAATCCGAGGGGGCCCATTGTCCTCTCCAAAACTCCAGTCGGTCCAGGGCTGGAGTTTGTTGTTCCTCTACTCGGTTGCGAGATCCAAAATGCAGGATTCAGGATCCAAGAACCACAGCGAGGTGCTCCATGCTCTATCCACAGTCCAACCTGTTACGTCAGAGTATTGATCTCTCCGGATTCTGGGACTTTCGTTTCGATCCCGATGAAGCCGGCGAAGTTGCAGGGTGGCCCAATGGCTTCCCCGGTGGCCGTCCCATCGCCGTCCCCGCCAGTTGGAACGATCAATTCGAAGAGTGGCGCGATGATCTGGGCCTGGCTTGGTATCAAATCCGCTTTGACCTGCCATGGAGCTGGGAACAGCGGCAGGTGCGTCTGCGCTTCAATTCCGTCAACTACCTGGCCGAGGTGTGGCTGAACGGTGTCCACCTGGGCCAACACGAGGGCGGCCACCTGCCCTTCGAGTTCGACGTCACGCCGCATGTCCGGCGGGAAGGCAACGTGTTGGTGGTACGGGTTGAAGGCAAGCTGGCACCCGACCGCGTGCCGCCCGGCAACGTTCCACCTGACCCCCTGGACACGTTTGCCAGCTCCAGCTACCCGCCCGGTTCTTTCGACTTCTTCCCCTTCTGCGGCATCCAGCGGCCGGTCCTGCTCTATGCCACTCCCCATGATGCCATCACCGATCTGACGGTGGTGACGGAGATCGTGGAGGATAGGGGCCTGGTGCGCGTCCGGCTGGATCGCACGGCCGGGGACCCGGCGACCGCTCGCTTCGCCCTGCGCGGGCACGGCGTGGAGGCCTTGGCCGAGTTGCCAGCCGCGGGCGATACGGTGGAGGCCGTGCTGACGGTGCCGGACGCGGCGTTGTGGTCGCCTGAAGCGCCCAACCTGTACGAGCTGACGGTCGAGCTGGTTCGAGGCGGGGCCGCCTTTGACCGTTACACGCTCCCCATCGGCATCCGCACCATCGCCATCGCTGGTGATGCGCTGCTTCTCAACGGCCGGCCGATCGTGCTCAAGGGCTTTGGTCGTCACGAAGATTTCCCGGTGGCCGGGCGCGGCCTGGTGCCGGCGGTCATCGTCAAAGACTACGCGCTGATGCAATGGGTGGGGGCCAACTCCTTCCGTACGACCCACTATCCATACTCCGACCAGATGATGGACCTGGCCGACCGCCTGGGCTTCCTGGTGATTGATGAGACGCCGGCCGTGGGGCTGTTTTTCCACGAAGAGGGACTAGCGCGACGACTGGCATTATGCCGTCAATACACGCAAGAACTGATCGCCCGTGACAAGAACCATCCCAGCGTGGTCATGTGGAGCCTGGCCAATGAACCGCACTCCCAACGGCCGGCGGCCAAGGCGTTCTTCCGCGAGCTATACGACCTGACGAAGTCGCTGGATCCCACGCGACCGGTGACGGTGGTGAGTTACCTGGGAGCGCTGGAGGAGGCGTTCGAATTCTGTGACGTGGTATGCCTCAACCGCTATTACGGCTGGTACACGGAGGGGGGCCGCCTGGACCACGGGATTGCCAAACTGTCGGCTGAGCTGGACGCCCTGCACGCGCAGTATCCCAAACCGCTGCTGCTGACCGAGTTCGGCGCGGACACCATCCCCGGCTGCCACGCCCAGCCGCCAGAGATGTTCAGCGAGGAATACCAGGCGGAGATGTTGACCCGCTACATCGAGGTGCTGAACAGCAAACCTTACGTAGTGGGGCAACATGTCTGGAATCTGTGCGACTTCAAGACAGGGCAGGCGGTACACCGTATGGGGGGCATGAACTACAAGGGAGTGTTTACTCGCGACCGGCGCCCTAAGCTGGCCGCTCATCGGCTGCGGGAGTTGTGGAGGGCGTAATGAACGCAGAAGACCTGCCCGCCGACCATGCCACGCGTGGCTTTCTGGCGCTGCCGGTTAATTAACTGGTTCATTGCAGCCATTTCTGCATAGCGCGCTGGCGGGTTATACGACATAAGACGTGAGAATAAGGAGGCAGTGTGATGAATACGAATCGGATGTTATTCCGCAACACGGCCGGCCATACGGGACGGCGACGCGTGATCACGCCAGCTAACTCGGACCTAGAATATCTCTCCTACGGCCGTACGGTCTTGAAAGCAGGCGACACTCCTGTGACTTTCCATACCGGCGATGAGGAAGTGGTCATCCTCTGCATGAACGGTACGGGGACGATCGAGGCTGCCGGCCAGATATATACCCTCAAAAAATGGGATTCCCTCTTCGCTGGCGCTGGCGTGCGCCTCACGCTGAGCACGGCCACATCGGTGGACTTTCTGGAATGTGCAGCGCCCACCGAGAAGAGGGGGGCCGTCCAGTTCATCCCCTTCGACGGCGTCAAAGGGGAGCCAGACTTGGTGATGGTCTCCGGGCAGGTGCCATTCCAGCGTACGATCTACAAATTGATTGACCGGAACGTGGACGCCTCGCGTTTGCTGGTGGGCGTGACAATCAGCGAGCCAGGCAACTGGACGTCGTGGCCGCCGCACGAGCACGCGGATACCAAAGAGGAGATCTACGTCTACTGCGATATGCCCGCACCCGGCTTTGGCCTGCAATTAGCTTACATCGGCTCGAACCAGATCGAATTCGTCGCGCCGGTGTACGAGGGGGATGCCGTCGTGCTTAAGAAGGGGTACCATCCCAACGTAGCCGTGCCTGGCCATCGCATCAATTTCGTGTGGATCCTGACAGCCTTGCGGCCCACCGTTGACCGGAGTTGGGCAGCCGTCAATGTACAGCCAGAGTTCCGGACGTAGTGCTATGATCCTTGATCAATTCCGGCTGAATGGGAAAGTGGCGATGGTGACCGGCCCCGGCAGCGGGCTGGGGCAGGCCATCGCGCTGGGGCTGGCCGAGGCCGGCGCCGACATCGTGGGTGTGTACCGGGAAAGTTACCAGGAGACGCAACGAGCAGTGGAGGCGTTAGGACGCCGCTTCCTGCCGTTGCGGGCTGATCTGGCCCGGACCGGTCCGGCTGATCTGCAGGCGCTGGTGGCGCAGGCGGTGGCGGCGATGGGAAAGCTGGACATCCTGGTGAACAATGCCGGCATCATCCGGCGTACGCCCGCGCTGGAGTTCACTGAAGTGGACTGGGATGAGGTGATGCAAGTCAACCTCAAGGCGGCTTTCTTCCTATCGCAGGCAGCAGCCCGGCACTTTATGGGACGCACGGACATCCCCGAAGGCCATAGCCGCGGCAAGATTATCAACGTCGCCTCGGTCCTTTCCTTTCAGGGGGGCATCCTGGTCCCCTCCTACACGGCCAGCAAGAGTGGGCTGGCCGGACTAACGCGGCTACTGGCCAACGAGTGGGCGGCGCTGAGGATCAACGTCAACGCCATCGCCCCCGGCTACATGGTCACCCGCAACACCGAGGCACTGCGCCGGGATCCGCAGCGGTATCCTGCCATTCTGGCGCGCATCCCGGCCGGCCGCTGGGGCGATCCGGACGACCTCAAAGGGGTGGCCGTGTTCCTGGCGTCCGAGGCGTCCAACTACATGCACGGCGCGGTGGTGCCGGTGGACGGCGGCTGGCTGGCGCGGTGAACAGCAGAGCCTCCGGGTTTTCCCTGGGCTACACCTTGGCCCTTCGTCTGAGAGGCCTGTCTCCTGACCCCTGGCCTGCACAACGTCCAGAGCAGGCCCTCTGACGAGGGCGGGCTGCCCATCGGCTTCCTGGCCCTCGCTTGCGCTGGGGTGCCGAGGTGCCAGGGTGAAAAGGTGCAGGGGTGATCTCTCCTCTGCTCCCTTACTCCCCCGCTCCCCTGCACAAGAGGGCAGGCTGAAACCGGAAGAGTCTGCTGCGTTACAGAAAAAAGCTGGAAGGTTCACTATGCTTTATGCTATGCTGGCCCAGACTTCCCCTGGACAGCAGACCAGGGCAAACTTCGGAAATCTGGAGCTCCTTACTACACTTTATGCCAGGAGGGAACGATGTTGACCGTTGGATCTATGGCGCCGAATTTCAGGCTTAAGGCAGATGATGGCCGGGAGGTGAGCTTATCGGACTTTCGCGGCAAGAAAGTGGTGTTGTACTTTTACCCCAAAGCAGACACGCCGGGCTGCACCAGGCAGGCCTGTGCCGTGCGAGATGCCTATCCCCGCATTGAGGGCGGTGACGCTGTAGTGATTGGCATCAGCCCTGACCCTGTCGAGGACCTGGTCAAATTCCGGCAAAAGTACAATCTGCCCTTCACCTTGCTCTCGGACCCGGATCACCAGGTGGCCGCAGCTTACGGCGCCTGGGGAGAGAAGTCATCGTTCGGCAAGACCACCATGGGGATCATCCGCAGCCACTTCGCGGTGGACGAGGAAGGGCGGCTAATGGAGGCGGATCTCAACGTCAAGCCGGAGACGACGGCAGAACTGGCGTTACAGGTGGCTCAACGGGCGTAGCGGTT
>DAOUAJ010000152.1:0-5746 GCA_034433615.1 Anaerolineae bacterium | reverse complement strand
CGAGGCCGATCTGAGTGGTCTGGTGCGCTTGCTGGGATACGATGTGGAACCGATGGAGGTACGACCGGGCCAGGAATTGCACGTGCGTTTATACTGGCAGGCACGTGCGCCTATTGTCGAATCGTATACCGTGTTTGTCCACTTGCTCGATGGCGAGAACCAGGTGCGTGGCCAGCGAGATGCCCCCCCTGGACGGGGGTTGCGGCCAACACAGACCTGGATGTCAGGGGAAATCGTGGTGGACGATGTATACTTCACCGTGGCGCCAGAGACGCCGCCCGGTCCTCATCAACTGGAGGTTGGCATGTACCTGACCTCCTCGGGAATACGCCTGCCTGTGACAGATGCCACCGGCACTCCGCAGGGTGATCGGGTACTACTGCCACAAATCATCATTGTGCGATGATGGATATTTCATGTGAGGGAGGGAAACTTTGGCGTTCACAGCAATCAAATCGAGAGAGGAATATGTTTTGTCAGGTGGCCGACCCCGCATCCTGGTCGCCGACCCGCTGTCTCCGGCGGGGATCGAGAGGTTACGCGCCCAGGCCGAAGTGGACGAACGATACCCCCTGAAGCCGGACGAGTTATTGGCGATCTTGCCAGATTACGATGCCCTGATCGTGCGCAGTGGCGTGAAAGTCACCGCCAAGATGATCGCGGCCGCGTCCCGACTGCGGGTGATTGGCCGGGCGGGTGTGGGGATTGACAACATTGACGTGGACGCGGCTACCCGGGCTGGCGTGATCGTGGTCAACGCGCCCACGGGGAACGTCATCGCCGCAGCCGAGCACACCATCGGGCTCCTGTTGGCTCTGGCACGCAAGATTCCCCAGGCTGACGCCTCCATGCGGCGTGGCGAATGGGATCGCCACCGCTTCATGGGTGTGGAGCTACAGGACAAGGTACTGGGCAGCCTGGGGCTGGGGCGCATCGGCTCACTGGTGGCCACCCGAGCCCAGGGGCTGCGCATGAAGGTCATCGCCTACGACCCCTACGTCAGCGCTGAATATGCTGCCAACCTGGGGGTAGAGTTGGTTTCATTAGATCGCTTGCTCGCTGAATCGGACTTCATCACCATCCACCTGCCCCTCACTGAGAGCACCCGCGGCCTGTTAAATCGAGAGGCGTTGGCCCGCTGCAAACGCGGCGTGCGGATCGTGAACTGCGCTCGCGGTGGCATCGTGGACGAGGCGGCTCTGCTGGAGGCGCTGGAGTCGGGCCAGGTCGCCGGCGCGGCGCTGGACGTGTACGAGCACGAACCGCTGGCACCCGACGACCCGCTACGCATACACCCCAACGTGGTGCTCACCCCTCACATTGCTGGCTCCACTGCCGAAGCCCAGGAGCGGGTGGCCGTGGACGTGATTGAGCAGGTGCTGGCCGTGCTGGATGGTAAGATCGCCCAGAATGCGGTCAACGTCCCCATCATTCCGCCCAAAGCCATGGAAGCGCTGACCCCCTTCATTGACCTGGCGGAGCGCATGGGGCACTTTGCAGCTCAGTTTGAGCACGCTAATGTCCAGCGAGTGGACCTGATCGCCCACGGTCCCATCGCCGAGTACGATCTGGCCTATCTGTCCGCGGCCGCGCTTAAAGGCTTGCTGGCGGAGGTGGTGGAAGAGCGGGTCAACCTGGTCAACGCTCCACTGATCGCCGGGCGGCGCGGGCTGCAGTTGGCCGAACATAAGCAGCGTCACCACAACGAGCGCTACGAGAACATGCTGACCCTGCAACTGGTCACCAGCGAAGCCACGCTCACCTTGCGCGGCTCGGTGTTGCAAGAGACACCGTACATTGTCGCCATTGACGACTTGTGGGTGGCGTTCCCGGCCCAGGGCTATCTGCTGCTCGACCGTCACCAGGATCGCCCCGGCGTCATCGGCCGGTTAGGCACCTTGCTGGGAGCCAACGACATTAACATCGCGTTCATGCACGTGGGGCGGCGCGAGCCGCGCGGCGAGGCGATCATGGTGCTGGGGCTGGACGAGCGCGTACCCCCTGAGCTGATGTCGCAGATTGCCGCCATGCCGTACACTTACTGGGTGAAGTTCGTGGAGCTGCCGTGAGAGTGGTGAGGCGACGAGGCAACGAGGCGATGGAGTGACGACTTCTCGGCTTCTCGGCGCCTCGTCACCTGAGCATTTCTTGAGAGGGCCATAGACAAATGGACAGAGGCAAGGCGAGGGAATATAATGAGGCTGGCAGCGGTTGCTGCCTCGAAGACCCTGCTGAAGGTAAGATTGGTTCTCCACAGCCTGAAGAACGCATGGAGACGACTACAATGACCGCCATAATGACTTATCAACTTCCCAAACTGCGTAGTCTGCCAGCTACTTTGCCGGTGGAAGGTGCCGTTCGTATCGAATTGGAAGGGGGAGTGCCTGTCTTCAAAGCCTCTGACACCGTACAGGCTCGGATCGAAACGCTGTTACTCAAACAGCGAACGTCACGGTTAAGTGCGGAAGAAGAAGAAGAACTGAATCGCTACGAGGAGATAGATGATTACCTGAGCTTTCTCAACCGTGTCGTCCGTAATCTTCTCTACACCCAGAGCCAACAGGATCCATAGCAGTTGTCTCCTCGTCGCAAGGTACCAGAGCATATTCGGCACCAAATTCGTCAGCGGGCCAACTACCTGTGCGAGTACTGCCATGCCTCAGAACAATGGCAGTACGTGGGCTTCACCGTAGACCATGTTATCCCGCTCGCTCAAGGTGGGGCAGATATACCCGATAACTTGGCTCTGGCTTGTTTTCATTGCAATCGGAGGAAGGCTGACAGGCTGACGGCCGTAGATCCCGTTTCCGGTGAAGAGGTCCCCCTGTTCAACCCGCGTCGAGCTGTCTGGAGCGAGCATTTCATCTGGTCTGCGGATGGGCTTTTGATCATCGGCTTGACACCAATTGGTCGGACTACAATAGTAGCACTGGCGATGAACCGAGCGTGGGCCATCAACATCCGCGCGGCTGACCGGGCTATAGGGCGTCATCCACCACCGGGTGATCCGATTCAGTTGCCAGATAGCCAGATAGATGAAGACCGCTAAATTGACGCGAAAAGAAGGAAGAGAAGGGAGCAAGGATGCAGCCTGTCCTGCCTGTCCTGGCGGTCAGGCCAGGGTGGCTAAGCACAGGGAGGTGCCGGGGAGCAGAGGTGCTCCCGCGCCCCTCCGCCCCTCCGCCCCTCCGCTTCTGGCGATGTGGGCGCTGGTGTTGGCCTACGCTGCGCTGTTCACCTGGCTCTCGGTGAGCCGACATCGCGCCTTCATGACCAACGCCTTCGACCTGGGCAACGTGGATCAGGCGGTGTGGAACACGGCGCACGGCCGGTCGCTGGTCTTCACCAACTGGCGCGGCGTGGACCTGGACCTGGCCACGGACAACCGGCTGGCCATGCACGTGGAGCCCATCTACTTCCTGATCGCCCCGCTGTACTGGGTCTGGTCGTCGCCAGAGGCCCTGTTAACCTTACAAACGGTGGTTCTGGCGTTGGGCGCCTGGCCGGTCTACTGGCTGGCCCGCGATCGCCTGGGGTGGGCGTGGGCGGGCGTCGCCTTCGCGGCCGTCTACCTGTTGCTGCCGGGGCTGGAGGCGGCCAACCTGTGGGAGTTCCACGCGGTGACCCTGGCGGCGCCGCTATTGCTCTTCGCGTTCTATTACGTACAGCGCGGCCAGACGGGCCTTTTCTGGCTCTTCGCCGTGCTGGCGATGGGGACGAAGGAAGAGGTGCCCGCGACCATCTTCCTGATGGGACTGTACATCGCGTTGATGCTGCGCCGGCCGCGCCTGGGGCTGGCGGCGGCCGGCGTGGCCCTGGTCTGGTTCGTCATCGCGGTCGGTGTTGTTA
The DNA here is from genome assembly GCA_034433615.1 of Anaerolineae bacterium. GTDB lineage: Bacteria > Chloroflexota > Anaerolineae > DUEN01 > DUEN01 > DAOUAJ01. The sequence continues at coordinate 1,897 of DAOUAJ010000152.1, read as the reverse complement.
TCCCTGCCTTCGAGGGGGATCGCTCGCCTTACCTGCGCTACTACGGCGACCTGGGCGACGGGCCCCTGGGGCTGGCTCGCACCCTCGTGATCCGCCCGGGCCTGGTGCTGGGCAAGCTGTTGGATGAGCGCAACCTGCGCTACCTGCGCGACCTGCTCGCCCAGGTGGGGTTCGTCTCGCTATTGAACCCGGCTACGCTGAGCTTCGCCCTGCCTGACCTGGCCATCAACTTGCTCAGCGATCACGAGCCGATGCACTTCGTGGAGAAGTACCACTACGTCGCGCCGATGGTGCCCGGTCTGATGATCTCGGCCGTGCTGGGCGCGGCCTGGCTTTCCCGCCGCATTGAGAGCTGGTTGGGTCAGACCTCCGAAGTCCCGGAAGACTTGGGAGGTCTCTCCGCTGCAGCCCCCGCAGGGGGGCTTCGCGACCGTAGCCGCGACTTTCAGTCGCCAGGCTTTGCGACGGGCCTGATCACAGCCTGGGTGCTGGCCGTGGCGTTCTTCTACCACTACTACCACGGCTACACGCCCCTGGCACGGGCCTTCGAGCCGTACCGGGTGACCGCGCACCACGCGCTGGGCGAGGAGATCGCCCGCCAGATCCCGCCGGATGCTGCCGTCTCCGCCCAGCCCAATCTGAACCCGCACGTCTCCCAACGCCGGGTGCTGTACCGCTTCCCGTACATCGGCGACGCCGAGTACATTTTTGTGGACGTCTCTTCGCTGGCCAATAAGCGCAACATGTTCAGCGATATCGAGGCGATGTTGCGCCAGGGCGAGTTCGGCATCGTGCGCGCTGAAGATGGCTACCTGCTGCTCCGGCGCGGCGCTCCTCAGCAGCCGTTGCCCAATCGCTTCTTCGACTTCGCTCGCGCGGTCAATCCCCAGCCTGACTACCCGGCCACCGTGGAGTTTACTTTGCCGGGCACAAGTGAGGCTGCCCTGCGCCTGATCGGGTTCGATCTGTGGGACGGCCGCCACACAGAGATGCCGCAGACGCCGCTGCGCTTCTTTTTCTACTTCCAGGCCCTGCGCCCCCTGGATGAGGACTACGCCATCGCGCTCTACCTGCTGGACGGTGAAGGCCAGGTCATCGGCGGCATGGACCTGGAGGAGAAGCCGGGGGTCCAGTACTGGTACCCCACCAGCCGCTGGCAGATGGGGGAGACGATCAAGCTGGAGATCAGCGACATGCCGTGGTGGACGGCCCAGTACCCCGCGTACCGGGTGGCGCTGGGCGTGGTGCGAGGCATAGACCCGTGGGACATCGGCGCCCGGCTGCGGCCGCGCGTGGTGAACTCGCGCTGGCAGATGCCGTTGGCCGCCGACGGCACCCTGGTCGAGCTGATGGCCTTTCGCACCGACTGGGGAGAGATGCCGATGCGCGTGGAGCGACCGCGTCTCTTCCGGCCGCCGCGCATAGCGTTTACGGTGTCAGACGCGGAGTGGCAAAACGGTGTGCGGTTGTTGGGCTATCGTACAGCCTTCGACAGAAAACGCTCCACGCTGAACGTTACACTGTATTGGCAGGCAGGGGGCACGCCATCGCCTGATTACACGGTTTTCGTCCACCTGGTCGGTCTGGAGGGGCTGCGTGGCCAGCACGACGGTCCGCCGGGGCAGGGTGGATTGCCCATGAGTGGCTGGCTGCCCGGCGAGGTGATCGTGGATACCCACCCGGTGCCGATCGCGCCCGATGCTCCCGCTGGCGAGTATTGGCTGGCTGTAGGGATGTATGATCCATCCACGGTGATGCGGCTGCCGCTGGTCAACGGTGCCGACCACGTGCGGCTGGAGCAAGGCATCCGCCTGAAGTAAGAGGGTGTCGCGAAATCCGTTTGGGGTAGGATGGGTGTGGGGGCGGGCTTCTAGCCCCTGCGCAGGCTGAAAGCCTG
>DAOUAJ010000151.1:0-4754 GCA_034433615.1 Anaerolineae bacterium | reverse complement strand
GCCGCCGACCTGGGCACCCACCCCTACCCTTGCGCCGCAGACGGTCATTCCGACACAAATACCGATCCCTTCCCCCTCTAGTGAGGACAGGATGACGCCGTTCGAGGAGCCGACGCCCACGCCGTTTGTTACCCCTACGCCCACCCCGGAGGCGTTCCCGCCGGCCTCGCCGATGCCTACGCTCACCCCTGCACCCCAGGCCCCTGCGCCTGAGCAGCCCGCGACGCCCGTGGCTGCTGCCAGGGTGAATCAGGGTGATCGCCGTGAGTCTGAGCGCGGCCAGGAGCCGGTGCAATCACAGCCGCTCCGGCGTGTCGAAGGCACGCGCCCCGGCGTAGTTCGCCTGCTGGCCTTTGGCCTGGTGGGGATAGTCAGCGCGGTCGTCCTCGGTGCGATCAGCTTGAAGTTATGGCAACGACAACCATGAAAACACGATTTCATCCTTATGCCTGGCTCTCCTGGCTGGCCGCCGCAGCCACGGCCGCGTTGATCACCCGCAACCCGGCCTATCTGGGCGCTTTGCTCATCGCGGTCGGTCTCACCTATCGCGCCATCGTCCGGCAGCTTGTGCCGGATAGCCACCCGCAAGGCCGCGGCTGGGGTCTCTTCATCCGGCTGGGCCTGTTCCTCTGGCTGTTCACGGTCCCCTTCAACGCGCTGACCGTCCACGCCGGAAACGTCGTCCTCTTCCGCCTGCCGGCGAACTGGCCGGTGGTGGGCGGCCCCATCACGGCCGAGGCCATGGCCTATGGTCTGACCAGCGGCCTCGGCCTGCTGGCGATCCTGGTCACCTTCGCTACCTTCAATCTGGCTCTCGATCCGGCGCGCCTGCTGCGATTGGTGCCGGCAGCGTTGTACCAGGCGGGCATGATCACGGCCATCGCCGTCACCTTCGTGCCGCAGATGATGGCTGCGGCCCAGGAGATTAAGGAGGCACAAGAAGTGCGAGGCCACCGCTTCCGCGGCTTGCGCGATCTGCTCCCGCTCTTCGTACCTCTCCTGACCACTGCGCTGGAGCGCGCCATCCAACTGGCGGAGTCTATGGAAGCGCGCGGCTTCGGCGGGCCACCGCAGCTTCACCGGAAGAAGAGCACGCTGTTGCAGCTTTTAACATTGCTGCTCCTGGCTTTATTGGCCGTTGGCCTGTTTGTGTATAACTACTGGCGTAGCTACCGCTTTGAGGCTGGGGTGATTGTCTCGATCGCGCTGGGCGGGCTGATGGGCATCTTCTGGGCCATCGGCCGGCAGGTGCCCCGCACGCGCTACCGCCGCTGGCTCTGGCAACCTCACGATACACTGATGACGGCCGTCGGTGTGCTGGCAATGCTGGGTATCCTGGCGGTCTGGCTGGGGGATCGCATGGCATTGATCTATTACCCGTATCCTCCCTTCGATCTACGGCCTGACGTGCGACCCTGGCTGATGGCCCTGTTCGGCGTGCCGGCGTTGCCGGCGCTGCTGACCGCGCGCCCCCGGCATTTGGAGGCGACAAGGGACGAGGGACGAGGAGCTCTCTCGAGCAGGGAAGGCTTGTCCGTCCTGAAAATTGCCCGGAAGTGACCGGCACTTTCTGAAGTGCCGGTCACTTCCCTCAGGATACAACGCGATGATCACGTTTGAGTCTGTCAGCTATCGTTATCCCGATACGTCGCAGCCTGTGCTGCGCGACCTCTCACTACAGATCGAAGAGGGGGAGTTTCTGCTGGTCATCGGCCCTTCGGGCGCGGGCAAATCTACCTTCCTGCGCTGCATCAACGGGCTGGTGCCGCACTTCTACGGAGGCACTTTCGCCGGGCAGGTGAGTGTAGACGGGCGTGATCCGGTGGCAGCGGGCCCGCACGGCATGAGCGATTTGGTCGGCTTCGTGTTTCAGGACCCTGAAGCGCAGTTCGTGGTGGACACGGTGGAGGACGAGCTGGCCTTCGCCCTGGAAAACTTCGCCTTACCGCGGAACCTGATGCGGAAGCGGGTGGAAGAGGCATTGGATCAGTTGGACATTGCCCCACTGCGTGATCGGCGGGTGAGCACCCTTTCCGGCGGCGAGAAGCAGCGGGTGGCGATCGCGGCCGTCCTCACATTGCAACCTCGTATCCTGGTGTTGGACGAGCCGACTTCCCAGCTTGATCCCCAGGCGGCCGAAGAGGTTCTGGTCGCCGTGCGCCAGCTTAACCAGGACCTGGGCTTGACCGTTATCCTCTCCGAGCACCGGCTGGAGCGGGTGGTGCAATACGCTGATCGCATTCTCTACTTCCCAAACGATGGGCGTCCCCCCATCCTGGGCCGGCCGGACGAGGTCCTGGCGCAGGTGGATCTGACGCCCCCATTGGTCACGTTGGGCAAGGCGCTGGGGTGGACCCCCCTGCCTCTCACCATCAAAGATGGCCGACGCTTTGCCCGTGAGTTGAACGGCCTGGGCGAGCACGTTGCGGCCGTTCCGTCGGCGTCAGGGAGACGCGGAGACGCGGAGACGTGGGGACGCGGAGATTTTGGAGCGCACGACGCGCACTCGGAAGCTCATAATCGAAAGACGAGTGAGCCCCTGGTGCGGGTCCGGGATGTCTGGCATAGCTACGATGGGCGGCCTGCGCTGGTGGGCGTGTCGCTGGACGTGCGTCCCGGCGAGTTCGTGGCTCTCATGGGGCGCAACGGGTCGGGAAAGACAACGCTGCTCAAGCATCTGGTGGGGTTGTTGAAGCCGGACGGCGGGCAGGTGATAGTGGCCGGGCTAGACACGCGGCAGACGAGTACGAACGTGCTGGCCAGATCGGTGGGGTACGTGCCGCAGCACCCGGACGCGCTGCTCTTCGCGGACACCGTGGCGCAGGAGCTGGCCTTCACCCGCCGCAGCCACGGGATGCCGCCGGACCCGGACGCGGATTGGGAACTGCTGGAGCGCCTGGGGTTGGGGGACCTGGCCGACCGCTACCCGCGCGATCTGAGCACAGGCGAGCGGCAGCGGGTGGCGCTGGCGGCCATCCTGGTGGCGGGGCCGCGCGTGATCCTGCTGGACGAGCCGACGCGCGGGCTGGATTACCCGCAGAAGGAACGGCTGATCGCCATTCTCAACGCCCTGCGCACCGAGGGGAAGGCGATCATTATGGCCACCCACGACGTGGAACTGGCGGCCCGCTGCGCGGACCGTGTGGCCTTGATGGCCGAGGGGCAGATTGTGGTGGATGGGCCGGCGCGTGAGGTGATGTCCGAATCGGTCGTGTTTGCATCTCAGGTGAACAAGCTTTTTCGAGACCCCCGGCTGGTCACAGTGGACGATGTGCTTCGGGCGCTGGTACTCAGCCGGACGGCTACGCCGACTGCCTTCAGGGGGGATGCATGAGAGGGTGTCTGGAGGATGGATCTGCGATCACCGGCACCGGTAGCCCATTCGGGCCACAGGCTAAAAGCACGGTGCCTGAGGTTGTACACACTCGAGGCGGCGTGTTTCCCCGGCCTTTCCGTCAGCCTGTCCCCTCGGGCAGAGCCTCGGGGCGAAGCCTGGACGACAGTCCAGGGGACAGACCAACCGCCGCTGGTCGGCGCGAGCGGTGGCTGAACTTCGGCATTCTGGTGGCGGCGACCCTCGTCGGGGTGGTGGCTTTCCTATCGCCGTTTTTCTCCTCCGCCGTTCAGAGCAACGTTCAATCCGCCATGGCTCACGCACAGGACGCTCCATTTGTGCTGGGGGTGCTGGTCGTCATCTGTCTGGGTGCCATCCTGGCGAATCTGACGGCGGGCGGCATAAACGCCAAGAGCATCGCGGTGCTGGGGGTGCTCACGGCCATCAGCGCCACGTTGCGGGCATTGCCAGGGCCGCAAGGGTTCAATGCCATTTTTTTCCTCCCGATTTTAGCTGGCTACGCCTATGGCGCGACGTTCGGTTTCCTGCTCGGCGCGCTGGCGCTGTTGACGTCGGCGCTGCTGGGTGGCGGTGTGGGGCCCTGGTTGCCCTACCAGATGTTTGCCACGGGCTGGATGGGGTTGCTCAGCGCGGCGATCCCTCAACGATGGCTGCAACAGCACTCCCGCCTGGAGGTGATGACGTTAGCAGCCTGGGCCTTCCTCTTGGGCTTGGTCTTCGGCGCGATCATGAATCTGTGGTTTTGGCCGTTCGTCTTTCAGCCGGGCGACTCGGCCATGTACTGGCAGCCGGGCATGACGTGGCAGGAGACCCTCAAGCGGTACGCGGTGTTTTACATGGTTACCTCGCTGGGATGGGACTTGTGGCGAGCGGCAGGCAATGCCTTGCTCATCTTGCTGTTCGGCGTGCCGATTTTACGCTTGCTGCGGCGCTTTCAGCGCCGCTTTCGTTTCGATGTAGTCTCCGCGCCCCTTTAATCCGCCTCTCCGTTTCCGGTCGAGAGGTCGGCCAGCCAGCCAAAGCCCGGCCGGTCGCTGATCACCGAGAGGAAGTAGAACTCCTGCAAGGGCGCCACGCTGATGCCGGACGGCGGGCTGCTCAGTCGCGTGCTACCCACGTCCACCCGCGTTCGCTCGGCCTCGCTTAACCCCCCGCAGTCCACGGTGGGACACTTCGGGCCAAAGACGCGCGTCAGGGTGACGTCCTTGAACAGGGTGGGGCCGCCAGCAAGGTTCAAATTCAGCGTCACGGTCGTGGGGGCGTTGCTCCAGATGGCGATGATATCCTCGTCGCCACGGGTGAACAGCTTGTAGACCAAGCCGGCGTAGTCGGAGCCGATGAGCGGCGCGTCCCCCAGTCAGCCGTCAGCCGTCAGCCGTCAGCCGTCAGCAGATGGCTG
>DAOUAJ010000150.1:0-7351 GCA_034433615.1 Anaerolineae bacterium | reverse complement strand
TCAGAAAGCCAAGCGATTGATAGAGGCGAGCGGTGGTGTATTGCTCGACATCCGGGGCGAGGAAAGTCACAGTGGTTCTCACGCTGCCTATGCTAAGTCGTGGCGCGAGAGCGGAGGCGGAAGCTTGTTGCGGTTGGGAACGCACCCCATCGGTGTCGCCCTCTACCTCAAGCGCTGTGAAGGCCTGGCTCGCAACGGTGTGCCGATTCTGCCCGTTTCGGTGATAGGAGAGGTAGCTTCTCTGACTAAGATGTCCGCTTTTCAGGCTGAGGGTAGCCCCTGGCTGGTGAGGGATTGGAAGGACGTAGAGGACTGGTCCGCCATCATCGTGACATTTAGCGACGGCTCACGGGGCATCTTCATCGCCACCGATACCCTCCTGGGAGGCATGCGCGACAGGCTGGAGTTCTCCCTCTCTAATGCTCGTATCATCTGCGACTTGACTCACGGCGGGCCGATCCGCGCCTATGCCCCCGATCCTGCGGTCTTCGCTGATGAATACCTGGCTGAGAAGCTGGAGACCAAGGCTGGCTGGTCCTTTCCCAGCCCAGACGAGGAATGGGCCCTCGGCTATCCGCAGGAGCTGCGTGACTTTGTGAAAGCGGTGATTGAAGACCGTCCGCCTCAGTCAGATGCCCTGTTAGGTCGCGACGTGGTGAACGTAATCTACAGTGCCTATCTCAGCGCAGCCGAAGGGCGGCGGGTGGCCCTTCACCCGGCATGAAGGCTAAACATGGGAAGAATCATCGAGCCAATTCGAGTCTTGACCCGAGAAGAGATGGAGCTCATCCACCAGAGTGCGCTCCTCGTACTGGAAGAGGTGGGGATGCGGATAGATAGCCACGAGGCGTTGGATTACCTGGAAGCCTTTGGCTGTCGGGTGAACCGCGCATCTATGGTGGTGCGATTCCCCCCAGGCGTAGTCCAAGGCGCCGTAGATCAGATGCGCGCGGCCTATGCGGATCCCAACCGCATCCCTCAGAAGATAGCCGTTCGTTACTCTCAGATCTACTTCTCCACCCGTCCCCATCAAGTTCGCACCGACTTTACAACTAACGCTGGCGGCTTCTGCATGTTCATCTATGATCTGGAAGGCAGACGGCGTCTGGCCACCATGGAAGATGTGCGTGCCAGCATCCGCCTGGCTGATGCCCTGGAGAACGTAGACTTTATGGGCCTGCCGGTCTCCGCCCAGGAGATCCCCTTTCCCATGCGCCCCATCGTTATGGCTGCGGAGCTGGTCAAGCACACCCGAAAGCTGGGGGGCGTCGAGACTTTTGACCGCACCGATGTGCAGTACATCACCCGCATCGCCGAGGTGGTGGCCGGAGGGCGAGAGGCGCTGCGCCGGGAGCCGGTGCTGGTCGGTTACGCCGAGGCCCGGTCGCCTTTGTGCCTTGACCGCAACATGGCCGAGATCGTGATGGACTATGTCAAGCTGGGGCTGCCTCAATCCCTGGATACCATGCCCAGCGGGGGCGCGACCGCGCCGATCACTTCGGCCGGAACGTTGACCGTGGGGCTGGCCGAGACGCTGGGCGGCCTGGTGTTGTGCTACGCTGTTGACCCACAGGCCATCGTCAGCGTGGACATCTGCCCGACGATAGCGGACATGGCCAGCGGCGCCTATACCTACGCCAGCCCGGAGCGGATGCCGCTGTTAGCCGCCACCGTGCAGATGATCACCGAGTACTACGGCCGGCCGGGCGGCACCCATGGTGGCAAGACAGATGCCTGTTATCCCGGTGTGCAGGCTGGCATGGAGAAGGTCGCATCCATGCTGTTCCCCCTGTTGGCTGGCTCGACCGGCATCGGGACCATGGGGCACCTGGAAAATGCCGTCACTTTCTCACCCCAGCAGTTGGTTATTGACAACGAAATCGCCGGTGCAGTGCGCCGTATGCTGAGAGGATTTGAGGTAACACCGGAGACCATCGCCCTGGATGTGATCAAAGAGGTGGGCATCGGCGGCCACTATCTGGCCCACCCCCACACCAACGCCAACTTCCGCCAGGAATGCTACTTATCTAGGCTTTTCGAGCGTCTCGGTTGGGATTCAGCCTGGTCGCAGGAGATGCGTGGCATCGAGGAGAAGGCCAAAGCGCGAGCGGCTGAATTGATGGCTCAAGAGACAGAGCCGCCTCTCACCCGCGAACAAGAGCAGGCGATCAACGAAATCGTAGAGGAAGCCTGGCGCAAGCGTAAAGAGATGGGCATGCTGTGAGTAGTTCCCACGTCCGATATCGGTTGCTAAAACGACTACTTTGAGAAATCCCTCGCACTCACGGGCCCCACATTGACAGGTCCCCCGAAATCGCTATACTGATTTCCATGAGCTCGCTTCAGGATACACACCTACTCCTGATTCGTCACGCCGAGTCTTTGAGCAATCGCTACGAACTTGACGCAGGTCCAGATAGTGGGCTTACCGCTCAGGGATGGGAACAGGCGCATCGGTTAGGAGAATGGCTGGCCAAGAACGAATCCGTCAACGTGATCGTCTCCAGCCCCATGGTGCGCGCCCGGCAGACGGCCGATGTTCTGTCATTCCACCTGGGGCTGCCTGTTCATATTCAGCCCGGTCTGGAGGAGACTGATAAACCTTACTGGGAGGAATTCCCCCCTTTCACCGAAAGTCGGGGCCTCCCTGATGAGCCGTGGAACCCGACACCGGAAACGGCTCCCACATACATGGCTTTTCGGGCTCGCGTGGTATCCGCCCTGCGCCTCGTTCTCAACCAGTTTTGGGGGCAACACATCGCGATGGTGACCCACGGCGGAACCATGTCCACGCTGCTCCGCACCCTGGTTGGCGGGCACCACGTTAGCGTTTACCAGGACAACACGGCTATCCATAAGTTCACCTGGGGGCACGAACGGTGGACGCTCATCTACGCCAATCGCGTGGAACATCTCCATGGTATGGAGCAGCCCGCCGCCAACGCCGCAAGTCGGCCGGTGGCAGGGTCAGCTTCACTGATCAGACTCAATTTCCACGCTCTCAGCCAGGCGCAAATCGAGCGCATTCTGCGCATCAGCCGTCCTCAGCCGGACGAGCAGGCGTTGGACATCACCACAGGAGATGGAGCATTGGCTGTGGCCTTGGCTCCGCTGGTGGATCAGGTCACTGCCGTTGACGTCAAGCCGCATCTGTTGGAGCAAGCAGAGCTCGCTCGGCTGAGCGCTGGTTACAACAATGTCTATGTTCATTGGGCTGACCCCGGCCGGTTGACCTTCCCAGATAACTCCTTCGACTTGGTCACCTGCGCCTATGGCCTTCATCGTCTTCCGGACGCGGCCGTAGCCGTCCGTGAGATGGCTCGCGTCTGCCGCCCAGGCAAGCGCGTCCTCATCCATGACTTGGTGGGAGATGACGATCCGGTCAAACGGGCCACCCAGAACGTCATCGAGCTGCGGCGAGACAGTTCCCATGTGACGCTACTTACAGCCGACCACATACGAAATCTGGTTACAGCGGTCGGGTTGGAGATTGATCAGTGCGATCTGAGCGAGACTGAACAGCGCCTGGATGACTGGCTCAATATGGCCAATGCCGATGAAGACACGATCGAGGCTGTCAGCACCATGTTGGACGCAGCCATCGAAGGCGATGCAGCCGGCATGCAGGTGCATCGTGAACGTGACGGCAGTCTCTCCTTCCGACAGCGTCTGATCACGCTGCTCGCCTATAAACCGGAACATTAACTTGACATTGTTAAAATTCCCGGCGAATGAATTCGCGGGCTACTCGTGGCAAGGTCGGCCTTCGCCGACCGGAAGAACCGCCGAAGGGCGATTTTGCCTGGCGTAGCACGCGGTTTTAACCGCTGTGCAGTCTTGGGGCGGTCACGCTTGGACCATGAAGGCCCGCCGCTTCGTGCTCTTCGTGCTTCATGGGCCTCGCGTCACTTCACGGCTTCGTGGTATGCTTTTTGTCTCGACGTTCGTGGCGTGTGGTACCGAGGTGACATTGACTCTGAGGCTTCACCGGCTTAAGATGAATATGACGATTTCAATCTGATTCAACTGTTTTCTCCAAATCAAATGCTGAGGATGCCTTTGTCAGATCTCACAACAGGAAGCAAGGATCACCAAAGAGCCATGATGAAAAAACGCATTCTAATAATTGATGACGAACCTGAGCTCGCTCAACTGATTTCTATTTTCCTCGGCACAGCCGGATTCGAAGTTCTCAGCACTTACGATGGGCGCCAGGCACTGGAGATGCTAGAACGGCTTCCCCCTGATCTTGTGATCTGCGACATGATCATGCCTGTTATGGACGGGGTCGCTACTATTCAAGCAATCAGGGCCAACCCACGCATGCGCTCTATACCCATCATCATGTTGTCCGCTCGAGGACAGGTTCGTGACATAGAACGAGCCCTCTCGGCTGGCGCAAATGATTATGTTATAAAGCCTTTCCGTGGCACCGAGATAGTGGCTACAGTCAAGAAAAATCTCACGGAGCAACCGTCAAATGTGCCTACTAATGAATACCGATGAGCCTCCCACCTCATCTGCGCCAGCAGCAGAGAACCAGATGCTGGGCCGCCAGTTGCTCACGCAATCGGAAGGTGCTCTTGACCAGATGACACCTGATAGATTTGTCTCCATGCTGGCGCATGATCTGCGCAGTCCTCTGTCCTCCATCATCGGGTACGCGGAAGTGTTGCTAGAGGGGTACTTTGGCCCACTGACAGACGAGCAGGCAGAGCAAGTACGCATTATTCATGCGAGTGCCCGACGAGTCGCGGATCTGATCGCACTGGTATCAGACGCTTTCAAGGTAACGCAAGGTCAGCTTGCTCTCAATATCCAACCGCTTGACGTTCGCCAGGTGCTCCACAACGCGGTCACTGAGCTTACCTCATACCTGGTCACCCGTGATCAGACCTTCCACATCATTGGCGGCGATCGGCCTCACATTATCCCAGCAGACCAGGAACGTCTGCAGGCAGCTTTGACCTTACTCCTTCGATTTGCTGCTCAGCAATCACCTCCCCACAGCGCCTTCGATATCCACATCGTGCCATCGCCCGACGGCAAGGGCACTCTGACACTCATTGGGCATGTCACCTCATCTGAGACCAATACAAAAAGAGATCCTGTGGAGCTCAGGCTTCAATCCACTCTTCCTCTTCCCCTCGCCATTGCCCGAATGCTGATCCAGGCCCACGGCGGTCGGCTGACCTGGTCAAGTCCGGAGACCGATGAAGATATTCTGCGCGTGGAATTGCCCGTCGCCTCCACCATGTTGTCCAGTTAGCCTATGCTAACAGCCCTCTGTAGAAGCACAGAGCACCAATAGAAAGCCGGAGGACATGCCTGATTCCTCCGGCTCTCTATTGGTCAAAGGTTCACGGGCTTCTTTACCGAGTTCCTCGCGCCTCCTTGATCCAATCTAACACCTGACGCACTTTAGCGGTTATCTCTGCCCAGTTACCAGCCGCGACCAAATCCTTACGGATCAATTTCGAGCCCATACCGACGCACGCTACACCAGCTTTGAACCAGGCTTTTATGCTTTCTTCAGTGGCATCAACGCCGCCAGTTGGCATGATGAGCGTCCACGGGCAAGGACCCAACACCGCCTTGACGAACTCCGGCCCCCCCACTGAGTCACCTGGGAAAATCTTGACGATCTCCACGCCTAGCTCCTCAGCATAGGAGATCTCAGAAGCACTGCCGCAGCCGGGCATGTAAGCCACCTTTCTGCGATTGCACAGCCGGGCGATCTCCTCATTGAGGACAGGCCCGACGACAAAATTGGCGCCGTAGGCAATGTACATGGCCGCCGTCGGTGCGTCAATCACAGAGCCCACCCCCAGGATGACTTCCGGAGCTTCCCGGCTCACGAATTGTGACAATTGCCGGAAAACCTCCGGCGCGAAATCACCCCGATTGGTGAACTCCACAACCTTGGCTCCGCCCTCGGTGCACGCCTTTACCACATTCTTCGCCGTTTCTACATCGGCATGGTAAAAGACTGGCACCAGCCCGAGATTGATGATGGTATTCAGGACTTCCAGCCTGCTGAACCGTGCCATTTTTCTTCGGCCCTCCCTTTAATTCAGCGCGAGACCCGCCCAGAGACGTCGCCGCCCATCAACTTCTCGACTTCGGCGACGGTCACCATGTTGAAGTCACCAAAGATCGAATGCTTCAAGCAAGAAGCCGCCACAGCAAAATCCAGTGCTCGCTGCCGATCGTTCCCATAGGTGCGCAGGCCGTAGATCAGCCCTCCCATGAATGCATCGCCGGCCCCCACTCGATCCACAATGTGGGTGATGTCGTAGGTGGGGCCTATATAGAACTCCCCCTGATTCCATAGCACCCCCGACCAGGTATTGTGGCTGGCCGAAATTGAACCGCGCAGCGTGATGGCAACGGTCTTCAAGTTCGGGAAGCGTTTCGCCAGCTCCTCGCACACGTAACGATATTTATCGGCTGCTACCTTGCCGGCAGTTACATCGGTCTCAGGTGCCTTGATTCCAAACACCTTGTCAGCATCCTCCTCGTTGCCAATGGCGACGTCGCAGTAGCGCACCAATTCAGACATCACTTCGCTCGCTGTCTTGCCCCATTTCCACAGCTTTGCACGATAGTTCAAGTCGCACGATACTGTCAGTCCCATCTCTCTGGCCGTCTGAGCCCCTTCCAGGCAAACGTCGGCTGCCCCGGCCGAGATGGCCGGAGTGATGCCAGTCCAATGGAACCAGTCCGCGTCGGCAAAGGCTCCTTTCCAATCCACCATCCCGCGCTGAATGGTAGCAAAGGCCGAGTTGGCCCGGTCGTAAATCACTGCGCTAGCGCGTTGCACAGCGCCCATCTCCATAAAGTAAAGGCCCAGCCGGTCGCCGCCGCGCACGATCTTATCCACTCCCACGCCGTACTGACGCAAGAACTGGAGACATGCGTCCCCTAGATCGTTGTTGGGCAAACGAGTGATGTACTCCACCGGCACACCGAAGTTAGCCAACGACACGGCCACGTTGGCCTCGCCACCGCCATAGATGACATCAAACGAACGGGCTTGCCCGAACCGCAAAAACCCTGGTGGCGATAGTCGCATCATGATCTCGCCGAAGGTTACCACTTTCTTTGACATAGCTTAAGCCTCCTGAGTGATCTTCATCTCGTCAGAGGGCAACTCGGTGGATACTATGGAATTGTAGGTGCCGAACTCATTGGCCACATAGCCATCAGCCTCTGGATCGTTCTGCCATTGCCTGCCATTGATCAAATAGAGAAACTGATAACGACGTCCTTTCGGCAAATCAATCGAGGTCTCCCAGGTGCCATCGCGCCCCTGACGCAGAGGATGGGAAGTCTGATTCCAACCGTTGAA
>DAOUAJ010000149.1:0-5666 GCA_034433615.1 Anaerolineae bacterium | reverse complement strand
ACCAGCCCCAGATTCGTCGAGATGTGATGGATCTGGTGATCAGGCACGTGGTGCCCGCCGAGATGATTGACGAACGCACCAAGATCTACATCAACCCCACAGGCCGTTTTGTGACCGGCGGCCCGTTGGGGGATGCTGGCCTGACCGGTCGCAAGATCATGGTGGACACTTATGGGGGGGTCGCCCGGCACGGCGGTGGCGCCTTCTCCGGCAAGGACCCCACAAAGGTTGATCGTTCGGGCGCATACATGGCGCGTCACATCGCCAAGAACGTGGTGGCCGCGGGGTTAGCCCGCCGGTTCGAGTTGCAAATCTCCTACGCCATCGGGGTGGCGCGGCCGGTTTCCCTCGCCGTGGAAACGTTCGGGACGGGCACGGTGCCGGATGAACGGATTGTCGAGTTGATCAAGGCACACTTTGATCTGCGTCCGGCCGCCATCATCCGTTACCTGGATCTGCGCCGTCCCATTTACAAGGCGACCGCGGCATATGGCCACTTCGGCCGCGATGACATTGACGCGCCGTGGGAACGATTGAATATGGCAGAGATCCTGCGGGATGAGGCCGGCCTCGACTGATCGCGCGGGAGAAGATCCTCATGCGTTTCTTCAACACCGCCGGTCCGGTCAACTGCCAGGACCACTATTGCCTGCCCCCGCTGGAGCGGATCAACCTGGACGAGGTGCTGATGCTCATCGCCCAGAAGAAGTACTTCGTGCTGCACGCGCCACGGCAGACCGGCAAGACCACCTGTCTGCTGGCGCTGATGGAGTACCTCAACCGCACTGGTCAGTATCGCGCTCTGTACGTGAATTTCGAGGTGGCACAAGGGTATCGTGAGCGGATCAATGAGGGGCTGACCGCGCTGCTCCAAGAACTCAGCAGCCAGGCACGCTGGGTATTGCACGACACTTCTGCCGACACAATCGCCCGCGATCTGATCGCCCTGGGGGCGCCTTCGCTCAGCGATTTCCTGGCACGCTGGTGCAGCTCAGCCACCAAACCCACTATCCTCTTCATTGACGAAATTGATGCGCTGGTCGGCGATACGCTGATCACCGTGCTGCGTCAGTTGCGCGCCGGCTATCCCAACCGCCCCCAGGCTTTCCCCCAGAGCGTCATCCTCTGTGGGGTGCGGGATGTGCGCGACTATCGCATTCACTCCGATCGGGAGAAGGCCATCATCACCGGCGGCAGTGCCTTTAATATCAAGGCCGAATCGCTGCGCCTGGGGGACTTCAGCCGGGAGGAGACTTTGAGGCTGCTCCAGCAACACACCCAGGAGACCGGCCAGCCCTTTGAGTCCGAAGCCCTTAACCTGGTCTGGGACCTCACCTCCGGCCAGCCCTGGCTGGTGAATGCCCTGGCCTACGAGACCTGCTTCCGCATGAAGGAGGGGCGTGACCGCACCCGCCCCATCACTGCTGAGATGATCTTGCAGGCCAAGGAGAACCTCATCCTGCGCCGCGAGACCCACCTGGACCAATTGGTAGACAAGCTCAAGGAGGAGCGGGTGCGGCGGGTGATCGCACCTATGTTGCAAGGTGTGGACCTGGAGCGGGAGGTGAGCCCGGATGACCTGCAATATGTGATTGACCTGGGGTTGGTGCGCCGCACTGCGGCCGGGCCTCAGATTGCCAATCCCATCTATGGTGAGATCATCCCCCGCGAGCTGACCTGGATTGCTCAACTTAATCTGGAGAGTACGGTACAAATCGCCTGGTACATCCGTCCCGATGGCTGGCTGGACCTGTCCAAACTGCTCCAGGCCTTCCAGCACTTCTTCCGGGAGCATTCTGAGGCGTGGATTGAGCGCTTTGAGTACCAGGAGGCGGGGCCGCAGTTGCTGTTGCAGGCGTTTCTGCAGCGCATCGTCAACACCGGCGGGCGGGTGGAGCGGGAGTATGGGCTGGGGCGCAGGCGCACCGACCTGCTGGTGATCTGGCCCTATCCGGGCGGCACCCAACGGGCCGTGATCGAACTCAAGGTGTTGCACAAGTCGCTGGAGGCGACCCTGGCCGAGGGGCTGGCCCAGACCTGGGAATATGCTGACCGCTGTGGTGCGGAAGAGGCGCACCTGGTGATCTTCGACCGCACCCCGGGCAGGGCGTGGGAGGAGAAGATCTTCCAGCGTCAGGAGCACTACGAAGGCATGCCCATCACCGTGTGGGGAATGTAAGAATGAGCCGTTTCTTCAGCCTCCGTTTCCGCCTGATCCTGTTGGTCCTGCTGGCCATCCTCCCGGCGGCGGGACTGATCCTCTACACCGCGGCCCACGAGCGGCAGGCCGTGGCCGAAGCCGCTCGGCAGGGGACGCTGCTTCTGGCCTCGCACGTCTCCGTCCAGCAAGACCTGCTGACCGAGAGCACCCGCCAACTGCTGGCCGGCCTGGCTCACCTCCCGGAAGTAAAGGGCGGCGATGCCGAAGCCTGCTCTGCCCTCTTCGCCGCTCTGCTCGCGGAGCATCCGCTCTATGCCAACCTGGTCGTGACCCGGCCCAACGGCGACCTGTGGTGCAGCGCCGTGCCGCCAGATGGCCCAGTCAATTATGCCGACCGCGCCTGGTTTCAAGAGGCGGTGCGGACGCGGCGCTTCGTCGCCGGCGGGTACATCATGGGCCGGGTCACGCGCCGGTCCATGGCTACCTTCGCTTATCCCTTGCTGGATGAGGCCGGGCAGATGCAGGGGGTGGTGGCTACAGGGCTGGACCTGGCCTGGCTGAACCGCTACCTGGCCCAGACGTCGCTGCCCGAGGGCGCCGTGCTGACCGTGCTGGACGGCCAGGGCACGGTGCTGGCGCGCACGCTGGAAGGCGAAAAGTGGGTAGGGAAGACGGCGCCCGATGTTGAGATCATCCAGATCGTGCTGGCGCAGCGCGGCCCGGGGACGGTCGAGGCCAGGGGCGTTGACGGGGTGCGCCGCCTGTATGCTTTTGCCCCGTTGGCCGGGAATAGCCGTGTGCTCGTGGGCATCCCCACCGCCCAGGTCTATGGCGAGGCGGATCGGATGCTGCGCGGCAACCTGATCGGCCTGGGGATCGTGACGTTGCTGGCGCTGGCCGCAGCCTGGCTGGGCGGCGAGGCGTTTCTCCTGCGGCGGGTGAACGCCCTGCTGGCCGCCACGCGACGTATGGCCGGGGGTGACCTGAGCGCTCGCACCGGCATCCGCTACGGGATGGGTGAACTGAGCCAACTGGCCCGCGCCTTCGACGAAATGGCCCAAAGCCTGCAGGAACAGCATCAGCAGCGGGAGCGAGCGGAGGCAGACTTGCGGGAAAGCCAGCAACACCTGGCCCATCTGCTTGCCGTCAGCCCGGCCATCATCTACACCCTCAACCCCGACGGCTTGTCGTCCACCTGGGTGAGCCCCAACATCGCCACCTGGCTGGGGTACACGCCCGAAGAGGCGTTGCAGCCCGGCTGGTGGGCCGATCACCTGCACCCGGAGGACCGCGAGCAAGCCCTGGCCCAATCAACCGAAGTTCTTGTCCGGGGTTGGCTGGTGCACGAGTATCGTTTTCTCAAAAAGAACGGCGAGTCGCTCTGGGTACAGGACGAACTCCGGCTCCTGCGCGACGAGCAGGGGAATCCTGTGGAAATCGTGGGGGCGTGGACCGACATCACCGGACGTAAGCAGGCCGAGGCACAACTGGCCCAACAATTGCAGATCCTCACCGCCCTCTACGCCGGGGCGCAGAAACTGGCCGAGGGCCTGGATTTGCAGGCTGTGGCCCTGGAGGCCGCCCGCACCTGCGTGGAGAGCTTCGGCGTGCGTCTGGCCTGGCTAGGCCGCGCCGAAGCAGACGGCCGCGTGACCGTCCTCGCTCAGTTCCCGGCCGAGCACCCCTACCCCCGCCAGATCGTCGTGCGCTGGGACGAGACGCCTGAAGGCCAGGGGCCCACCGGCCGCGCCATCCACCGCGGCTTCCCGGTGATCACGAACGACTGTCTTGCTGACCCCCATTTTGCCCCCTGGCGCCCCATCGCTGAACGCTACGGCTTCCGCAGCAGCGCCGCCTTCCCGCTCATCAGCCGCGGGCATACCTTCGGCACCCTGAACCTGTATAACGACCTCCCCGGCTTCTTCACCTCCGAGCGGGTGGACACCTTCCAGGCCCTGGCTAACCAGGCCGCGGCTGCCCTGGAGAACGCCCGCCTGTACGACGATGCCCTGCGCCGCCTGAAGCGGGTCCAGGCGCTACGCAACATTGACATGGCCATCACCGGCAGCCTGGACCCGCGCGTCACCCTGCGTGTTCTGCTGGACGAGATAACCATGCAATTGAGCGTAGACGCCGCCGCGGTGTTGTTGTTCAACCCGGACACCCTGACCCTGGAGTACGCCGCCGGCCGCGGCTTCCACAACGATATCACCCAACACCCCCGGCTGCAACTGGGCGAAGGGTACGCCGGCCGTGCCGCCCTGGAGCGTCGCTCCCTGGGTATCAGCGACCTGACACGGGCCCAGGACTTCGTGCAGACTCTGTTGCTGCGGGAAGAAGGCTTTGCCGCCTACTATGCCGCGCCCCTGATCGCCAAGGAGCGGGTACTGGGGGTGTTGGAGACCTTCCACCGCACCCGGCGAGACTTCGATGGGGAATGGCTGGAGTTCCTGGAAGCGCTGGCCGGGCAGGTCGCGCTGGCGCTGGAGAACGCTGGCCTCCACCAGGAGCTGCAGGAGTACACCCGGGAACTGGAGCGCCGCGTGGCCCAACGCACGGCCGAGCTCGAGGCCGCCAACGAACAATTGCGCCAGGCCCACCAGGAGGTAAGCCGTGCCCTGGAGCGGGAACGGGAGCTGAACGAGCTCAAGACCCGCTTCGTCTCCATGGTCTCCCACGAGTTCCGCTCCCCTCTGACGGCTATCTTCTCCTCGGCCGAGCTGCTGGAACACTACGGCCCCCGCTGGCCTGAGGAAAAGAAGCTGACGCACCTGCAGCGCATCCGGGACACAGTGCAGCGCATGTTGGGGTTGCTGGACGATGTGCTGGTGATAAGCCGGGCCGAAGCTGGCCGGCTGGCGTTCGAACCAAAACCGCTGGATCTGATCCCCTTCTGTCGCAGCCTGGTGGAGGAGTTTCAACTGGGGATAGGGAAGCAGCATCGCCTGATATTGGACCTGACCGGGCTGAAGGATCCGGAGAGCCTGCCGGCAGTGATGGACGAGCAGCTTTTGTACCACATCTTGGCCAACCTGCTCTGCAACGCCATCAAGTACTCGCCGGCCGGCAGCCAGGTGCGGCTGGCGCTGCGGCGGTGGGAGGAGCGCGTGGTCTTCGAGGTGGAAGATCACGGCATCGGCATCCCGGCGGCGGATCAGGCGCGATTGTTCGAGCCGTTTCATCGGGCTGGCAACGTGGGCTCGACGCCGGGCACCGGTCTGGGGTTATCCATTGTCAAGCGAATGGTAGACCTGCACGGCGGAGCGATCACGGTGCAGAGTGAGGTAGACAAAGGAACTACTGCGACGGTGGAGCTGCCGACAGCCCCATAGCGGTGGCGCGGGCTTCAGCCCCGTGGAGCGGGCTTCAGCCCAATGTCACTAACTTTTCGCGCTTGAACAATCCATAGAGCGACTGGTGTTTTTGAGAGAAAGCGGGTATCCTTTCTGGGATCTGTATTCTCGATTATGGAGGAGAACATGTCTACTCTCTCTCAGCCGCCAGC
>DAOUAJ010000148.1:0-4035 GCA_034433615.1 Anaerolineae bacterium | reverse complement strand
CACCGCTGGACCGGCCAGTTCACCCGCCAACAGATGGACGACATCCTCGACGTGGAGACGGGCGGGATGCTGGAGGTGTGGGCCGACCTTTATGCCATCACCGGCAGAGAGGAGCATCTTGACCTGATCCGCCGCTATGACCGACCGCGCCTGTTCGAGCGCCTGCTGGCAGGTGAGGACGTCCTGACCAACATGCACGCCAACACGACTATCCCGGAGGTGCAGGGGGCGGCGCGGGCTTGGGAGGTCACCGGCGAAAAGCGTTGGCGTGACATCGTCGAAGCGTATTGGCGCCAGGCCGTCACCGAGCGCGGGTTCTACTGCACGGGCGGCCAGACTTGCGGTGAGATCTGGACCCCGCCCGGTGAGCTTTCGGCGCGCCTGGGAGACAAGAATCAGGAACATTGTGTTGTGTACAACATGATGCGGCTAGCCGAATACCTGCTGCGCTGGACCGGGGACGTCTCCTATGCCGACTATTGGGAGCGCAATCTGTACAATGGGATCCTCGCCCAGCAACACCCCGAGACAGGGATGGTCGCCTACTTCCTGCCGCTGCAGGCGGGCGGGATCAAGCGATGGGGCACGCCCACCGACGATTTCTGGTGCTGTCACGGCACGCTGGTACAGGCCCACGCTTCCTGTTACACTGATAGTGTCTATTTTGAGGACGCCGAGGGATTGGTTGTGTGCCAGTATATTCCCACCGAGCTGGCCTGGCAGCGATCCGGCGTCGTCGTTAAGGTCACGCAAACATGGGACACGCTCATTGGTGAAACGAGGCGGCCGCGCCGCCTGGCCTTTAACCTGGCCATTGCCTGCAAGCAGCCGGTCGAGTTCACACTGAAGCTGCGGCTGCCGTGGTGGTTGCACGGCGAGCCTGTGATTGAAGTCAACGGCATACCGGAGTCCGCCCAGGCCGCTCCTTCCAGCTTCGTCAGTCTGCATCGCACCTGGAAGCAGGACAAGGTTCATATAGAATTGCCCAAGGGCTTGACCGCCTGTCCTCTGCCCGATATGCCAAATATTGTGGCTTTTATGGACGGGCCCGTGGTATTGGCTGGCTTGTGTGATGAAGAGAGGATGCTGGTAGGGAACAAAGACCATCCGGAAACGATGCTAGTGCCGGACAACGAACGTGAGTGGAATTACTGGGTGCACACCTATCGCACGATCAACCAGGAGCGCGGCCTGCGCTTTGTGCCGCTGTACGAGATCCGCGGCGAGAAGTACACGGTGTACTTCCCGGTGCGGGACACTCGATGAGACAAAGGTTCCGGCCACACCGTGTCGGCCTGCTCGATCGCCAGGCCGGTTGGGCTGATTGCTCACTCGTCGGGTTTGTGCTAAGATGGCGTCGGTGGATTGGTCACACAATTGCGCAAAGGAGATGCTCCTTCATGTCCAGGATTCGGCTCGGCTACGTCGGCTGCGGCTTCATGGCCCAAAAGGTCCATATCCCGAACTTCCTGTCCATCCCCGACTGCGAACTGGTCGCCCTGGCGGAGGTGCGCCAGGAGCTGGGCCGCAAGGTTCAGGCCCGCTTCGGCATCCCCAAGCTCTACCCTGATCACCTAGCCATGCTGGCCGATCCCGACATCCAGGCCATCGCCGTCTCCGCTGGCTTCATGGTCCAGGGCGAGATCGCCCGCGACGCTCTGTTAGCGGGCAAGGACGTCTTCATGGAGAAACCGATGGCGGTCTCGCTGGCCCAGGCCGATGCCATCCTCAGCGCTGCCCAGCAGACCGGCAAGCGGCTGATGGTCGGTTACATGAAACGCTACGACGCCGGCAACGAGCTGGTCAAAGCGAAAATTGACGAGTTCAAAGCCAGCGGCGAGTTGGGGCCGATCACCTACGTGCGCAATCATGGCTTCTGCGGCGACTGGATCGCCGGGCTGGACGCGCCGATGGACACCACCGGCGAGCCGATGCCCACCGTGCCGCCGGTCGGCCCCGACTGGTTACCTCCGGAGTTCCTGAACCAGTACCTGGGCTACCTCCAACAGTACACCCACAACGTCAACCTGCTGCGCTGGTTCCTGGACGCTGGCGATAACGTCAAGGTGCGCGCCGTAGACCTGGATGACGACGGCTACACGGGGGTCGTCGTCCTCGACGTGGCCGGCACGCGCGCTGTGATCGAGAGCGGTAGCCTTTCCTACTACCGATGGGACGAGCACACCCAGATCTATTTCCGGCATGGGTGGATTCAGACGTGGGCGCCACCGCTGTTACTGAAGCAGGTTCCGGCTGAGGTAGAGATTTACCATGCCGGGAAGGTGCAGACGTTTACCAGGGCCATCCCCCAGCCAGCGTGGACCTGGAGCTACAAACGGGAGGCCGAGCACTTCATTCGCTGTCTGCAAACAGGCGAACCATTCCGCTCATCGGGCGAGGATACCCGTACGGATGTCCGCTTATTTGAGGAAATCTTCCACGCTTATTTGACTCAGCGTGGCGTACTGTAGGTGAGGAACAAAAGTGACCGGCATTTGATAAGTGCCGGTCACTTGAGTAGTCCGATGTCGCTCAGCCAGCCGGCGGTGGATTCACCCAATCTTATCAGCTTCGGATCCCGCTAACGGCGATAATTTGAAACGAGACTCGGACGCCTCACGGTCACGGCCGGAGACGATGCTCTGGTAATTGCGTTGGAATTCTGACAAGAGCGCGTTGAACCCTTCCTGGTCGCCCTGAGCCAGAAGCTGTAGAATGGCTACCAATACAGCAGCCATAGCCGTCATCGAGGCATATGGGCCACTTGAGGCATTGGGAGCAAAAATCTTCAAGTCGGCCACGCGAGCTATCGGGCTGGTGTAGGAACCAAATATCCCTATCGTCTTCGCACCCCGCCCTTTGGCTACTTGCAATGCCACAGCCACCTCACCTCCATCAGATGAGGCGGCCATGCCGATAGCCACATCCTCGTGTCTCACCTGGCTCAAAGCGAAAGCTTGACTCATAGCTTCCACCGGTGCATGGTCCACCCACTTTCCTAGATGTCGCAGGGCTGAGGCAAAAGCTTCACCCAGAGCACTGGCATAACCAGCGCTTAGCACCAACACCCGTTGAGCCGATCTTATCGCTCTCACCAGAGATTCTAGTGTTTCGGCCGGCAGTGCCAGCACCTGTTGCAGGTTCTCGATGTCGCGCAGGAGAGAGCGCTGCCAGGTCGCTACGAGGCTGGTGTCTCCCTCCAGCGGCGCGTACGCACTCTGCAACTCCCCTTTTACCTGCGTTTGTACCTCATGAATCAGCTCCGGATACCCGTTATATCCCAACCGTTGGGCACACCGCACCACGGTTGTGGTATCCACGCCCACCGCCTGGCCTAGCTCGGCCGCCGTCATAAAGGACGCCTCGCGATAATTGCTCAGCAAAAAATCCGCAATGCGACGATAGCTGGGCGAAAGCTGGTCATAAGCCTGGGCAATGCGCTCTCGATACATAGCAATTTGCCTCCTCAAGCACACCGTATAGAATATGAGGCGACGGTTCCTGTGGGGTAAACGTATGTGCAATCTTAGCCCGCTCAGCGGCTCAAGGCAGGCAAGACAGACTGCCCGCAGTCCAGGGAGCCGCTGGGCAAGTTGCTATCATTATACGCTCATTGACCTTCAGTGTCAAGAAATCTTGTGGCCCGCAGGGCTATTGGCAGCACCAACCTATTCAGCCCATCCCCTCTGATCCCCCCTTCCCGCTGGCGGTTCAAGGGCGGACACCCCCTTCACCGCGCCCGGTGGGGAAGGTCCGGAGCTCTCAAGGGTGGGTTTTTTCAGCCACAGCCATCTCCTGCCCGAACGGGGTGGTGTGGAGCTTGTAGTCTTCGCCTCTCAGAAGACTACAAGCTCCACAGAATCCTCTACTCAGCGGCTCACCCCTGGCCTGCACGACGTCCAGGGCAGGCTGCCCACTCTTGGCCCCATTCCGAGGACTGAGAGCCAAGACAGGCAGGTAAAGGGCTAGCTTGTGGCCCGTATGGGCTAAAAGAGCTTTTTCTGGAGGGGGGTTCCACCCCTCCAGAAAAAGCTA
>DAOUAJ010000147.1:0-16070 GCA_034433615.1 Anaerolineae bacterium | reverse complement strand
GGGCGAATCGCTCAGGGGTTGAGGGTAGCTTTGGAGCGGGCTGGAGAGGCGCCTGATGAGTTTGCCACACGCGCCCTGGCCACCTACGTGGACGATTTCTACAAAGGGTGTGAGCGTATCTGCGAGCGAGTGGCGGTGACATTAGATGGTGGCTTGCCTCAGGACGAACAATGGCATCAGACATTATTGACCCAGATGGGGGAACCGGGTGGAGGTGGGCGTCCTCCGCTGTTCAGTGGATCGTTGTTGGCGGACCTGGATGAGTACCGGCGTTTCCGCCATCGGGTGCGGCATATCTATGGTTACGAATTGGAGCCAAAGCGCGTGCTGGCTCTGTCACGTCGCGTGTCGCTGATCCTGGGGCAAGTCCAGGAAGCTGTGGAAGCCTTCAGCAGATGGCTGAAGAGCCAGGTCTGAAGCTGCTGGGTAGCACGGCGATTCATCGTCATGCGACATTCATTATCCATCTGGAAGCGAGGGATTGGCTATGTCCTCTGTGCGTCGTATTTGCCCTCATTGTGGCGAACCTTATGCGGTCACGGCTGACCGTTGCCCTCGTTGCGGCAGGCTGGCTGAGGCCGCTGTGTCCCCGCCCGCTCGCCGTCCGGCTTCCGCGCTCATCGCCCGCGCCGCGGTGCCCGTGGCCCTGGGCGTCGTCGGCCTGGCGGCCCGCGCCGGGCTGGCCCTTGTGCGCAAGGCGTTGACGCGAGCGATAGCGCCGGCGCCGACCGACTTGCCCGCTAGGCCCCTTAACCGGCCACACATCGTTGTGCACTTCTGGCAACGACGAGAGGTGGAAGATGCAGCGGGGCGACATGCCTGGGAGGAGACGCGCGCCCGCTGGGAGATCGAGGACCGGCAGGGATAAGAAAAGGGGCCTTCCTGATCGGGAAGGCCCTCCTTTCTCGTGTATCTAGCTTTTCAACCTGGCTCTGATCGCGTCCCTTACCTCAGCGTACTCGGCGTGGCGTCCTGTTTGCTTTTTGGAATAGATCAGCTTGCCGTCTACCTCAACCTCATAAACGCCACCACTTGACGGGATAAGCGTCAGCTCCTCAATGTCCGACTCAAAGTCCGCCAAAAGTTGCTCCGTCATCCTGACGGCTCTGGGCGTATAGTGTCAAGCAGCACAGTACTCAATGCGGATTTTCATAACACCCTCCTTGTTTTTAAGTATGATACTGCAACGGACACCCGAAGGGTCTTCCAAAACCCTTCGGGTGTCCGCTACGCTCAATGCCCGATGTAGCGGGCATAGAGTGCACGGGCCACAGCCGGGTCATCGGTCCCCTTGATGATCGCCCGGCCGTCGGGAAAGATGGTGAACTCATACCCGTCCACCTCGGCCCGCAGCAGGTAAGGGGTGACGCGCACCCGGCCAATGTTCTGCAGCGTACAGGCCAATCGGGCCAGATCGAGAGGCGGCGCGCCAGCCACGGACACCTGCACGGCGTTGCGACCACACAGGGCTACCGATTGCGTCCCCACCTCCGCGTTCAGGAACGTGTACTCACCCTGACCACAGGTAGGACAATCAGGCTGAGGGCTGCCGCTCGCGAACTGCTCCAGCCGATTGTCCATCAGATCAAAGTGCAACATGCCGCGGTTGACCTCGCCCATGCCGGCCAACCACTTCAGTGCTTCACCAGCCGCGATAGAAGCGATCACAGCCACAGCCGGGCCGAGCACACCGGCCGTGTCGCACGTCGCCAGGGTGCCGGGGGCCGGCGGCTGGGGCATGACGCAGCGCAGGCAGGCCGTCCGGTGCGGGACGATGGTCATGGTCATGCCGTAGGAGGCCACTGCGCCCGCGTAGACCCAGGGCTTCTCCAGGCGCACGCAGGCATCGTTAAGCAGGTAGCGCGTCTCCATGTTGTCCGTGCCGTCCATGACCAGGTCTGCGTCCTGGATCAGTCCTAGCACGTTGCCAGGGCTGACGTCGGCCACTACCTCCTCGATGGCGATCTGGCTGTTGATCTGGCGCAACTTGTGGGCCGCGGCCACGGCCTTGGGCAACGCTTGCGCTACGTCATCTTCGTCAAACAGGGCCTGGCGGTGCAGGTTGTTGAGTTCCACGAAATCCCGGTCTACAACGCGCAGGTGCCCCACACCCGCCCGGGCCAGATGGTTAGCGATCACGCTGCCAATCGCGCCACACCCCACGACGGTCACGCGCGCGTCCAGCAGGCGGCGCTGCCCCGCCTCCCCCAGCGCAGGGAAGAGGATCTGCCGACCGTAACGGCCTAAATCTCTGCGTTCTACGTCCTGCATCCCGTATCCTGAATCCGGATCACCGGGCCATCGCCTCCAGGCGGCGGGCGATAACGTCCTGCACCACCTTCACATCCGCCGGCAGGTAGACAGGCGGGTTGGCGTGCATCGCCTCCACCTCCTCCAGCGTGTCCTCATGGTACCCCAGCTTGAACTGGGTGAACTTCAGCCCATGGGCCGTCGAGATCACCACTACCCGCTCGTGACCCTGGATGATCCCCTGCTCGCGCAATTTAAACAGCACCGCCAGGGCTACGCCCGTATGGGGACAGGTGTACATGCCGGTGCGATCGGCCTGCGCGGCCGCGTTGGCCAGCTCGTGCTCGGTCGCCTGCTCCACCAGTCCATCAAACTGTTGCAAGACCCGCACTGCCTTCTCGTAACTCACCGGGTCGCCGATCTGGATAGCCGAGGCCAGGGTCTTCTGAGCATGGACGATCACCTTCTCCCGGAATCCCTGGAGATAACTCTGGTAAAGTGGGTTGGCTTTGGCTGCCTGCGCCGCTACCAGCCGGGGCAGCTTGTTGATGAGCCCCAGGTCCTGCATCATCAAGAGCCCCTTGCCCAACGCGGCGATGTTGCCCAGATTCCCCACCGGAATGATGATCCAGTCCGGCACCGCCCAATCGAACTGCTGGACGATCTCGATCCCCACCGTCTTCTGGCCTTCGATGCGCAGGGAGTTCATCGAGTTGGCCAGGTAGATGGTGTTATCCTGGGTAACCTCTTTCACGACGCGCATGCAGCCGTCGAAATCAGTGTCCAACGCCAGGACCAGCGCGCCGTTGGCGATGGGCTGGATCAGTTGGGCGGTGCTGACCTTGCCGCGGGGCAGGAAGACAATGGTGGGGATGCCAGCGGCGGCGCCATAAGCCGCCAACGCGGCTGAGGTGTCGCCGGTAGAGGCGCAGGCCACAGCGCGGATGGGCTGGCCCCGAGTGATCATCTGACGGACGACGCTGACCAGCACCGTCATCCCCAGGTCCTTGAACGATCCGGTGTGGCTGTTGCCGCACAGTTTCACCCACAGGTCAGGCAAGCCGATCTGCTGGCCCAGCCGTTCGGCCCAGAAGAGGTTGGTGTGCCCCTCATACATCGAGACGATGCAGTTGTTGTCAATGTCGGGGACGACCCATTCCTTTTTGCCCCACACGCCGGAGCCGTAGGGCCACTCGGTGGCGCGGGCGCGCCGCTCGAACAGCCGCATCCAGGCAGCCGGGCCGCGATCCCGCAGCGCCTCAATATCGTGGGCTACCTCCAGCAGGCCACCGCAGGTGGGACACTGGTAGATGACCTCGTAGAGGGAGTAACGGCCGGAGCAGCCGCGAATGCATTGGAACCAGGCAGAGTACGTCATAGCCATTCACCCGTAGCACTTAAGATGGGTACAGCCAATGTACCATCGCAGGCGCACTTTGTCAATGAGGGCCATCCATGACCCGGCTAAACCGGTCAGGAAATCAGATTTGACATAGACCAAATGTTCTGATACAATGGGAATAGAACATTTGGTCTATACCGGGAAGCAATCCTTTGTGTCCATCAAGTATCCATCTGCGCGGAGGTTCCTATGCGTCGCCGATTGGAATTGGAGGCCGCTCAGATCGAGACAGTCCTGCAGTCACACAAAATTCCTGGCCGGGTATGGGGGGGAACGGTGATGCCCCGCGTGATCCGCTTCGATGTGACCACGTCCCTGGGCACCCGTGTGCGCCAGGTCAGCAACTTGGCCGAGGAGATCGCGATGGCGCTGGGGGTGCGCTCGGCGCGGGTGTATCGCAGCGGCAGCACCATCCACGTGGAGGTTCCACGCGACGCGCCGGCCGAGGTGGCGCTATTGCCTCTCTGCCGCCGGCTGGCCCGTATCCCACCCTTGACCGCGGTGCTTGGCCTCGACAGCACCGGTGTGCCCCTGTTACTCAGACTGCCCAGCCCCGATGTGGTCCATGTGTTGATCGCCGGCACAAGTGGAAGCGGCAAGACGGCCCTGCTGCGCTCGCTCCTCCTCAGCCTGGCACTGCACAATCCCCAGGGGCATCTTCAGATCGTCTTGCTCGACCCGAAGGGGCGCGGGCTTTCGCCGTTGTTTGATCTGCCACATCTGCTGGTGCCACCAGCGCTGGATGCAACGGAGGCCGGGCTCATCCTCCAGCGCCTGGTAGAGGAGATGGAACGGCGAGACCGGGAACAACGAAGTACGCCGCATGTCGTCGTCGCCGTGGACGAATTGGCCGATCTCGTGGAAGCTGGCGGCGCGCTGGTGGAGTCTGGCATTCGGCGCCTGGCGCAGCGAGGCCGAGAGGCGGGCATCCACCTGGTTCTGGCTACGCAGAAACCCACCGCTGCGGCTGTCGGTTCCCTGACCAGGGCTAACATTCCTGTACGGCTGGTGGGAACGGTGACCACGCCGGAGGAGGCCAAGGTGGCCACGGGGCTGGCCGGCTCTGGCGCGGAGAAACTGCTGGGCCGGGGCGATTTTCTACTGGTCACCCATGGGCAGGTCTGGCGCTTCCAGGCAGCCTACATCAGCCTGGACGAGGCAAGCCGGGTCGTGCGCACGTTGCGAGAAGGCTCGCGCAGCTCGCGCCGCTGGCAAGGGGGCAGGGGAGCCAGGGAGCTGGGGAGCGAGGGAGCCGAGGAGCAAGGGGACAGGGCACCTCAGCACCTCGGCACCTCTGCTCCCCTGCTCAGATGGCACCCTAGCACCCCTGTACATTAGGGACGGAGTTCGACATGAGGCGTCTACTTGGTTTGGGGTTTATCGCCTTTCTGGTGGCGTTGGCCATTGTCATTGGACAGCGTATGAGCACAGATGCCATGGCCGTAGTGATCGGCGTGGTGTTTGGTGTGATCGCCTCCATCCCCACCAGCCTGCTCATCATTGCTGCTACCCGTCGGTCCGCCGCCGAGCGGTCGTCCGGTGAGCGGTCATACCCGGAACGTTACGTGCCTCCAGTGATCGTGGTCAGTCCAGGCGCGCAACAGTCCTCATGGTTACCGCCGACGTCGAATCCTCCTCCGTTGCCACCTCCTTCGGGGAGGCAATTTCGCATCGTGGGTGGCGATGGATGGTCCGAAGCGTGGGACGACACGGTTGAGGCAGGCGACTGGAGGGCTGAATGAGGCTCTTGCGCGTCGCCAGACCTGAAGGGTTTCGCCAAACCCTTCGAGTCTGAGAAGACGTAAGGCTACGATGGTTGCTGACCTGTGGGGTGTGGCCTGGATCGGGAGAGCAAGTCAACCAGCATCAGATGGAGCGCGGTGTCCTCGTCCGCCTGCCCCGTCTTGATCGCCACGTCCGTGGACAGGAGGATCTCGAACGCGGCAATGATCTCGGCCGGCGTCCAATGCCGGGCCTGCTGTGCCGCTCGCCTGACCATGAAGTCGCGCAGCCGCAATTGGGAAGCGATCTCGTCCGTAGAGAGGCCGGCTTGAGTGAGTTGGCTGACCTGTAGCAGAATGCGGAACTGCCGATCAATCATCGTCAGCAGGTAGGGAGCCGCGGCCCCAGCCTCCCTCAATTGATGGAGCAAGGAGAAGGCATCCCTCGCCCGGCGCTCGGCGATGGCATCGGCCAGCTTGAAGATATTGCCCACCTGCGCGTAGGGCACTATCTCTTCCACATCAGCTACCTCGATACGCCGGTCAGGTCCCACGTAAGTAATCAGTTTCTCCAGCTCGACATCAATTAGCCGCAGGTCCGGTCCGATGGCATCTGCCAGGGCCGTCGCCGCATCCGGTGAGATCGTAGCTCCCTTGGCCCGAGCATGATGGCTCACCCAGTGGGGCAGGTCACGAGGCTTAGGGGCCTGGCAGAGGTAGACGCGAGCCTTGCCGGATTCTGCCAGGGAGAGCAGATGGCCCAGGACCCGGTGGTTGTCGCCCAGTTGCTGTGCCTCGACGAATACCAGTTCAGTGGTCTCTGGAACTCGATCCAGGTAGTTCAGGAGCCTCTCCAGTTCTGGAGATTGGCCCTTCTCCCCGATCTGGCCACGGTCGTCGAAACGCTTCAGCCAGCCGTGGACGATGACCAGGCGACGTTCGCAAAGGAACGGCACGACGTCGGCTGCGTTCTGTAGTTCGCCTAAGGTGAGGCGATTGCCGTCCAGCTCGGTCGTGTTCAGCTCCACCAGGTCGGGCGGGCCAGCTTGTTGCTTGATTTCAGCCAGGTGGCGGGAGCGCAGAAACTCTTCCTCACCGTGGATCAGGTAAATCACCGCACCGGCTCCCGCACAAGGACGACGCGATGGACAGGGGTTGTGCCCCAGACGCGGCGTTCAATGCGGCCCAGGCGGACCTCTCGCACATCGGCCAGAGTGGTCACACGGGCCTGCGCCAGGTAGCCGATAGGCTGCGCGGCCAGAAGAGCCAGTGTGGTGGCCAGCAAGGCCAGGGGAATCTGTTCCCACCAACGGCGGCGTTGTCCCGCGGCGACGATGACCCCCGTCAGACCGGCCATCACCCCCGCTGTCACGATGTTGGTGCCGCAGTTGGGGTGGATGGCCAGATCGCGTTCGCCCGATTGCAGTCGTTGTAAAGCCTCACTCACGGTTTCTCGCAGTTCTTCCATCTCGACCGCCCCGTAGACTTGAAAGCCGCCCGGGTCGCTGCGCGCGATCAGGTGCCGGCGCGGATTGCGCTGCATCAGGATGTTAATCGTCGCATGCTCAATGGCATGATGCTGGCGGATACGGCGGATAAGTGGCAAACCAGGTAATCTCATCCTCGGCCCCCTCCGGCGCTAGATTGGACGCTCATCGCTTTGAACAGACCGCAACCTGATCCTGCGTCTCGGGTAAGTATAACACCATAGACGCTTCACGTCCACCGGTCATCGCCGCCAATATAGGGCTTTCCCACGCAAATAGCGTTACGTTTTACTCCAAGCATCGTCTTGATTGGTAGAAAGGCCGTAATTGCCCAGGTGATCGGCATTTCCGAAAGTGCCGGTCACCTGAGGCCATGGAAGTGAAAGGAGAGATGCAGATGATGCGCAGGAGCTTGACGTTCGTGTTGCTTGTCGGCAGCCTGCTATGGTTGAGTGTGTCGCCCATCGCAGCCCAGGCGTCTCGTGTGACTGCGCCGAACGCGGCCGGGTGCGTGGAATTGATCAGCAATGGCAGCTTTGAAGTGACCGGCGGCTGGGGCATCCCGACCACAAGTTGGTCGGCTGCCTATTCGACGGCGCGAGCCTATGACGGTACCCGCTCCATGCGGGCAGGGATTGACGGCACCGCCAATCGCTACAGCTACTCTGATTTCTATCAGGTGATCACCGTCCCAGTAAGTGGGACACAATTGACCTTCTGGATGTGGCCTAAATCCGCCTCGACTACGAGGGCCACCAAGGAAGCTGCAGAACCGTTAGCACCCAGGCCGGCAGATCCATTCCCCGGCGGGATCGAGGCCTATATGGATAGCTTGCGGGCGCAAGGTGTGGCGGCGGGCGACGTGCAGTATCTCCTGATCCTGAACCAGCAAGGGGTCTGGATTGGCACATTGATGTGGGAGTTGAGCAACGCCCAGACCTGGCAAGCGCGCTCTTTCGACCTGAGCGCTTATGCCGGTCGCACCATCCGCTTGCAGTGGGGGGTGTACAATGACGGCGCTGGGGCGCGTACGGCCATGTACATTGATCTGGTTTCAGCCCTGAGCTGCCCAGCGGGTTGTACAGAAATGTTGACCAATGGTGGCTTCGAGAGCGTGGCTGGTTGGAGAATCCCAACGACGGTCTGGTCGGCGGGTTATAGCACCGCCCAGAAACATAGCGGCACCCGGTCCATGCGGGCCGGCATCTATGGCACGACCAATCTATACTCCTATTCCGATTTCTACCAGGTGATCACTGTGCCCGGTGGCGGCGTTGCTACGGTGGGCTTCTGGATGTGGCCACGCTCGACCGGGACTGTAGCCGTCACCACGAAGGAGGGTGTGACAGAAGCGACTCCAGCAGAAGTGGTGGATCAGGAGGTCGCTGAGGCAAACGTGGCGCCTGTCCCTGCTGCCCCTGCTGAGAGCGTGGAAGCCTACATCCAGCAGCTTCAGGCTGGCGGCGCGACGCCCGGAGATGTGCAATATCTGCTGATCCTCAATCAAAGTGGTATATGGATTGACACGCTGATGTGGGAACGTAATAACGCCCAAATATGGCAATACCGTGCCTTTAGCCTGGATGCCTATCGTGGTACCACGATCCGGCTACAGTGGGGGGTTTTCAACAACGGTACCGGTGGGACGACGGTGATGTTCGTGGACGACGCTTCCGCTCTGAGTTGTCCATCGAACTGAACCCTGTCAGCGGTTGCTTCGAGTTCAGAAACCAGGTTTTTTCAGAAAAACCTGGTTTCTTTTTTGCCCATCATCGCTCTGTGCGTAACCACAGCCGTTGACCATCGCTGGTGACTTCAATGGTGCCATCCTGGTCCGTGCGGTAGATGCGCGCCGGAGACAGCCGCTTTAATACCTCAGGCGCCGGATGGCCATAGCGATTGTCGGCACCTACCTGAATCACGGCGACTTGGGGTGCGACCGCAGCCTCGAAATCTTGGGAAGTAGCCCCGGCGCTGCCGTGGTGGCTGACCTTCAGGACAGGGCACTGCACGGACTGGCCAGAGGCGATCAGCGCGGCCTCACCCGCCATCTCCAGGTCGCCGGTCAGCAAGAAGCACACGCGCCCATACCCCAGCCGGATGACCGTTGAGTTATTGTTGTCGTCTGCACCGGTACCGGTGAGAGGTTGAGCGGGCGGGTGCAGCACGTCTAGCCAGACCCCATCCCCCAGATGGATCCGGAGTCCGCGCTGCGCCATCTCGCGCCGCATCCCGCGGCGATTGAGGGCCGCCAGCCAGGGCTGCGCTTCTCGTGCCTGATCGGACAGGGGCGAGTCCATCACTAACCCCACGCCGTACCGTTCGACCAGCGAGATGAGTCCATTCATGTGGTCGCCATCCGGGTGGGTGAGCACAACCACGTCCAGGTCACGGTCCCAGAAGGGCATGTGTCGGCCCACCTGCCAGGCCAGTTGCGTGGGGCTGGGACCACCATCAATCAAGACCTGTCGCCCGCCGGGGGTCTGGACCAGGATGGCATCCCCCTGACCCACATCCAAAAAGAAGACATGGAGCAGGCCGTCGGGCGCCTGGATCGCCCCCAGCCAGACCAGTACGACGGCGGCCGATAAGGCGGTGACTGCAATCTTATCAGGCAGATGGCTCACCAGCCCGCGCATCCACCCACGCCAGTCCACGTTTCGGTGGTGAGCTGTCAGCAACAGCACCAGCCCTGCGTAATAAATCCCCAGCCAGCCTGCTGGAAAGCGTCCCAGGTCGAGGGAGGCCAGGGGCAGGCGGGCGGTGGCTTCCACGACCCACACGGTGTAGGCCAGGCACAGCCAGGGGATGTAGGCGACAAGCTGAGCCACCGGTTGCAAACCGGGCACGAATGTCAGCAGCACAGTGGCGCCGCCCCAGGTCATGATGTACGGCTGGACGGGCAGGATAAGGAAGTTGGTAAACAGAGAAACGAGCGAGAGGCGGCCAAAGTAGTAAACGATCAGCGGCGTGGTCGTGATCTGGGCAGCCAGCGTGACGATCAGGCCATCATTGAGGAAGGCGCCGACCCGGCCGGCCCGCGCGCTCCCTAGGGCCCGGCTCAGCCAGCCTTCGCTCGCGGCCTGCAACGGCGGCACGAAGAGGATCAGCCCCAGGGTGGCCATACCGGAGAACTGGAACCCCAGATCCCACAGGGTGAGCGGGTTGAGCACGGTCATGAGCAGCGCGGAGGCGGCCAGGGAGACGAGGGCCGTGGACTGGCGGCCGAGCTGCAAAGCGATGATCCCCAGGCCACCCATGATGCCAGCGCGCACCACCGCCGCGTCGGCGCCCACCAGCAGCACGTAGGCAGCGATCCCACCCAGCACCAGGGGCATTGCCCGCCGTTTCCCCAGCAGCCGGCCCAGGCCGAGGCTGAGGAACCCTGCGACCACGCTGATGTTTGATCCCGAGATCACGATAATGTGGCTGGTGGCCGTAGCGTTAAAGGTATCGTAAAGTCCCGAGGGGATTCCGGCCTTGATACCCAACAGGATGCCGGTTAACAGGCCGGCAGCCGGCTCGGGTAACAAACGATGGATCGTCTGCCGAGCTCGACGTCGAAACCCGTAAAGCGTTCGCCAGAGGGCGGGTCCGCTATCACCGGCCAGTCGTTCGACGCGTGGCCGACGCATGATGGAGTGGACGTCCTGGCGTGCCAGATAAGCTCGATAGTCGAAATCCTCCAAGCGCGGGGGCTTTTCCAGGAGGCCAGAGGCGCGTACACGATCGCCATAGCTGTAATCCACGAATCTCTGGCCCCGCACCAGTACCAGGCCTTGTACGGTATGACTGATCCCCTTAATCGTGATGTGATCTGCTTCAACGCGCAGGTCGGTGTAACGATCACG
Source organism: Anaerolineae bacterium (assembly GCA_034433615.1). GTDB lineage: Bacteria > Chloroflexota > Anaerolineae > DUEN01 > DUEN01 > DAOUAJ01. The sequence goes on along the minus strand of DAOUAJ010000147.1, from coordinate 5,359 downwards.
GACGTCGGGATCGCTCACAATTGTCCCTTCGATGGTAGCCCAGACGGATATGGCTTCATCGCCGTTATAGTAGGCCAGGTCGGTCGGCGTGAAGCATGGCTGGAACGGATGCGCCTGGTAGCGCCAGCCGCCCAGGATGGCGAAGATCAAGACGAATGCAAACAGACGTTCCCGGGGGTGACGGCGCAGAACCAGCACCAGCAGCAGAACCGAGCCGACGGCACCGGCCCACATGGGAAGTGTGGGCCAGCCGCAGGCTAACAGGCCGCTCTGCCAGAGCAGGTGCGCCGCAGCGATGCCAGCCAGCCAGGCGATGGTAAGGTAAACCAGCGTCATGAGTGCCCTCCAGTTGGACTGGAGAGACTATAGCAGCACCCAATGACAGCCCAATCGCCAGTGCAGGTTCGTAGTAACGACTTCCCTGGCCTGAAGATAGCAGTCAGCGATCAGCCCTCAGCTACTGGCTGACCGCTGACTGCTGATAGCTGATGGCTGCCCAGCGACATCTAAGACAGGCTGCCCATGGCTCAGGGTAGGCTACGAGCGGGGCCGGCACAACGGCTGGTCAGTTCAGACGCCGAATCACAGCCACCACTTTGCCCTGAATTTCGACCTGATCAGCAGGTACCCAGATCGGTTGGTAACTTGGGTTGGCAGGCTCCAATCGCACGCGATCGCCCTCCAGATGGAAATACTTGAGCGTCGCTTCCTCCTGGTCCTTCAGCCAGGCAGCGATCATCTCCCCGTTTTGAGCCGTCTGCTGGTAGCGCAGGATCACCAGGTCGCCATCACCGACCAGCGCATCAATCATGGAATCGCCGCGCACCTCCAGGGCATACAGATTCTCCGGATCAGGCGAGAGCAGTTCCGTAAGCTCAATTGTCTCACCGCCGAAAGGATTCTGGTCAGGAACGGGGATGGGTTGACCGGCCGCGATCCGGCCAAGCAGGCGGATTCTGATGGGCCGGCTGCCGGCAGAGGCTGTCGCGCGCACGGATTTGAGCAAGCGGATGCCGCGAGAGACCTCAGGGTTGCGCTCAAGATACCCTGCTGATTCAAGCTTCTTCAAGTTATAGTTCACCACCGAAGTAGAGGAAATGTTCGCGGCTGAGCCAATCTCACGGATGGTGGGCGGAAATCGGTTCTCCGTGATATATTCCTCGATGAACTCCAGGATTCGCTGCTGTCGTTCCGATAAAACCATATGGCCTCCTCTTCCCTCACGACGCATGAGTGTTACAACTGGAAAGTTTGTTCTATGACAGTATACCACGAACACGCGTTCTAGTCAAGATTTACCCAAAAGATTCCCAAGCTGTTCAGCCCCTTTTCCCAACTTCGGGCCGATTTGACGGTCCACTGCTATTGTGGCATACATTATGAGATAAGCCTGATAAGATGAGCCTGCAGGTAGAGTATGTCCGCAGACGGTGATGGAGTGTCCCTGTTCACCCGATATCCGAATCTGGCAGGCGCGCTGCCCCGCTATCCGATCATCCACCAGGCCAGCCCTGTGCAGCGGCTCACCCGCCTTGAGGCTGCCATGCGCTCTCCTGTTACCTTGTGGATCAAGCGCGATGATGGCATCGGCACCCGCTACGGCGGCAACAAGCCTCGCAAGCTCGAGTTTCTCCTGGGCCACTGCCTGGCTCGTGGAACGCGCGCCATTGTGACCTTCGGCGGCCTGGGCACCAACCATGGCCTGGCCACCGCGATCTATGCCGGTGAGCTGGGCATCGCCGTCCACCTCTGCCTGGTGGATCAGCCCCTCACCCCCAAGGTCCATCAAACCCTGGGGCAAATGTTGGCCCATGGCGCTCATCTGCACTATGTGCCGGGGTGTAGGCGCGTGGCGATCCGGGCTGTCCAGCTCACAGCCCGCCTGATATGCCGACAGCCTTGGCGGCTACCGATGCTCCTGATGCCGGGTGGCTCCACCCCTCTGGGCACCGTGGGCATCGTCAATGCCGCCTTCGAGCTGGCCGGGCAGGTCGAGGCTGGCGAGATGCCCCGGCCTGCCGCCATCTTCGTGGCATTGGGGTCAAACGGCACGCATGCCGGGCTGGTGGCCGGGTTCCGCCTGCTGGGATGGGATGTGCCCGTCATCGGTGTGAGAGTCAGTGATGTGCTGCCCCTGAGTCCATACACAGTGGCGAGGCTGGCCAGCAGGACGCTGGCGTTGTTGAACCGTCACGATCCCGATATGCCGCGCCCGCGTGTGCAGCCCAGAGAGGTGATCGTCCAGGAGGGGTATCTGGGGCAGGGATATGGGTATCCCACGGCCGCCGGGACATCCGCCGCGCGGGTTCTGGAAGAGACTGAGGGGATCACCCTGGACGAGTGTTACACGGCCAAGGCGATGGCAGCGCTGCTCGACGCAGCAACCACAGGCCGATTTGACGGCCCGCTGTTGTTCTGGCACACGTATAATTCCCACCCTCTGCCGCCACTGCCCCCAGGCTGGGAAGCGAAGCTGCCATCAAACTTAAGGGCCCTCAAGTGGCCGGCACTTTGAAAGTACCAGTCACCTGTGGGCTCCATTCACAGGAGGCGAATCGAAGATGGTTCCTATCCTGACGGCCTCGGACGTAGACGTTGTGATTGTCGGCTCTGGGCCGGGCGGCTCCACGGTAGCCCGCCAACTTGCACAGGCCGGGAAAAAGGTGCTCGTCCTGGAAAGGGGCCTCGACTACCGGCGCAAGCTGTATTATGGCACCTATCTGGGAGCCTTGCGCTACACCGATCGGGCCAGTTTCCTCTTCACCCGGGAGGGGCTGAACATCATCCGGCCCCTAATGGTGGGGGGCGCGACCAGCATGTACTGCGGATCGGCGGCCCGGCCCCCGGCCTGGCTGCGCGAACGCTACGGGCTCGACCTCGAGAGGCACGTGGACGAGACGATTGAGGAGCTAAAGATCGCGCCGCTGCCGCCTGAGCTGAGGGGGGCGGCTTCAGGCCGAATCGCTGAGGCGGCGGCCAGCCTGGGTATGGACTGGCAGCCTCTCCCCAAGTTCATGGACCCCGCTCGCGCTCGCCGGTTTGACTGCGGGGCGAAGTGCATGTTGGGCTGTCGCTGCGGAGCCAAGTGGAACGCGGCCGAGTATCTGGATGAGGCGGTCGCGGCCGGCTGTGAACTGATCACATCAGCGCGGGCCAACCGCGTATTGATCGAGGATGGGCAGGCTATCGGGGTGGAGGGGGTGCAGCGGGGGCGGCCTTTCCAAGTCAGAGCGAGAGTGGTCGTGCTGGCCGCGGGGGGCATCGGTACGCCGCGCATCCTGCAGGCCTCCGGCCTGACCGACGCTGGCCGTGGCCTGGCCATGGACACGACCTTGATGGTCTATGGCACCTCTCGCTACAAGGGGATTGGGGACGAGCCTCCCATGACCTATGCCTGGGCTGATGACGAACACGGGTACATGCTGAGCACGCTGATTGATCCCTGGCTCCTCTACCCCCTCATCATGGCCCTCAAGGGCCTGCGCTACTCCCTCACCTGGCCGCGCTATGGCCGCACGCTGGGGGTGATGGTCAAGATCAAAGACCACGTCTCCGGGGAGATCGGCCCTGGAGGGAGCATCAGCAAGCCGCTTACCGAGCCTGATCAAGCGCGCCTGGACCACGCGATCGCTGTCTGCCGCCGCATTCTGCTCAAAGTCGGCTGTGAACCTGACTCGATCTTCCCTACGCCGCCGCGAGGCACCCATCCTAGTGCCACCGTCCGCCTCGGAGAGATGTTGACCAGCGATCTGGAGACGGCAATCCACAACCTTTACGTCTGCGACGCCAGTATCTTTCCCGAGGCGCTGGACCGGCCCACCGTGCTCACCATCATCGGGCTGGCCAAACGTTTGAGCGATCACCTGTTGGCCCATGTCGTCACCTGATCGTCAGCGAGATCTCGAATTGCTCCTGGACATCCTGTCAGTGCCGCGCCCGAACGGCAGCGCCGCGCTGCGTGAGACCGCGTCCGCCCTGCGACAGGTGCTCTCTCGATTCGGGATCCCGTACTCTGTCCAGAAGTATCCGCTGAATGCTTATTTCAACGAGATCCTGGGCGCCTGGCTCATCATCACGTCTGTGACCTTGCTGGTCGGCGTGCTGGCACGTTGGGGCTGGCCAACGCTGGCGATCAGCCTTCTTTTCGTCTTGATCCCGTTTCTCGAGACCGGTTTGCTGGTGCCGATCATCACTGGCATCGTGCGAACGGAGGGGGAGAACCTGATCTGCGCCTTTCCAGTCCCCCACCCGGCAGGCGAGGTCATCTTGACGGCCCATTACGATAGCAAGACGGAGCTACTGGACCCCAGGCAACGGCGCGTGTTCATCGAGAACAGCCGGCCGGCCTCAGCTCTGACTTTGATGGCGGGTGTAGCCAGTGCCCTGGACCGTTGGCTGGCAACGGCCGGCTCGCCATGGGCCATGATCCCGTTCGGCATCGCCCTGATTTGTGCCCTGCTCGTGGTCATCTTCGGCGTAGGGTTTGGCGGCAACCTGCTGCTAGGCCGATGGCGGCGCCCGCCCAGCCAGGGTGCCGTGGACAACGGCGCGGCCGTGGCCGTGTTGATCGAGCTGTGCCGACGGCTGGCCCAGGGACAGTTGGAGATGGCCCATACCACTGTCACGATCGTCCTGTTCAGCGGGGAGGAGGTGCAGATGCAGGGCTCGCGCCGGTACGTGGCGGAGCGGGAGGCGTGGCCTTTGCCGACCAGAGTCATTAACCTCGAAGCGATGGGGCAAGATGGCGACTACGTGCTGTGGGAGCAGGACGGCACAGCCTTCAACCGCTATCGGACGGACCCCGAACTCAACGCCAGCCTGGAATCGGCGATCCGCCAGGTGACGGGCAGGTCGCCTCAACGGCTTCCCCTGGTCAACAGTGACGCCATGCCCTTTCTCCGCGCCGGCATCCCGGCGGCCGTGCTGGGCAGCCTGGACAGTGGCCTGGGCATGGGGGGCCTGCATTCGCCTTTAGATCGTCGGGAACGGGTGCACCTACCTCGCGTGCTCGAATGCGTGGACATTCTCGTTCGCTGGCTGCGCGCGCAGGATGTAGGCCCTGCGTCCAACCATGCGAATCATGGGCAGAATCTGTATGTCCAAAATCGGATACGCTCCCCTGATCCACTTTTGACACCTTCGGCCAATTGTGCTAATATCAATTCGTGAAGTTCATCAATTGCCAGAGTTATCGGACGTGAACACACTGATCGCCCTGCTTGCCGAGAAGCAAATTAAGGCCATTAAGCCGGACCGCAGGTCTGGTTGATGGCGGCTGCTCCGCGCGAGGGGGAGTTACGACCAGCTCAGCCAGATCGGCATCATGAGCTGGTTTTTTATTGGCAAGTGGTCAGCGATC
>DAOUAJ010000146.1:0-27086 GCA_034433615.1 Anaerolineae bacterium | reverse complement strand
ACAAGGAGACAAGGGGAAGGGAAGAAGGAGGCAAGGGAAGAGGTCACCTTGTCACCCCCTCTCCTTGTCACCCCCTCACCCGTGCACCTCGGCACCTCCGCACAGAAGGCACCCCAGCACCCCAGCATAAGCGGGGGCAGGCACAGGGGACAGGCAGCCCGAAGGGTAAATACCTGGCCCCGCATGCGCTCTCAGATCACGTTCTGGTTCGGCGAGGCGTGATCAGGGGGTTCGTTACGGGCCTCCGCGAAATGCCTACGGCCGCTGCCGATAAAGAATGAAGCAGGCGGGCAGAGGTCACACGCCATGGACCACTTTGCAGGGAGGCTGCGAACATGGACGTCATCAAGGTATCGGCTCGTTCTCGTTCCACCGCAGTAGCGGGAGCGATCGCAGGTGTCGTGCGGGAGCATGGTCACGCCGAGGTTCAGGCTATCGGTGCCAGCGCGGTCAACCAGGCTATCAAGGCTGTTGCCATTGCCCGTACTTATTTGGCTTCAGACAACATCAATGTGATCTGCATCCCGTCTTTTACCGAAGTGGATATCGAGGGGCAGGAGCGTACAGCAGTTAAGTTAGTGGTAGAACCTCGCTGACTCCCCCTAGATGCTGCCCATCGTTAGATAGGCGATGCGGAAGCCCCTTTTCTATTAACGCGCGCACAAACGGACGAGAGATCTTGAAGGATTCCTCGTCCGTTTTATTCCTGCGGGGATCACAACGGCAGAGCCATAAGTACATTTTCGCCTGTTGTGGCGGGGTGTAGACTCACGGACGATTCTCCGGTTTACCATCTTGTTCATCTTCCTGATGGCGCGGGTGGGTGATGGAGCACCCCTCACATGAACCGCAGCCCCGTCCTGGGCCGCGCCCCTGGCCTACAACCAGGTCAGCAGCCGGCAGGTCAATGAAGGTTCCGTCCTCCAGACGCACCGTGACCATCTCCTTCAGGGTATGCACCTGGCGTACACGACCAGGCCCTTCGGGAGTGATTACTTCTGCCCCTACCTTGGGCAGCCTTTGCCTGGCTTCAGCGTACACGTTCATTTCGTAGTCAAGACAGCAAAGCAACCGGCCACATACCCCTGAGATATCTGATGGATTGAGAGGCAGGTCTTGCTGTTTGGCCATCTTGATAGATACCGGATTGAACTCCCGCAGCCAGGAAGAGCAGCACAGCCGACGTCCGCACTTTCCGATCCCATCCAGCATCTTGGCCTCATCACGCACGCCGATCTGTTTCATCTCAATGCGAGTGCGGAAGAGGCGTGCCAGATCGCGCACCAAAGCGCGGAAGTCAATGCGCTCTTCAGAGGTGAAGTACACCACCAGCCGGCTGCCATCGAAATTGTACTCCGTACGCACCACTTTCATCGGCAGCCCGTATTCAGCGACCCGCTGTCTGCACTGTTGTAACGCCTCGGCCTCACGATGCATGTACTGATCACGCTGTACCATATCCCACGGGGTCGCCCGGCGCACAATGCCTTTTAACGGCCCCGCAATTTCCTCCTGTGGAACCTCATGGGCTGGTTGCACTACTTGCGCTACCTCGCGCCCACGGGTCGTATCTACCACAACCCAATCGCCCGGCTTCAGGTCATTATGTCCTGCCGGGTCAAAGTAGTAGATCTTAGTTACAGGCTTGAACTGTACACCCACAACCGTCGGCATCCTGAATTCTCCGTTACACCCGTTTAGTCTAACATTGTCGAGCTAGAGGGCGGCTGCGGTAACGAGAGAAAGAGGGTCTCCAGGGCCAGCCGTACGTTGGCATTGGCTTCAATATACTGCAACGTGTCTCGCAGCCTTCGTATAATTTCTCGTACCTGCTCCGTCGTCCATTGCTGAGCGGCTGCCTCGATCGCGCTACGTTGATCCACGTTAACAACCTGTTCATGACACCGGGCCTGAGTCAACATGACGTCCCGCCACCAGCCCAGCCACATAGCGAGGGTCGGTCGTACCATTTCCTCTAGTTGGCTAAGTCGTTCCGCCTGCTGTAATCGTACTCCGTGATCTCCGGCCATTATTTGCGCCATCTCGCTCAGGCATTGGTGTCGCCATGCATCACCTTGCTGATCGTCCAATATAGCCACTGCTACCCCCAGGCAACCATTGCTCAGCCGGGCCAGCAGGGCAGCTCGTTCGGGCGTGACGTGCCAGCGCTCCTGCAAGGCAGCTTCGACGAGGGTGACAGGCAGCGGGCGTAGCGTCAACACCTGACAGCGAGAGACAACCGTGGGCAGCAAGGCCTCACGCTGGCTGGCTGTAAGCAGCAACAGCACGTGCGGCGGCGGTTCCTCCAGGGTTTTCAAGAGCGCGTTGGCGGCCTGAGGTGTGGCACGATCCAGTTCACGGATAATGAAGACCTTGGCGCGCCCCTCCATCGGGGAGAGGCTGGCGTCTCGTTGCAGCTCTCGCACCTGCTCAATGGAAAGTGGCCGGTCAGGCGCGGGAGGCGATACCACGCGGACGTCCGGATGGCGATCCTGCTGGATCAGGCGACAGGCCCGACACTGACCGCAGGGGCGGTTGGCCACCTGATCAGCCTGGCAAAGGATTACCTGCGCCAGTGTACGGGCCAACGTGGTCTTGCCGACCCCCTGGGGGCCGATGAAGAGGTAAGCATGAGAGAAGCGGCCGCATAGCAGGCTCTGGTACAGCAACCGCACAGCCCACTCATGCCCAACCACAGGCCAGACGATTTGGGAATGCACATGATCCATCATGACGCTAATTGCACCGCATTTTTACTCGCCCGTCGGCTTGTTCTCCGTCCCGCTGTCCGGGGCTGGCGCGGCCAGCCCGGCCTCCTCTTGTTCCTCCGTCTGCCCTTCTACGGCTGGCGCGGCTGGCGTGGCCTCCCCTGGCTCCGCCGCTTCCCCTTCTGCAGTCGGCGCAGTAGTCACCACCCCCAATGCCTCCAGGCGCGTATAGGCCTGGCGAATGGGACGCAACGGCACCTTGGCCGCCTGTCGGCAGTACGGGCAATTGACCATATAGTATTTATGTTTGGTGCCGCGCGACTCTTCGACCGCACGTGCGATCTGGTCATTGGTCAGGCTATAACCGCGGCCGCAACGCATACATGTGACTCGAACCATCGCCTCCCTCCTAACCCGGACAAGCCGGAACCGTGAACGCTTTGACAGCGCCAGTATACCTGTGTTACAGTTTCTTCGCAACTGTCAGCAGGGAGATGATCTTGACCACCATCGCTTTGATCGCGCATGACGGCAAGAAGGATGAGCTCCTGCGTTTCGCCCAGGCGCATCGCGAAGAGTTAGCCCAATTCAGTCTCGTGGCTACGGGTACCACGGGTAAACGCATAGCCGACGCCACAGGCCTGTCAGTAGAGCGGGTGCTATCAGGGCCGTTGGGCGGTGATGCCCAGATTGCTGCCCGCATCGCGGCCGGCCATGTCCACGCGCTCATCTTCCTGGTGGACCCCTTGTACGCTCACCCGCATGAGCCGGACATCCAGGGGCTGTTGCGTATCTGTAACGTGCACAACGTGCCTCTGGCGACCAATCTGGCAACGGCTGAGATGGTTCTGGCCGGCCTGATGGCCTCAATCTCAGGCTAAACACGGCACAACCAGCCGATTCATCGTGGAGGTAGCGCGGTGTCGCGCGAGCGCATCTTTTCGTCGGTTGTGGATTACATTCTGCTGGTTGCCGGTGCTGTGTTGATCGCCCTGGGCGCTGACGTTTTCCTGATCCCCAACCAGGTGATCTCGGCTGGGCTGTTTGGCATCGCTGTGATCTTTCACTACCTGTTGGGAACACCCGTTGGCCTGGTCACGCTGGCGCTTAACATTCCGCTCTTCCTGGCCATGCTGCGCTGGGGGGGCGGCTGGCGAGCGGGGGTCCGCACGGTCATCGCTGTCGCCATCATGTCCATCACAGTAGACCTGCTGGCCGGCCGTCTGCCGTTGGTGACCAGAGACCCGTTGCTTTACACCCTTTATGGTGGCATCCTGGACGGGCTGGGGATCGGATTGATCTTTCGAGCTCAGGGGACGACCGGGGGAATTGACATCATCGCCCGGCTGATGCAACGGCATCGGGGCTTGGAGCCTAGTCAGGTGCTCCTGGTGTTGAGTGGACTGACCCTGGCGATGGCGGCCATCGTATTCGGTGTGGAGCGGGCGCTTTACGCGATGATTGTAGCCAGCGTCTCCAGCATGATGGTGGACCTGGTGCAGCAGGGGCTGGGCCGGGCCAAAGTAGCTTTCATCATCTCCACGCAGCATGAGCGCGTCCGGGCTGCCATTCTAGAGGAGATGGAACGCGGTGTGACCATCTTGCCTGGCGAGGGGGGATACACAGGTGCATCGCGGCCGGTGCTCATGTGCGCGGTAGCCCAGTCAGAGGTGAGCGTGTTGAAGCGATTGGTTGGGCAACATGATCCCGATGCGTTCATGGTCATCGCACCGGCCCAGGAAGTCCTAGGCGAGGGGTTTCGCGGGCTTCATCCCACTCCGTAAAAGCAGTCAATACATCACCCGTTGTCGTTTGATCGTACCCAAGGTTAACTCCATCACGCTGATCATCAGAGCGATGGACAGGTCAATGATGAGAGCCAGCGCCAGCGCGTAAGTCAAGATCTGGACACTGCGGCTCGCGGCCGTGACGACCTCAACAGAGACGGTGGGGAGCAGGTCCAGCGTATAGAGGCTGCCCGCTGCGATCAATAGATACAGCAACAGGGTTCCCCAGGCCTGTCGGTCGCTGGTGCTGGGCATCATGCCGTTGGAGACGGCGAAGATCACGTAGGCATAAAGCCAGACATCCGGGTGAACCACGCCGCGCCAGAGATGCTGGACGACCTCCTGCCATCCGGTCTGCCCGCCGAGGCCGAAGACCTGGGTTGCGGTCCAGAGCAGGACGCCGCAGCCGGTTATGAAAGGTGCCAGCCCTACCAGGCTATCACGGAGAGGGTCGCTCGCGCGGAAATCCACGTACCCCATCCGCACCGTCTTCCCCCGGCGTTGGGGCCAAACGCGCGGCCGGGAAGGACGCAGGCCCAGTACGCGGGCTACGATCCAATGGCTCATCTCGTGCAACACCACGCCAGGCAAGAAGATCAGCCAGGCCAACACCATACCCCCTTCAGCATGGCCGGTGATCAGCAAACCAATGCCCTGCATATGCCGGCCAATCCAGTCGCTCAGGTAAAACAGGGCAATCAGGATGGCCGCCAGGGCCGCCAGAGTCTCCCACGGTATCACCACAACCGTCGAACCTTCCTGAGGTGGCACAGGATGCAGGATACAGGATGCAGGATGCAGGTTACACCTTGCATCTTGTATCCTCAGTCCATCACGATTTCGGCTCAAAGCCCCGTCCCTGGGGCGTCCATCGAGCGCCCGAGGCTTCGCCCTGAGAGCCTGCCCTGAGTCCTCGGCCTGAGGGGCCTCGGCCCGAGGGCTTGCCGAAGGGCTCTGCTCGAAGGGACGGGCTTGGGAGCAAAACTGTGATGTACTGATCCTGCATCTTATGCCTTCGCTTCAGCGGTAGCTCGCACCATCGCTATGAACTCATCCGCTTTCAGGCTGGCGCCCCCCACCAGCGCGCCGTCAATGTCTGGCTGTGACACGATCTCGGCGATGTTCTTACTGTTGGTGCTGCCACCATACTGGATGCGCACCTGTTCGGCTGTAGCCTGATCGTACAGACGGGCGATAGTAGCGCGCACGACGCTGCCGATCACCTGCTGCGCCTGCTCGGCCGTAGCCGCCCTGCCCGTCCCAATCGCCCACACCGGCTCGTAGGCGATCACCACCCTGGCAACCTGGGCAGCCGTCAACCCGTTCAAGGCCCCTTCCACCTGCCGACACACCACCGATTCCGTCTCTCTCGCGTCGTACTGGGCTTCTGTCTCTCCCACACAAATGATGGGGATGAGGCCGTGGTTCAGCGCGGCCTTCACTTTGCGGTTCACCGTCTGATCTGTCTCTCCGAAGTAGGCTCGACGCTCCGAGTGTCCCAGGATCACATACTGGCAAAGTCCTTTCAGCATCAGTGGGGAGATTTCGCCCGTGAACGCGCCCTTGTCCTCCCAGTGCATGTCCTGCGCCCCCAGGCCGATGTCGGTCCCCCGGATCAACCCGGCCACCCGGTCCAGGTCCACAAAAGGCGGACACAGCACCTTTTCCACCTTCTTGATCGCTACCAAGTCATCGCGCATACTCTTAACCAGTGCCTCGGCCTCGGTGATCGTCTTGTTCATCTTCCAGTTACCAGCGATGATCGGTGTACGCATCCTTCTTCCTCCTTGGAATCTAGTCAGCGCATCTTAACACCAACCATCGTCAAAAGCAAAATGGCATTCCGATGCGAGATGGTCTTGCCTGCTGCGGGCGGACGTGGTATGATGGTCCTGTGAGGATCTGCTGACAGTCGGAAAGGTAAGTCTCGCTGAAAGGAGGGGCAGAGATGGCGCAGGTAAAAGGCACGAAGTTGGTCGTCTGCGACGGTTGCGGCGTGGAAGTGACCTGGAGACCGGTGACGCAGCAAGGACGAGTTTACTGCTGCAAAGATTGCGCTCAGGGGCTGCCTTGCGAATGCGGTGACCTGCCGGATCCCGACATGGTTGATCTCAAGCTGGGGCGGATGGATTTCTTGCCCGACTAAGTTGTTGCTTCAGACCAGGCGGGGCACCCGCGCCAAGATTCCCGTTACCACTTCGTAGTTGATGGTGCCTAATCGGGCAGCGACCTCGTCCACGGTGATCTCCGCGTCCCCCTGCCGGCCGATCAATACCACCTCATCACCCTGTCGCACGCCTGCAATGTGGGTGACGTTGATCATCGTCTGGTCCATGCACACTCGTCCCACGATGGGTGCGCGTTGCCCGTGCACCAGTACATGTCCCCAGTGCGCGGGTGCCCGTCGGAACCCGTCCGCGTAACCTACTGGGATCACAGCGATCCGCTCTTCGCCCTGGGTTTGATACGTGTTCCCATAGCTGACGAAACTGCCGGGGGGCAACGTCTTCACCTGCGCGATGACCGTCTTCCACGTCAAGGTGGGGCGGAACCCTGACGGCAGCGGCGTCTGCGCGGAGGGGGCCAACCCATACATGGCGATGCCTACGCGCACCATGTTCAAGTGGCTCTCTGGAACAGAAAGCAGTGCGGCCGAGTTGGCCGCGTGCGCCAGCGGGATATGTATTCCCCGAGCCCTCAGCGCCTGGATCACCTGGCGGAAGCGGTCCAATTGCCAATAGGTGTAGCTCTTATCTGCCTCGTCGGCCACCGAGAAGTGGGTGAAGATCCCCTCCACCTCGATACCCGGCAGGCGAGTGAGCTCTTCAACGAACGCAGGCACTTCCTCGGGCAGGAGACCCAGCCGCCCCATCCCCGTGTCCACTTTGACGTGAACTCGCGCAGGGGAGCCGCTGCTCTGTGCCGCCTGACTCAGTGCCCTCGCTGTGTCCAGGTCGAAGAGGGTCACGCGCACATGACGGCGCACGGCCTCCTCTGCCTGCCAGGCTGGCGTGTAACCCAGCACGAGCGAGGGTGTCGCAACGCCTGCTGCCTGCAGCATTTGCGCCTCCGACAGACAGGCTACCCCCAGCATGGTAGCGCCACCTTCTAAGGCTGCCTGGGCCACATGAGTGATGCTATGACCGTAACCGTTGGCCTTGACGACTGCCATTACGCGCACGCGTGGCCCTACAATCCGGCACACCTGGCGAATGTTATTGGCTACCGCATTCAGATCAATTTCCAGCCAGGTCGGCCGGTTGAGCATCGGCATGGGGCTCTCTGCTATTGTCCGTCGGGACTCCATCTGCGCTTCAGGCCCTCTCCGGAGATTTCTCTGCAAGTAGCGGCATTGTAGCACAATAGCCAGCGTACATGAAACCCGAAAGGTCAGACCCCCCAAGCCTTGCGCATGGAATGGGATCGCGTTCATATACTTTGCTAACGAAAACTTTATGCCTCTCTTATATTATGGACGTATGCTGACGATAACGGGCAGTGGGCTTTGGGCTTACCGCAGTAAACGACAGAGATTCGGGGGATTCCGAGGAGGATTTGACATATGGCTAAAGTCGTAGGTATTGACCTGGGGACGACCAACTCGGTGGTGGCCGTTATGGAGGGCGGTGAACCGGTGGTCATCTCGACAGCCGAAGGCGGGCGTCTGTGTCCGTCGGTGGTGGCTTTCACCAAGACGAACGAGCGATTGGTGGGCCAGACGGCTAAGCGCCAGGCGGTGGTGAACGCCGAAAACACCATCTATTCTATTAAACGTCTGATGGGGCGGCGGATTGACGATCCTGAAACGAAGCGCACGATGGAAATGGTGCCTTATAAGGTCGTCGCTGGCCCCCAGGCAGATGCGCGCGTGCAGATTCCTGTCGCGGGCAAAACCTATACGCCGCAGGAGATCTCGGCGATGATTCTGAGCAAGCTTAAGCGGGACGCCGAGGCCTACCTGGGCGAGACAGTGACCCAGGCAGTGATCACCGTCCCGGCCTATTTCAATGACTCGCAGCGACAGGCGACCAAGGATGCCGGTCAGATCGCGGGGCTGGAAGTGCTGCGCATCATCAACGAGCCGACAGCGGCCGCGCTGGCCTATGGGCTGGACAAAAAGAAGGACGAGACCATCTTAGTTTTCGACCTGGGTGGTGGCACCTTCGACGTCTCTGTTTTGGAAGTCGGCGAGGGTGTTATCGAGGTGAAGGCTACAAACGGTGATACGCACCTGGGCGGCGATGACTGGGACGAGCGCATCGTCCAGTGGATTATTCAAGAGTTCAAGAGGGACCAGGGAATTGATCTGAGTAAGGATCGTCAGGCGCTGCAGCGGCTGCGAGAGGCAGCCGAAAAGGCGAAGATTGAGTTGTCTTCGTTATCGGAGACGGAGATCAACCTGCCGTTCATCACGGCAGACGCCACTGGCCCCAAGCACTTGCAGATGCGGCTGACGCGCAGCAAATTCGAGCAACTTACCGAGGATCTGTTGGAGCGATGCCGTGGCCCGTTCCAGCGCGCATTGCAAGACGCCGGCCTCACCGCACGCGACTTGGACGAGGTGGTATTGGTAGGTGGTTCAACCCGCATGCCCATGGTCCAGGAGCTGGTGCGTGAGCTGACCGGCGGCAAGGAGCCGCACAAGGGGGTGAACCCGGACGAGGTGGTCGCCGTGGGTGCAGCCATCCAGGCGGGCGTGCTGGGCGGTGAAGTTCGGGATGTGCTGTTGCTGGATGTCACCCCGCTAAGCCTGGGACTGGAGACGTTGGGAGGGGTGATGACGGTATTGATCCCGCGTAATACGACGATCCCGACGCGCAAGATGGAAACTTTCACCACAGCCGAGGACGGCCAGACAGCAGTGGATGTCCACGTCTTGCAGGGCGAACGCCCTATGGCGGCGGACAACAAGACGTTAGGACACTTCCGGCTGGAGGGAATTCCGCCGGCACCGCGCGGCGTTCCACAGATCGAGGTGACGTTCGATATTGACGCCAACGGCATCCTGCACGTGACGGCCAAAGACAAGGCTACGGGCAAGGAACAGAGCATCCGGATCACGGCCTCCACCAACCTGAGCAAGGAGGATGTGGAACGCATGGTGCGCGAGGCGCGTGAGCACGAACGAGAGGACCGACGCCGGCGGGAGCTGGCGGAGGCGCGCAACACGGCCGACGGCCTGATTTACACGGTCGAGAAGACGCTGCGCGAATTGGGCGATCGCGTGCCGCCGACGGATCGTGGGCGCATCGAGAACCTGATTAATGACTTGAAGCAGGCAACTAAGGGAGAAGACATCAGCCGCATTCGCAACCTGACCGATCAGTTGCAACAGGCCAGTTACGCCTTGAGCCAGCAATTGTATCAACAGGCTCCAGCGGGCGATGGCAGTTCAGGCGGTCGAGCCACTCCCCCTGGGGGTGAGGATGTGGTGGAAGGCGAATATCGCCCGGTGTGACATAGGGGCGATCCCACTGCCTGCCCTCCGCACGGGAGTGGTCGCCCCTTGCATACGGGATAGGTAAAAAAAGCCACTTCTGAGGGCGATCCCTCTCTGCTCTCAGCAGGAGGATGATCGCCCTCTGCGTGTAGGACTTGTGGCCCATATGGGCTATGGGTAAAGTGCGGGCGGGGGCTTGCAACCCCGCCCGTTTTTTGGAGGTGGGGAGTGTAAAGTTGACATTAAAGGCATTTCGTGACACACTGGTATCTTGGGAAGTCGAGGGGGTATGCAATATAAGGATTATTACAAGATCCTGGGTGTGGATCGTAACGCCTCAGCCAAAACGATCAAACAAGCTTACCGCAAGCTGGCCCGCCAGTATCACCCTGACGTCAATCCGGGCGATAAGGTCGCCGAAGAGCGCTTCAAGGAGATTAACGAGGCCTACGAGGTACTCTCAGACCCGGAGAAGCGCAAGAAGTACGACCAGTTTGGCGCCCACTGGCAACAGTATGAACGCATGGGGGGCCGCCCTGAAGACTTCGACTGGAGCCGATGGACGACGGGTAGTCCAGGGGGACAGCGGGTCTACACGCGCACCGTCGGCCCGGAAGAGTTTGAGGAGATTCTGGGTGGCCTGG
Organism: Anaerolineae bacterium; assembly: GCA_034433615.1. Taxonomy (GTDB): domain Bacteria; phylum Chloroflexota; class Anaerolineae; order DUEN01; family DUEN01; genus DAOUAJ01. Next base: position 16,507 of record DAOUAJ010000146.1, on the reverse strand, counting down.
GTGGCTTCTCTGATTTCTTTGAGGCTCTGTTCGGCGGCATGGGCGGTCGTCGGCGTACGACCGATTTCGGCGGTTACCAGGACATCTTCCAGGAACGCTCACAACGCAGCCAGGATGTGGAGCAACCGGTTACTATCACCCTGGAAGAGGCATTTCGGGGCACCACCCGCATATTGCAACGGGAGGACGGCAGTCGTTTAGAGGTGAAGATCCCGCGCGGGGTGCGCACTGGCTCACGGGTGCGCGTGGCCGGGAAGGGGGCTACTGGCCACGGCCGGGCGGGCGATTTATATCTGCGTGTGGAGGTCTCGCCCCATCCCCTTTTCCGACGAGACGGAGACAATTTAGAGGTGGATGTGCCGGTGGACCTCTACATCGCCCTCCTGGGCGGCGAGGTGCAGGTGCCCACACTGGAACGGCCCGTAATGTTGACGATCCCGCCGGAGACGCCCAACGGCAAGACGTTCCGGTTGCGGGGCCTGGGCATGCCGAACTTGAAGAACCCCGATCAAAGGGGCGATCTCTACGCCCGGATGAACGTCCAGTTACCACAGGGCCTGACGGAACGAGAGAAGGAGCTGTTCCGGCAACTGCGTGATTTGTCCCGTCATCGTTGATCCTGGCCCCCAGGCACCGGTCTCCCTGGCCTGCCCGGCCAGCCTAGCCCTTGGGGCAGGCACAGGGGGCAGGCAAACCGGGGCCTGGGGGTTGCCATCTTCCCGATTCTGACGTGAAGGAGGCGGCATGGACTTCTTCAGCATCCTATGGCTGTTCCTCATCATCTCGAGCTTGCAGCCCATATTGCGACAACGATACCTGGAGGCCATGCGGCAACGGGTGATCCATTCCATCGAGAGAAAGCGAGGCTCTCGCGTCATCACCATGTTGCACCGGCAGGAGACCATGAGCTTTCTGGGCTTTCCGGTGTCCCGTTACATTGACATTGAGGACAGCGAACAGGTCCTGCGAGCTATCCGCCTGACCCCCGATGATATGCCCATTGATTTGATCCTTCACACTCCCGGCGGGTTGGTGTTGGCGGCTGAACAGATTGCTCATGCGCTGGTACGTCACGGGGGCAAGGTGACCGTCTTTGTGCCGCACTATGCCATGTCGGGCGGCACCCTCATCGCTCTGGCGGCAGATGAGATTGTGATGGATGAGAACGCTGTGCTGGGGCCCGTGGATCCTCAGTTAGGACAAGCCGCGGCCGCTTCCATCGTGCGCGTCCTGGAGATGAAAGACCTCAACGAGATTGACGATCAGACCTTGATCATGGCAGACCTGGCCCAAAAGGCGTTACGTCAGGTCAACGGGACTGTGCAGGAGGTTCTGACAGCTAACGGCATGGATCAGGCCAAGGCCAAGGAGATCGCCGACCTGCTCAGCACCGGCAAGTGGACCCACGACTACCCGATCTCTAGCGAGGAGGCCCAGGCGATGGGGTTGCCGGTGAACACTGATATGCCGGAGGAGGTCTACACCTTGATGGACCTGTACCCTCAGCCGACTCAGCGCCGCCCATCGGTCCAATACATCCCCTTGCCCTACGAGCGGCGTGAGGATGGCGAGCGGCGTCGGCGCGGAGGCCGTCTATGATCCCGCTAGGTGACAGCACACCCCGGCGCAGTATCCCGTTTGTAACGTATGCGCTGATCGCTCTGAACGTTTTCCTGTTTCTGGTCGAGCTGGCCCAGGGCCCGCGCCTGGAGCGCTTCATCTACCGGTGGGGGGCAGTGCCTGCTCGGCTGGAACATTGGGCAGCCAACCCGATAGTGCTGATCACCCTGATCACCAGCATGTTCCTCCACGGCGGATGGTTTCACCTGATCGGGAACATGGTCTACCTGTGGATCTTCGGTGACAATGTGGAGGATCGGCTGGGCTCCATCCGTTATCTGCTCTTCTACCTGACTGGCGGAGTCGTGGCTGGTGTGCTCCAGGCATGGTTCACCCCCGGTAGCCCCGTCCCGGGGATTGGCGCTAGCGGGGCGGTGGCTGCTGTGTTGGGAGCCTACATGGTCTTCTTTCCGGCCGGACGAGTCCTGGTCGGCGTTCCCCTTTTCTTCTGGTTTGAGATTTTCGCAGTGCCTGCGTTCCTGGCGTTGGGATTCTGGTTTGTTGCTCAGTTCTTTAGCGGGCTGCTTTCGTTGGCCGTGGGCCCGGCCGCCTTCACCGGCGGTGTAGCCTGGTGGGCGCACGTAGGTGGCTTTGTTGTCGGCATGGTTTTGGGACCTGTATTACGGCCACGTTGGCGACGACGACCGCCCTGGTCGTCCTACATTTATTACTATCGGTAGAGAGGGGAAAGAGGAGTGGTCCATGTTTGGTCAGGCAGACGTTGCCCACTCGGAGCGCGATCAAAGAATCTTGTTTGAGATTCGAGATCGCCTGTATAAGTGGAATCCCATCCGCGAGGTCGGAGCGCCGGTCGGCATTGAGGTGAAAGATGGCCTCGTCACACTTACAGGTTGGGTGCGCACGCTCTCCCACAAGAAGGGAGCGGAGCGATTGGTCGTCGAGATCGAAGGCGCACGAGAGGTGCGCAACCAGCTCTTCTGCGATGATGAGCTGGCGCCAGCGGTTGCTCGCGCCCTGGCGGAAGACCCGCGCACTGTCCACGATTTCCCGGGGGTGCAAGTGTTCTCTCACCTGGGCCATGTCACCCTCACCGGCTACGTAGCCAGCCAGGAAGAATGGGACATTGCTGACGAGGTTGCCGCCAAAGTGCCGGGAGTGCGCAGCGTGGACAACCGGCTGCGCGTTGCACCCGCGGAACTGGCGCGCCTGCAAACATAGCGATGATGCAAACTTTGAGTTTCTGTGTATAATGGAGTAGACGGAGGTTTGTAGCAAGCTGCGAGACGACCGCGAAGTAGTCTCTGACTACGAGTATATCATACGAGGAGGTGATGCCTGTGGCTGTTGAGCGGGATCGCGAGGTGCGTCGCCGTCGGCATCGCAAAAAGAAGGTGCGTTACTTGCGTGCCCGACTGGAGCAAGCCCGAGATTCACGAGAGCGACAACGGCTGATTGAGAAGATTCGACGCGTATCTCGTTATGCGCCCGTTCCGGAAACGTGATCGGTGCCACGGCTAAGCGTCAGGGTTAGCCGGTAACACAAGCAGGCTCTACAACCATCCGGGTAAACCCTGGACCCTGGCCTGACTATCGGCTCAGGGCAGGCTTGAGGCTTAAGTCCGTCTCCGAGCCACTCCGGGGATGGGGGACAGAGCTTAAGCCTGCTCTGGACGTCGTGCAGGCCAGGGTTGACACGGATGACCTTACAACTGCCCGTTGAGCTGCACATCTTTGATCTGATAGCAGGCTCATCAGTTTGTTATCCGCTTTCTCCGTTAATGTCTCCTGGTGAACCTTCACAGCCCCTCAGCACTCGCTCTCGTTTCAATCCTCTTGCAGCCCGAGAAGCGGCCAGCGATGGGCCCCGCCTGGCAGCTCGTTTGGGAACGAAGGAGGTGAGTTAAAATGAGTGGTGCAGCCGTTCGTAAAGGACCGGTGCGACCAGAGGCGGTGGCCGGCACGTTCTACCCGGCTCAGCCGTCCGTCCTGCGAGAGATGGTAGCTTCATTCATCGAGCAGGCCCGCCCGCCTGATTTATCAGGCGCCCCCCGCGCGGTGATCGCTCCCCATGCTGGCTACGTTTACTCTGGTCCCATCGCCGGGTACAGCTATCGGATATTACAGGAATTGCCTCGCCGCCCCCGCACGATCTTCTTGATGGGGCCGGCGCATTACGTGCCGGTGTCGGGTGTGGCGGTGGGCACTTTTGCTGCCTTTCGCACACCATTGGGACAGGTTCCAGTAGCTGAGGAGACGGCCGAACGTCTGGTTCGGGAAGGGGCGCCTTTCACGACCGACCACAACGCCCACCTGCCTGAGCATAGCCTGGAGGTCCAGGTTCCGTTCTTGCAAGTGGCGTTGGGTGACACATTCCACCTGGTGCCCTTGCTGTTCGGACAGGTGGACCCGCAGGCTGTGGTCCCTGCTCTGGCCGATTTGATGACCCAGGACTCCGATGCCTTGATCGTGGTGAGCTCAGACTTGAGCCATTATCACCCATACGATGTAGCCCGGCGACTGGATCTCGAAGTGCTGACGGCTATCGAACGAGGGGATCTACCCGGTGTGATGAAAGGTGAGGCATGCGGCGTATTGCCTATCCTGACCCTTATGGCCCTGGCGTGCCGGTTGGGCTGGCAGCCGCATATTCTGGACTATCGCAACTCAGGTGATACGGCAGGTGACCGCACGCGCGTGGTGGGCTACGGTGCCATCGTTTACACAGCATGAGAGGAGCAGAGGCTATGAACGCGCATCAGGTGGAGGAGAGAACCGGTCAGGTGGAAATAACCTACCTCAACCCAACCGAGGAAGGGGTGTTGTTGCAAATTGCTCGTCACTCGTTGGAAGAGGTGGTGCGCTACGGGCGTGAATGGCAACCCGACTTGACGGAGCTGCCGAACAAACTACAGGAGCCAGGCGCCAGCTTCGTCACCCTGCATACCAACGGCCAGTTGCATGGCTGCATCGGCACGGTCGTCCCGGCGCGACCTCTAGCGCTGGATGTGGCCGCCAACGCGGTGAGCGCAGCTCTTAACGATCCGCGCTTTCCGCCGTTGATGCCGGCCGAGCTACCTTATACGGCCATCGAGATCTCGCTGCTGGGGCCGATGCAACCGGTGATCTACGGTGGCCACTTCCACGAACTGGTTGAGAAGATCAGGCCGGGGATAGATGGCGTGCTACTCAAACGAGGCTGGCGCCGTGGGTTATTGCTTCCTCAAGTGTGGAAACACATCCCCTCACCTGAGGAGTTTCTGGCTCATGTCGCTATGAAGGCTGGCTTGTCGCCCGAGATCTACGCGGAACCCAATACGGAGGTGTACGTCTTTCAGGTGCAATCGTTTGAGCAACCCGCTCCGGTCGCTTGTGAATGAGAGCTCTGGTCTTCTGAGAGACGAAGACCACAAGTTCCCCCAAACAGCAGAAAAGGAGCCCAAGATGCCTCAGAACCATGCAGCTTTTACCGGCGATTTTTTGTTGAGCACCCGCACCATCGTTCTGGCCGGACAGGACTTGCAGGACGCCCTTGCTCAAAATGAACCGACCGCCATTGAATTCGCGATCACGGAGTTGGAGCAGGCTTACGCCCGCTACGATCAGGCTGGCGAAAACTATCGAACGTTTATGTTGGGCCGCCTGGGCACTACTCGCTCAGCCGCACAGGCCGAGCGGGTCAGCATAGATGCTATGGCCAGCGTAGTAACCGACCTCCAGGTGTCCCATGTGCTGCTGGCCGCAGGCGCTGCGGTAGGTGAAGTGAAGTTGCCTCCTCGTAGAGGCCGGAAGGCGGTTGTGGCACCTCTCTCGCTCACCGATGCGCTGCAAGCGCTGGAGCAGACCACACGCGTCTTGCGACGTCCCCTGGCTGCTCCCCTCTCGCGGCCACCATCTACGGGAACGCGTGGGCTTTTTGGCCCGGCGCAACCTATAGTGATCGAGGCCGTCCACTCTGCCTCTCTGGAAGAGGCTTTGCAGACCTTCAACAGCACGGCATCGGATACACTGGAACGGCTGATAGAAGGTGTATACAAGGCGATCATGGCTTGTATCGAGGCGATCTCCAAGCTGGACGAGGAATCTATCCTGGCCGCGCTACGGATGCTGGGCCTGGAGCTGGAGAAACTTCCTGACATTGGTCGGCTGATCCGGCTGGGGATTGACCGTCTGAAGAAAGCTATTGCCGCCCTCGTGGCCTGGCTGGGCGAAGAGATCATGGACTTGCTCAAAGCGAAGCTGGAGGAGCTGTTGCGTCGCTGGCTGAGTGGGGAGAAGATCGAGTCCGAACTGCGTCGAGTGCTGAATGTGGAGGCCACCCAAAACCTGGTGAGGGAGGCCAGTGCCCGCCCCGGGCTGACCCGCGAGGAGCTGGACCAGGCCAGTACGGCACTCAAAGTGCTCACCGCTCGCTTTGATGAACACATGGGAACGATCACCCAGGCGGCCAGGACGGTGACTCTGATCGGTGGCCTCCTGGCCACATCCGGGCTGGGGGTGAAGGCCGTGCTCCTCTCGGCGGTGGCTTATCTGGCTGTGATCGCGTGGGCTGTGGGCATGGGCATGGACTATGCCGACTCCGGCCGCATTCTCAACCGGGTTGCGGGGGTGGGAGTCATCGCGCAGGGGTTATTGCAGTAGGTGAGCTCATCGGTGGGATACGCGAACAGGCGCCAGGGGGTGACTGGCGCCTGTTTTCTTTAAACAGGGGATTCGGCCTGTGGCCCGCATGGGCTACCAGGTTAAGCAGATAAAGCGACCGCCTCGGCGGCCTCGCCTTGAGGCTCCTCGCCCGGCTCGATCTTGCGGATCTTCTCTGGGCTGGTCACCCGATCAATGAACAGGATCCCGTCCAGGTGGTCAATTTCGTGCTGAAAGACGCGAGCCAGGAAATCATGGGCGCGCACGCGCATCGGCCGGCCAAAGCGATCTTGCCCACGCACGACAATCATGGTGTGACGGGGCACTTCGCCCACATAGCCAGGGATGGAAAGGCATCCTTCTTCGCCCTCGACGACCTCGCGGTTAGCCTTGACGATCTCGGGATTGACCATCTCGTAAAAGAAGGTGCCTGCCTCTGGGTTTTCTTTGTCTTTGGGCACCTCGACCACGATAACGCGCTCCAGCACGGCGACCTGGGGCGCGGCCAGGCCGACGCCGGGGGCAGCCCGCATCGTCTCGGTCATGTCATCAATGAGCCGCCCCAGCTCCGGGCCAAACTGCCGGACTTTGTGCGCCCTCTGGCGCAGGATCGGGTTTTCTAGCGTGATGATCTGCCGCAGCGCCATACCCCCCACCCTCTCTGAGCAGGACTTTTTTATCAGGAGTGTATTATAAATCCGGCAGGGGATGAGCGTCAAAAAAGGCGGTCGGGTTCGGGACTTCCAGCCCCCTTCTATGTGGGAGAATTTCCAAACGCGCTCTAAGAGCTACTCTCAGTAGATCACAGATCTGGCCGGTCGCGAGTTGACGGAGAGACTCGTTGGGTGCATTATAATGTTATCCGCAACCCAGGAGGTGAGTTTATGCTCCAATCCAACCGAGACCTCAAACTGATGAGTCGAACAGGTGGGTGAGATGTTATGGCGTTGGCTGATCCGTCTATGCACACGGCTGCGGCCGCGTGAAGGGTGGCTGGTTTTTATTCTGACGCTGGGAGCCGTAGTGACCGTGCCTGCGGCTGTACAGGGCATCGGATGGGTACCGGGCCTGGGACGTCTGCTGCCTGTAGCCATCGTGGCTGTGCTGTTCGGCCTCCTGCTGGCGCGCTCTCCGTTCAGTGGGCGCATGAGTGCGTTCTTCTCGCTGATCGTTGGCGTCGAGTTCGTGGTCGGGTTTATCGGTCGGGTGTTGCCGCCCTTCAGGCCGATGCTCAGCGAAGCGGTATATGCCATACGCTGGCTATACGCCCTCACTCACGGTGTCGTTGGCCGCGTCCCCTTCCTGCCAGTGCTGGAAGTATGGTGGCAGCGGGCGTGGGATTTTTGGATGCGTCTGTCCGTCTGGGCACAAGGGGTCAGCCAGGGCGGCGCTCAGCAGGACAACCTGCTCTTTCTGTTCTTCTGCGCGTTGACGGTCTGGGGCATGGCAGCCTGGGCCGGCTGGTGGGTGTTCCGGCACCACCAGGGGCTGGTAGCATTGTTGCCGTCCGGGGTTGGGCTGGCTACTAATCTTTTCTTCGCCCGCGAGGGGGAGGCATGGGCCATCTCCTTTGTGGGCATGCTGCTCCTTCTGTTGGTGGGATTGCGTCGTTACACCCTGGAGCAGGCCTGGACCTGGCATGGGCTGGACTACTCTGAAGAGATTCGTACAGAATTGTACGTGACGGGCGTGATAGTCTCGGCCGTGATCCTCATCCTCATGCCGTTAGTGCCTACCATCACTTCGCGCCGGATGGCCGATATGTTCTGGGATCTGTTTTCCTCCCCCTGGCGGCGGGTGGAGGAGTCGGCTGAGCGCATGTTTCCTGAGTTGGAGCGCCCCGCCGTCTCGCCATTGCGCGTGGGGTTAGGTGGCTCTCCCTCGCAGTTGCCACGGGTTCATCTGCTGGGGGGATCGGTGGAGCTGGGGCGTCGCGTGGCGTTGCGCGTCCGCTTGAACCAACCGCCGCCCCAATTCGGAGGTGAGAAGCGTTATTACCGGGCCATCACCTACGCCGATTACAGCGGCCGGGGTTGGAGCAATCAGGACGAATTGGAGACACGCGATTTCCCGCCCGGCGAGCCATGGGACGACACGTTCGATGTACTACCTGGGCGCAAACGGCTGCTGCAGGCGATCACCCTTCTGGATGCGCCGGGGGGCGTCCTTTACGCCGTGGGGGAGCCGATGGCACCGGATGTGCCTTACCAGGCCCGATTGCGCGGTTCTGGTGACCTGGTCTCGATCACAACGGAAGGGCGATTGCAACGCTACTCGATGTTGTCCATGGTCCCGGCGGTGAGCGAGAAGCAATTGCGTGCTGCCGATCGCGATTATCCGGATCACATTCGGGCACACTATCTCTCGCTACCTGAGATTCCCCAGCGGGTGCTGGACAAGGCCGCCGAGGTGGTAGCAGGCGCTGATAACCCTTACGATCAGGCCGTAGCCATTGAGACGTACCTGCGTGGCTTCGAGTACACCCTGGAGATCGGCGAGCCGCCGCCTGATCGCGATGTGGTGGATTACTTCCTGTTCGACCTGCAAAAGGGGTATTGCGACTACTATGCCTCTGCTATGGTGGTGATGGCGCGAGCGGTGGGGATCCCGGCCCGGCTGGCGGTAGGGTACGCCAGCGGTTACTACGATGAGCATGCAGACGAATACACCGTGACGGAGGCCGAAGCTCACTCGTGGCCGGAACTGTACTTTCCGCCCTACGGCTGGATCCCCTTTGAGCCGACGGCCAGCCGCTCAACGTTTGAGCGGATCGGGCTGCCCGAAGCAGGCGAAATACAACCAGGCGCGGACGTGAATCAAAGCCTCCAGGAGTTGCAACGATGGAACCCGTGGCCGCGCCAATGGTTGATCCGCTTCGGCGCGTTGGGGTTGGCGTTCGTTGTTGCGGGGATAGGATACCTGGCCTGGATGCAATATCAGCGCAGGACACTGGGGCCGGTGATGATGGCTTATGCCAGCCTGGTGTGGTGGGGCAAGCGGCTGGGCGGGTCGCACAGCTTGGCGGAAACGCCCCATGAGCACGCGCACACCGTAGCGCGACAGATGGAACGGATCGCTCAGGCTGCCCACCGTGGTCGTCGGTGGCTACAACGGTGGCGGAACGCGGCGTTAGCCGATCTGACAGCGATCGCGGAGGCGTACACCGAGGAGATGTACGCTGCTAACCCGCTGGCAGACGCGAAACGTCGCCAGGTTGGTACTGCCTGGCGACGCCTGCGGGGGAAACTGTGGGCTTTTTGGATCGCCCGCCGGTTATAGTCAGTCAGCTCAGGAACGGGGCGGAGTGCGCTTGCCTGCAATGTAGCGATGATGTTGCTGGCTGCGATGCACCGGGGGTGGCGTCTCAGCCGGCCTGGTAGCCGCTTACGCACTCTCGCCCTGACGGGGCCATCATCGCACAGGTGGCCGGCAGGAGCAATGATCTAGGTCATAGTGAATGCGCCCACTATCGCGAAGAGGCTAGACATGGAAGCGGATGTAAATCATCTCACCGTCCTGCACCATGTACTCCTTCCCCTCCAGGCGCAGCCAGCCATGCCGACGCGCCTCCGCCAGGGTGCCGGCCTCCAGCAATTGCTCATACCCGATGACCTCAGCGCGAATGAAGCCGCGCGCCAGGTCGGTGTGAACCGTGGCCGCAGCGTCAAGGGCCGTCTGGCCACGGCGCAATGTCCACGCCCGCACCTCTTCCTCGTTCATGGTGAAGAAGCTGATCAGCCCCATGATCTCGTAAGAGGCGCGCACCACGCGCTGGAGCCCCGGCTCCTCGATGCCGAACTCGGTCAGGAACTCGGCCGCCTCTTCTGGTGTCATCTGCGCCAGCTCCATCTCCAGCTTGCCCCGCAGAGAGAGGGCGGCCACGCGCGGGCTTTCGGGTATCTTGGGCAGGGGCAGATCATCGGCTGGGTCGTCTCCCTGGTTGACCACCACCAGCATCGGCTTCTGGGTGAGGAAGCCGTAGCCGCGCAACATCCGCTCCTCGTCAGGTGAGAGCGGCTCGTCCCGCAAAGGGCGACCGGCCTCCAACACGGCCCACAGCCGCTCCATCACCTCCATCTCGCGCGCGTTCGCCTCACGCTCGGCAGGACTTCCGCCCTTACCGGCTCGTTCGCGCAGCCGTTGTCGCCGCTTCTCGACGGCTGCCATATCCGACAGCATCAATTCGTCCTGGATAATGGCCAGGTCACGGGCGGGGTCAACGCTTCCCTCGGGATGAGGCACGACAGCAGACGGGAAGGCGCGCACGACGACCAGCAGCGCATCGTTCTGGGCGATTTGGTTGAGCAGTGGGCCACTGAGGCCGCCGGCCTGGCCCAAGCCACGCTCCAGCCCGCCAATGTCACTGTATTGCACCTGGGCATAGACCGTGCGCCGCGGCTGGAACAACCGCCCCAACGCGTCTAACCGCCGGTCGGGCACGTTCACCACAGCGGTTTGCACGTGCAATCCACCGGGAGCGAAGGTAGGACGATCAGCCCGCCCCCCCGTTAACGCTTGAAAGACCGTCGTCTTGCCACTCTGGGGCAACCCGATAATGCCGATCTGCATCTTACCCCCTCGATCAAAGTATCGAACCCGGAAGGCTTATCCGCCGCTCAATACCAATGCCAGTGCACCCAACAAGCCGACATCATCCCCCAACTCTGCCGGCACGATGCGCAGGTTCTCCCAGTAAATGGGATGGGAACGGGCGCGGATCGTCTCCCACATGGGGTCGAAGAGGAAATCGCCAGCTTTGGATACGCTGCCCCCGATGACAATCATCTCGGGGTTAAAGAGGTGAAGCAGGTTAATGATCCCGATGCCCAAATAGCGCCCGGCCCGCCGCAGAACGTCAACCGCCAGAGCATCGCCCTGGAGGGCGGCTTCATGGACCAGCCGGCTGCTGACCTGCTCCAAATCGCCTCCGGTCATCTGGTGAATCAGACTGTCGGCACCGGCGGTCATCGCTTCTCGCGCCATGCGGGCGATGGCAGGGCCGGCAGCCAGCGCCTCCAGACAGCCGATGTTGCCGCAGTTGCAACGTGGCCCCTCGGCTTCGATGGTGTGATGGCCGATCTCGGCAGCAAAGCCACGCGCGCCCAACAGCAGCCGACCATCGCTGATGATGCCGCCGCCGATGCCGGTGCTCAGAGTAATATATATGAGATGATGAGTGCCACGGCCGGCACCAAAGCGATGCTCAGCCAGCGCGGCCACGTTGGCGTCGTTGCCCAACCAGGTGGGGACGCCGAAGTGATCCTGAATAATCTGACGGAGCGGCACGTTGTGCCAGCCAAAGAGATTAGGAGCGAAGATGACGATGCCGGCCCAGGGGTCGAGCGGCCCCGGCGCGGCAACGCCGATGCCACCTACCTGGCAGATGGGGGTATCGCCCAGAGCATGGGCCAGCGTAGCTTTGATCCGGCCGATGACCGCGTCCTGCCCCTCGACGGCGCGCGTCAGCTCTTGCGCCCGGCGAAGGATATGACCCTCTGCGTCGCACAGCGCGGCGCGGATCTGCGTGCCGCCGATGTCGGCGGCCAGGAAGTAATCCGCCATGAACGCCTCCACATGGTATGTTAAGGAAAGTATACCATGTTGCCGCGCTTTTGTCAGATGGCTGGTACTCCCCACAGGCGATTTTGATTTTTCCCCACAAGTGAGTTAAGATAGCAACCACCAAACCTTTCCCGACCCGCTCATACTTGAAGGTGAACGTATTCATCCATGACCAGCAGGCTCAGTCGTTTTTGTGAGGCTCTCATTGAGGCTGGTTGGCTGGCAGCTCTCATCGCCGTGCCACTCTTTTTTAACATCTACTCCGCACGAGTGTTTGAGCCGGACAAGATCAGCACGTTGCGCGCCATCACGTTCGTCATGCTGGGTGCATGGATCGTCAAGCAGGTTGATCTCCTCTCCATCCATGCTTCATCAGCAAGGTGGCCAGCCTTCCGCAATCTGCTACGTACCCCGTTGGTGTTGCCCACACTGTTGCTCGCTCTGGCCTACCTGATCAGCACCATTTTCTCACTGGTACCCCGCATCAGCTTCTGGGGTTCGTACCAGCGTCTCCAGGGCACCCTCACGACCCTCTCCTACATGGTCATTTTCTTCCTGATGTTGGGACACCTGCGGCGGCCAGCTCAACTGTACCGTTTGCTCTATGCCATCATCCTCACCAGCGTCCCTGTCAGCCTGTACGGCATCTGGCAACGCCTGGAGCAGGACCCGCTCCCCTGGGGGGGCGATGTGGTAAATCGGGTGGCGGCCAACATGGGCAACCCCATCTTTGTCTCCGCCTACCTGATCATGGCCTTCTTCCTGACTCTGGAGCAATTGATCGAGGCTTTTGCCCGCATGTGGAACGTGGAGGGGGGCACCATCTGGGACGCTATCCTGGCCGGCTGTGGTCTGTTTATCCTCGCCATCCAGGTGATCGCCGGCATCCTCCTTAGTCAAAGCCGCGGGCCATTTCTGGGGTGGGTCGCTGGCCTGTACGTTTTCACGCTGTTGGGGCTGGTTGCCCTGGGACGCTGGGCATTGGTCTCGTCCCGCTTTCCTGCTGCCCTGCGGGGCGCGCTGCGCTGGATGTGGATCACCCCCATCGTCCTGGCCATGCTCCTGGGTGGGTTCTTGATCCTCTTTAATTTACCGAACAGCCCGCTGGCCGCGTTACGTCAGGAGTCAGGACTGGGACGCCTGGGCACGATCCTGGACCTGAACACAGGTACCAACCGGGTGCGCACGTTGATCTGGGAGGGCGTCACCCGGCTGATCACTCCCCACGCGCCGCTGGCTTATCCGGATGGCACACTGGACCGCTTCAATGTCCTGCGCCCTCTCATCGGCTACGGCCCCGAATCCATGTGGGTCGCTTTTAACCCCTTCTATCCGCCCGACCTGGCACACCTGGAGGCGCGCAACGCCTCGCCCGACCGCTCGCACAACGAGACCTTCGACGCGCTGGTCACCACCGGGCTCCTCGGCTTTCTGGCCTATTTCTTCCTGTTCACCTCAATCTTTTACTACAGCCTGTGCTGGCTGGGACTGATCCGTACCGCTGCTGATCGTAATCTGTTTCTGGCGCTAGGCGTGACCGGCGCGATAGCTGGCGTGTTCATACCGTGGGCACTGGATGGCTCGCTTCGGTTAATGGGCGTTGGTATTCCCTTCGGCTTCATCGTGGGCGTGGTGCTGTACGTCACCGCCGCTGCGTTCCGAGCCCGTCAGGATGTGACTGCAGGAGGGATTCGGCAGAGCAACGCCACCTCTTCGTCGGGAAGTGCTCCAGTCGGGCGGGAGTGGCTGATCATCGCCCTGTTGTCCACCATCGTCGCTCACTTTGTGGAGATTCACTTTGGGATCGCCATCGCGGCCACTCGCACGTATTTCTGGGCGTTGAGCGCCCTCCTGGTGCTGGCAGGCACAGGGCTGCTGCAAGAGGAGTCCTCACCGACCCCGGAGAGGGCCCCCGCATCACGCCCGGCGGTGTCCAGATCGCGGCGGCGACGCTCCCGGCGTGAGCCTGCCCCCCGCTCTTCTCAGGCTGGCCTCACCGGCGCTGCGCCTTCTGCCTGGGCCATCGCCTGGCCTTACGTATTGATGGGCGCTTTGGTCTTTGTCACGCTGGCTTACAACTACATCACCAACCCAACCGGGGACGTCAGTGCCTGGAATGTGTTCTGGGGTTCCCTGATAACCCGTTATGCCGCCGCTCAGGGCCAGCGGCTGTCTGGGCTGGGGATCATCTGGCTGATCGCGTTTACCTGGCTGGTGGGGGGATTGCTGGCATTGGGGAAGATCGGCCGTTCACAGCAAAGATGGACACCTGGACAGACAGCGTGGACGTTTGGTCTCTACTCGCTGGTTGGTTGGGGAATCTTCCTCCTCTTCGGGCTCTATCATGCCGGGCGATTATCCGCGCGGGTGATGCCTGGCAGCGATGTGGTCGCACGCGTTGCCAACCATATCGTGACTTATGAGGTAGCCATCCTCATTGTGCTGGCGACGTTGGCGGCATCTTTGTGGTGGCAGGGCCGTCGGCCACAAGAGCCGCTCTTCCTTAGTAGCATCAGTCCCTTGATCGCTGTGGCCATTATGGGGTTCATTGTCCTGCTCATTCTCAACGTCAGTATCAATCCTGTGCGGGCGGATATCCTCTACAAACAGGGTCAGGCCCACGAGGCAGCAGGGCAGTGGGCAGACAGTGCCGCTCTCTACCAGTTCTCCCTGAGCCTGACTCCCAAGGAGGATTATTATTACCTGTTTTTGGGGCGTGCTCAGTTAGAGCAGGCTCGACAGGTGCAAGATGCAGCGTTGCGCGAGCAGTTGTTGCAACAGGCATTGCAAACCTTAAACAAGGCACGCGCTCTGAACCCGCTCAACACGGACCACACGGCCAACCTGGCTCGTCTCCACCGCAACTGGGGTGAGCTGACCACCGATGCCACCCGACAGGAACGGTTATGGCAGCAATCGTTGGCTTTTTACCAGGAAGCGATCCGGCTCAGCCCTAACGCGGCTCACCTGTACAACGAGTGGGGCCTGGTCCACCTTTTGCTTGGCGATCTATATCAGCGTCAGGGACGGACTGAGGAAGCCCAGCAACAGTTTGATCAGGCTCTGGCCCGATATGAGTATTCCCTGACCCTGGACCAGGAATTCCTGCAAACGTACCTGTTGCTGGGCGATTTGTATCGCACGCGCGGGGAACTGGCCAAAGCAGCACCAGCTTATGAGAAGGCGCTGGCGTTACAGCCGAATCAGCCTCAAGTGTGGAGTGTGCTGGGGTATCTCTATACTCAGCTTGGTCGGCTGGACGACGCTATCGCTGCCAACGAGCAAGTACTGCGCTACAACCCTGGTGATATGGCCAGCCACCGGAACCTGGCGTTGCTCTATGAGCAGGCCGGCCGATTGCCGGATGCGCTGGCTCAGGCTAAGCTGGCACGCGAAGTGGCCGCCGAGGCAGATCGGCCGGCCCTTGATCAACTTATCGCTCAACTAGAAAGTCGGGTGAACCAACCATGATGGATCGCTATATGCTCATCTTGATCAGCGCGCTGGTGCTGGCGGTGTGGGGCACTCCCCTGGCCCGGCGCGCGGCCCTGCGTCTGGGTATCATTGACCTGCCCAGTGCCCGCAAAGTCCATACCAGCCCGGTCCCACTCATGGGCGGTGTGGCTATCTATGTTGCCTTTATTCTGGCCCTGGTCCTGTTCGGCAACCGCTTCTATGTCAACCAGGTCATCGGCATCTTCCTGGGTGCGACGTTGGTCTCTTTCATGGGGCTGTTGGATGACCAGCGAGGGTTGTCGCCATTGCTGCGGCTGGGGGGGCAGATCATCGCTGCTCTCATCCTGATCCTTTCTGGCATCCAGGTGCAAATCCTTCCCTGGAATGGGCTCAATGTGGCTCTCACGTTGCTGTGGGTGGTAGGCATTACCAATGCTCTTAACTTTCTGGACAACATGGACGGATTGTCCGGTGGGATCGCCGCCGTCGCCGCTACTTTTTACCTGCTCATCGCGCTGATGAGTGGCCAGTACCTGGTGGGAGCGCTGGCGGCGGCGTTGTTGGGCGCTTGCCTGGGTTTCCTGATCTATAACTTTAACCCCGCCAGTATCTTTATGGGAGATAGCGGCGCGCTCTTCCTGGGCTTCATCCTGGCCGCTGTGGGCATCAAGCTGCGTTTCCCCGGCAACGTGCACTTCGTCACTTGGATGGTGCCTGTACTGGTGATGGGGCTCCCCATCTTCGACATGACACTGGTGGTCTTTTCTCGCCTGCGCCGGGGGTTAAACCCGATGACCACACCAGGCAAAGATCACCTCTCGCACCGTCTGGTGAAGATAGGTGCTTCCCGCCGGGAAGCAGTGATCATTTGCTACCTGCTGGCCGGGATCCTGGGCGTGATCGCCCTTTTCGTCACTCAAGCTTCTATCCTGGAAGGGTACGCGGTCGGGCTTGTCGTCGTGATCGCCAGCATCTGGGGCATCTGGCGGCTGGAGCGAGTCCTGTAGTCTTGGAGATTGCTGGCCTCTGGGCGTAACTGAGACGAGTTTCGGGCGTTACAATAGTGACACGTGAAGCGTTTTACGCTTTACGAATCACTTTTCGGAGGCTTATCATGATCCCTGGCCTGGAGAGTAAGCGCCTGGTCGAACAGTCTATGAAGCAACCCGTGCGACCTGTCTATTTTCCGATTGCCTGGCGGATACGCCTTTTGCGCGTCGGGGGTCTTCTCCTGGCGTTGGGCATCAGCGCCTTGAACCTCATTGAGCGG
>DAOUAJ010000145.1:0-13733 GCA_034433615.1 Anaerolineae bacterium | reverse complement strand
GATGTGCATGTCATCCACCAATGACGCTCCATTGGCTCTGGAATTCGGTGAGTGAAGCTGTCAACAGATTCAGGGAGAAACGACAATGAAGATCACGGATGTGAAGTGCACCGTCATTGGCCAGAACCCCGTGGTACAGATCAAGACCGATGAGGGGATTGACGGGTTCGGGGAGGTGGAATCGAGCAAGCCCTACCTCAAGCCGCACGTCCTCTTCTACCGGGAGCGTATCTTGGGAGAGGATCCCACGGACGTCGAGCGGGTGATGCTCAAGATCCGCAACCTGGGGAGCTTTAAACCGTGGGGAAGCGCGGTGAGCGCCATCGAGATGGCCCTCTGGGACATCGCCGGCAAGGCGGCGGGCCTGCCGGTCTACAAGCTGCTTGGCGGCAAGGTCCGCGACAAGGTGCGGGTGTACAACGGCGGTGTCCGCTTCCCGATGACCGGATTCTCTCCGCAGGACTATGCTGAGAACATGGCCAGGATGAAGGCCGCCAAAGAGGGCTTCTCCATCATCAAGCAGGGCATCGCCTTCCATAGCCAGATGCCGGAGCAGGTGCCCGATTTCTTCTATGGGGAGGTGCGAGGGGGTGGTTTTCATCCGAATCGAGGTCCCTTGACCGAACGCGGCCTGAAACATGTGATTGCCTGTGTTGAGGCGATGAAAGAGGTCCTGGGAGACGAGGTGGGCCTCGCGCTGGACTGCGGGCCGGGCTGGATGGTGCCCGACGCGATCAGGCTGGCGAAGGCTCTGGAGCCGCTCAACATCATGTGGCTGGAGGATTTGATCACCGGGGACTATGTGCCGTATGTCTCGCCCGACCTGTACCGTGAGGTCACGATGAGCACCTCCACCCCCATCCACACCGGCGAGCAGATCTACCTGAGGCAGAACTTCCAGGACCTCATTGAGAAGCACGCCGTCAACATCATCGGGCCGGACCCCTGCGATGTGGGCGGCATCGCGGAGCTGAAATGGGTGGCCGAATACGCCGATCTTCATGGCATCCTCATCGCCCCCCATGGCGTCTTCGATGGCCTCATCGGCCTGGCGGCCCTCGTTCAGGTATCGGCGACCCTGCCCCAGAACTACATTGCCTTCGAATACCCTGTCGGCAGGCCCGAATGGTGGTACGATATCGTCGAGGGGTTGCCAGACCCGATCGTCAAGGATGGGTTCATCGAGGTCTGGGACAAGCCCGGCATGGGAGTGGTGTTCAACAAGCAGGCGGCGAAGAAGTACCTGCCTGAGGAAGACGCCGATTTTTTTGATTGATGGGCGTGACATGACAAGAGGCAATAGCCTCGGCGAGGACGCCTCGGCCCTCACGAAGAGGCGGGGCTTCGAGCCTGGCATGACAAAAATGGGAGTGTTCCTGGTCGCCGCGCTCTTGATCGGCCTCGGCGTTGCATTCGCTCGGGGGTCCTGGTGGCACGTCTACTTTACCGAAAGAATCCCACTGAAGGAGTCGTTCAGGCCAGCATCTGCGCTGCAACAAAGTACTCCTCTGAACCGCCAGCTAGCTGGTAACCGCCTCGTACCTGCCCTACCTCGACCAGTGCTCTTAACGTCGCAGCAATTTCTTCTGACTTCCACTGAAACAGCCGACCCACATCAGCCGCCGTCGCTGCTCCTACCGAGTCGAAATACAACCCGGCCAGCTTCTGGCGCGCTGCCTTGCGCGTGATCGGGCGCGCTTTCTCGGGCACATCGGGGTAGTAACGATGCACCAGATCGTAAATGAAACTGTAGCGCCAGGCCCCCGTCGCCGCCACACCCACAGGCAAAATCTTGAAGTCACGCTGCAGTTCGGTCAACCCGCGCTCAAAGATGCTATCGCTGGTCCGACTCGTCATGTGGATCGTCCGTCGCAGGTTGACCGTATCCAGTGGACCCGCGTCCAGAAGCGCCTCATAGATCAGCTTGGCTGCCTGTGACAGCCGACCGTCCCGGTAGAGTTCCAGATAATCATGCTCTGGATCGCCATAGTTCTCACTGAGAGCGTAAAAATAGGGCACCACGGCCAGGGCGATCACCGTGGCTTTACCTCGCAGCACTTTAGCATAATACCACTGGCGTTTGTCCAGCAAATCGTCTTTCCAACCCCAGGTCACGTGGCCGGGGTCATCGTGCTCCGAAGCGACAGGACGATCCCCGGCCACGGCCGCCCACAGGCTGGGCAGGATGATCCCTTTGATGGGCCAGAAGTAGACAAACCCGCGTTCGTTCACAAACTCGATTGCATCGGCCTTCCCCCTCAAGCGCAAATCGGGCAACAAGCGGAAGGTGCGATCCTGATAGGCTTTCAAGCGATCAGGGTCAAGAGGCAACATATCTGAACTACTCTCTTTTGTACGTCCCCATCAGTTGTCCCTCGGCGAGGATATGCCCCTTCATGGCGTTAACGAGCTCCTTCTTCGTCACCCCGGGGTCGAGTTGGAGCTCGGTGTCCAGCGCATAGATTCGGAAGTAGTAACGATGAGGACGACCCGGGGGTGGGCATGGGCCTCCATATCCGATGCGCTGGAAATCGTTGGTGCCCTGCCGCGTTCCGTCGGGGATGACCTCTGTAGCAGGGATCCCCTCTGGAAGTTCCGTCACTGTCGAAGGGATATCGTAAAGGACCCAATGAACCCAGGTGCCCAGAGGAGCATCCGGATCGTCACAGATCAGAGCGATACTTTTAGTCCCCTGTGGTACCCCGCTCCACTTCAGAGGCGGGGAGACATCTTCACCATCACAGGTGTATTTTGCCGGGATAGGCGCCCCTTCCGCAAAAGCAGGGCTGACAAGCTGGATGGTCATCACGCCGCCCTCCTCTGGGGGTGTGATCTCGCCGCGCGCACAGGCGATGACCAACAGCGTCAAGGCGAACATTGTGCCGTAGAGTAACCAGTGGATATTCTTTCGATACATAGGTGCCTCCTTCTCTCATCCTGTTGATAATGACGTGCCATCATGAAATTCAGGGCCAACTCCTGGTGTGACAGATCGTGTCTGTACTTTTTGAGACGTCGTCTTCTCATTTGACACTTGGTCTGGGTTCTGGTATCATGTTTTTAGCTTCGGAATGAGAGCTAAGTCATTACATGTTGGGCCGCTAGCTCAATTTGGCAGAGCAGCTGACTCTTAATCAGCGGGTTACAGGTTCGAGTCCTGTGCGGCTCACCTGAGTTGGGGCACAGACCAGAAGGATCGTTGCTTCTCGTAAGGTCTGTGCCTTGCTTTTTTGACCCTCTCCGTGTTGCTCTATTCAGGGGAGGGGAGCCTTCATACATCCCTATTTTACCACGAAAGTCACCCTGGATGGGCACAGAGGCACCGCTTTACTCAGCAGAGAAACCCATGGACATCGAGCGATTATTCGGTCGCACACGACGAGAGGTCACCCAACAGCGGGAGCCGGCTGGCCAGACCTGGCTGCGCCGGGCCGGCTACCTGCGCACCGGCACCGGTTTGACCTCCATCTGGCTCCCTCTCGGCGCCATCGCGTTGGATCGGCTGCGCCGTCTATCCGTGGATATCGTGCCTGGCGCGCAACCGCTGATCCTGGATGCCACAAGTGAGGCCACTGTCGCGCCAGTGCAAAACTTGATCGCCTCTGAGATCCGCTCATACCGTCAGTTGCCGCAACGCTTATATTGGCCCACGACGTCCGGCGTCTGGATGCTTGCATGGCTCGAAGCCACTGCAGACGACTTGAGCATGAGCACAACCGCCGTGTGGGAAGATTGGCGCGCCACCTGGACACGCCTGGGGCTGGATGTGAGGGAGATCGCAGCAACACCCACAGCCGACGGGGTCGCCCGTGCCTGGGCGTTCCTGTGCGCCAATGGCCCCAACGAATGGCTGACCTGCCCCGCCTGTGGGCATGCCGGTGAACCCGGCGCGCTGCGGCCGCGCATCACTACGCTGCCAGACGAACCGCCGCAGGTGATGGAGGAAGTGGCCACGCCGGGCTGCACGACCATTCAGGCCGTCGCCGATTTCCTGGGCGTCCCTACGTCGCACACGCTCAAGGCCGTCTTCTACGCGACGGCCGATGGGCGCGTCATCTTCGCCGTGATGCGAGGTGATCTGGATGTGGACGCCACCAAGCTGGAACGGGCCATCGGGCAGCCGTTGCACCCGGCCACGTCCTCAGAGCTGGAAGCGGCGGGAATCGTGGCCGGCTACGCCTCTCCCGTGGGACTGAGCCGGCGCCAGCCGGTCACCGTCGTGGGCGACCTTTCCATTCAGGCTGACCTGAACTTCGTGGCAGGTGGCAACCGTGTCGGCTATCACCTGCGCAACGTGCGCTACCCACGCAATTTCCAGGTAGATCTCCTGACCGACCTGGCACAGGCGCGCCCGGGGGATCCCTGCCCCGCTTGCAGTGAACGATTGGCCTCGAGCGAGGGGCTGATGCTCGCCAGGCTGGAGACTTTCGCTGTGTCGGCAGACGGCCCGACCTACCTGGACGCCGGAGGGCGCCCCCAGCCTCTGCACATCGCCGCTGCCCAGGTAGATCTGGGCTGGCTGTTGGTAGCCATAGCCGAGGCGCACCACGATGAACACGGGCTGATCCTGCCGGCCGTCGTTGCCCCTTACGATGTGCACGTCGTCGTCTTGAACCCGGACCAGCCCGCAGTGACAGTCGCTGCCGACGAGGTGGCCCGGACGTTGGAGGCGAGCGGCTGGCAGGCTTTGTGGGACCGGCGGGGCGAGAGCGCAGGCGTCAAGTTCGCTGATGCTGACCTGATCGGGCTGCCCTGGCGGGTGACGATCAGCCCGCGCAGCTTGAAGCAAGGTGGCGTAGAGGTGAAAGCGCGGGCTGCGGCGGCCTCTGCCATCGTCCCCATCTTAGGCCTCTTGGATGCCCTCTCTTGATCTCAAATTGGATCACGAATGCGCGAAGGTTCACGCTGCGACCAACCTCCTTCGTGCCCTTCGCGCTTCGTGATCTTCATGAAACCTTCGCGGCTTCGTGGTCCAAAATCCTCGCCGCCTACCTCGACAATGTTAGATTCCGTTGGTGGTCAGGTACGGAGTCTGCGGAGTGCCGTTTGACGCCGTTTGAGACGCCACTCCGCAGACTTCGTGGCTTACTACGAACCTCAGAGCTTACATCGGAGCCGAATTTAACATTGTCAAGCTACGCACTATGTAAAAAGGGACAGGCGGCTTACCTGACCGCCCGTCCCTCATGATGTCTGGTCGTGCACCTCCTGTCGAGCCGCGGCCACCGGCTTACCCAGCCAGCCGACTCAGGCCAGGCTGCCCTGCGGCACCCAGAAGTGACCACTTACCGTTGCTTCCTTCCGGACCTGGCGGGGTTCGCAGGCTCCTGCCGCGCAGGACCCAGCCATCAACGCCACTTAGCCCGGCAGTCCCAGCGCACGCCAGCCCTCGAGGAGGAATTCGACCCCGCTATAGCGGATTGCGGGTACAGGGCACCGCTAGCTCCCCGTCTAGCACGACCACCTACATGTTAAATGAAATACGCCGCTTTGTCAAAAGGGACTCCCTCTCCCGGCTGGTCTAGGCTCTGACAAACTGTCCAGGTTGGACAACACGCTCCAGGATAGGACGTTCCTCCAATGCATGGGCAAACATAGGACAGGGAGTCCTTTCTCGGCCACCTTCCAAAGGACGCACTCCTCAGACTGCACCGTTCGCCTCAGATGCCTGCATATCTCCTCAGTCTCCCCCAAACAGTTGCTCACGCCCGGCCAGCTTCCCGGCCGCCTGAATGAGGTCGTTAATGTTGTCGTGGAACGGATGCTGGCGACCGAAGTGCTCGAGGAGCTCTTGAGCCTCTGTCACGATTTGTGCAGCCCGCTCTGGCGTGGGGCCTGCCCGGACCTCGTTCCACAGGGCGAGCCGTTTGGCCCGCGCCTCCTCGTCGGTCATCTTCGGCTTGACCGCTCCAGCCGCGGCTGCTCGGCTTTGACCCCGCCGAAACAATCTATCTAGGATGGACATACTATACCACCTCCTCGCAGAGCCTGACCTGCCTTGCCATAAACAGTATAGCACAAAAAACGAGAATGCGGTGCATCAATTTATCCGATCGCGCAACCCTAAGGGCCTTTGAGTCCCTTGGGGCTTGCGTCTACAAGGAACTGGTTCGTGAAGGCACCGCCGACCTCAATCGCCTGGGGCAAGGCGCCATACTTCACCAGCGTGTCAGCCAGGGCCTGCCACTGCTCGGTTGTCTGCCAGCCCAGGCCGTGCGCGTCGGTAACGGGCGAATGGGCATCTTTGAGCTCGGTTTCTAGCATGAAGCGCATGTGCTCTGGATCGGTCTCCGGGCCGGCATATTTGAGGACGATCTGAACGGCCTCGTCAGGGTGCGCTTCGGCGTAGGCGATACCCTTCAGTGCTGCCTTCAAAAACCGCTCGATGCGCTCCGGATCCTGGGCGATGATGTCAGGCGTCGTCACATAGGTGAGGCCGAGAGTGGGCACACCGTAGTCGGCCGGGTCCCACTCGCGCAGCTCATACCCCCATTTTCGCAGCAGATAGGGCTCGTTGGATTTAAAGACAGGGTAGACATCCACCATCCCTTCGACTAGCACCCGCGGATCAAACCCCACATTCACCAGCTCGACCCGATCGGCATCCGCGCCCGCCGCCTCCAGCAAGGCGAAGAGCTCAGGGGGCGGTGTCCCCTTGAATCCCACCTTGTGGCCTTCCCAGTCCCTGGGCGTCTCCAGGCCGGACGAAGTGAGTGCGACGAACGCCTGCTGCCCGCGCTGGCCGATCAGCGCGATGGAGATCAGGGGCAGCCCGGGGTCGGCGCGGCGTTGAAGCAACACGCCAGCATCCTGGGTGGTGATCTGAACCTTGCCGGCCATCAAGAGTTGCAGATGTTCGCCCCGCCCGGCGGAGTGCTGGATCGTCACGTCCAGCCCCACCTCATCGAAGAACCCCTTCTCCCTGGCCACGTAAGCCCCGACAAAGGGCAGGTTGGCCTGCGGCTTGTACCCCGCCATGAACGTCAAGGGCTTAGCTGCCGGTGATGTCGGCTGAGCCACCGGAGGATAACAGGCAGCCAGGGCGGAAGTCAACAGGAGGAGAACAGTGAAAAGCCGAGAAACTTGGTGGTGCATACCCCCTCCAAAATCTAAAATCTAAAATCTAAAATCCAAAATGCGACGCGCTTTTCACAGGCAACAACCAGCGTGTACAGCGCCATACCCATCGCCGCTAGGCAGAAGACCGCGGCAAAGAGCATGGGCAGGTTAAGGTTGGCATAGGCCAGCCACATCGTCCGGCCCAGCCCAGCCGAGGCCCCCGCCCATTCGGCGACAACGGCTCCCACCAGCGCCAGGGGCGCCGCCACCTTGAGGGCCGCGAAGAGATAGGGCCAGGCCGATGGCCAGCGCACATAGCGGAAGACCTCCCACCGGCTGGCGTGCAGCGAGTGCAGCAAAGCCAGCAAGGCTGTGTCTACCGCATGCAGGCCGCTGTGCGCGTTGATCAACACCGGAAAGAAGGTGAGCAGCGCCGTGATGATCACCTTGGGCAGCGGCCCAAAGCCAAACCAGATGATCAGTAGCGGGGCGACTGCCACCATCGGGGTGGCCTTCACCAGGATAGCCAGCGCCAGCACACCTCGCTCCAGCCGTGTCCAGAAGGTGATGATGATGGCTGTCCCGATGCCGACCCCCAGGCCGAGCACCAGGCCGGCCAGAGCCTCGCCTAGCGTCACCAACGCGGCGTGGAGGTAGAGGCCAGCGTGACGTGCCAGGGTGGTCACTACCAAAGACGGGGCTGGCAGGATGTAGGGCGGCACGCTCCACGCCCGTACCGCCGCCTCCCAGCCCAACAGGGCTAACCCCACCACGCCCACGATGGAGATGGCCTCCCTTAGCCTGGCGACCGCAGGTGGTCTGGCGGCCGCCGGCGTCCTGGCCGACGCGGGCGGCCTGGAAACGGCTGCCAGCTCGCCTTCCACCAGCTCGACGTTGCGTAGAGGGGCTGAGACGGTTTGCGGTTCCATAATGTTCATCTACACCTTAACCAATGCCGGAGCTGGCGCACGACCCCGGCGACGGCGGGATGCGTCTCATCGCGCGGGCGTGGGAGAGGCACGTCCACGACGGCCCTCACGCGGCCGGGTCGGGCCGTCAGCACGACCACGCGGTCAGCCAGGCGCGCGGCTTCAGCAATGTGGTGCGTGACCCACAGCACGGTCGGGCGGAAGTGTTGCCAGATCTGCAGCACTTCGTCGGCCAACGCCTCCCGCGTCAGCTCATCGAGCGCAGCAAAAGGCTCGTCCATCAGCCAGAGCGAGGCCCCGGTGACGAGGGTGCGAGCCAGTGCGACCCGTTGCTGCATGCCACCGGAGAGGGTGCCCGGGTAAGCCTCAGCAAAATCGGCCAGACCCACCATGGCCAGCAGGTCCAGTGGTGACTGTAGAGATCGCCCAGCCCGGCGGTTGACGCGCAGCGGCAGGCTCACGTTCTCCAATACGGTCGCCCAGGGGAGCAAGGCCGGGTTCTGGGCCATCCAGCCGATAGCTTTGCGAGCCCGGGCTGCAGCAGGCGGCTCACCGTCGAGCAAAATGTGACCCGACGAAGGCGGCGTCTGGTCGGCGACCAGACGCAAGAGGGTGGATTTGCCGCACCCGCTGGGACCAATGATGCAGACGAAACTGCCCGATTCTACGGTGAGCGTGATCGGCGCCAGCGCAGTTAGCCCCCCATTACGATCAGGGAAGGTCTTCGAGACCTCGTTGAGGACGACGTTCACGGCACCTCCTGGATCTGCTCACGGCGGGCGGTGAGGCGGGTGGGGACGATGCGGAAGGCGCGCCAGTCACCCTTCGGCGCCTCAGGTGGCACCACCACATGGGCGGGCGTGCCCAGGTAGCGAACGCTCAGCCGGCAAAAAAGTCCCTCCAACCCCTCTGGCAGTTCACCGGGCGAGATCGCCTGAGCCTCGCCCTGGGCCAACACCCGGCGCATGGGTGGCCACGGCTCATCAATCGTGAGGGCGACGGTCGGGTGGTGTGTAACGTATCCAGCCCAGAGGGAGCCGGGCCATGCCGCCACCAGGAAGGCTTCGCCGGTCCACTCGTACCAGACTGGGACGACGTGAGGCGAGCCATCGCTGCGCAGGCAGGCCAGCCGGGCTGCCCACGGCCCTTCCAGAAAGGTGCGCAGCTCGTCCGGCGCCATGAGCACAGTGGGACCCAGGCGGCGTGGTGCCATCAGGCCGTAGGGCCGATACACCAGCGCCCCCAGCCGATAGGAGATGCGAGCCGCCATCTCGCGCAAAGAGGCCAGCAGCGCATCGCCTGCGGCGCGTGACCAGCGGAACGTCGGCACGCTGGCCAGGAGGGCAGCTACCGGTCGGTAGCCATCGGGGCAGATAGGGACGGCCAGCTCGACCGTATCCTCCTGCGCACGCTCGGCCGTGGCTTGCCGCCGCACCTCAGCCAGTGTGGTTAACAGTTCGGTGGGCACCGTTTCCAGCCGCCGCTCAGATGTCACTGTCGGCAATCCGGCCAAAAGCACCCTGCCAGCGGCACTCTCCGCGGCTGGCACCCGATGTCCGGTTGGCAGGACGCTGCGAACCGGCCGCTCGCACGCAGCTTCAGCAACGATGAGCACATCCGATCCATCGAGCACCGCCAGAACCACGGTTTCATCGAACGAACGGCCGGCGACTTCCTCGTAGAAGGTAAAGACGAGCATGTTGGTGCCAAACGGGTGCGGCCGGCTGAGCGCGTACAGGCGCGGCCCGGCCCGGTAAGGGCCGCGCGTGGTGGGTTGCTCAGCGTACCCCATCCCCTTGAGCGTGTTCAGCAGCGCGAAGAGCACGCTTCGTGGCGCCCCCAGGGCTGCTGCCATTTCCCCGGCCGTCAAGCCATCGGGGGCTCCTATCAGAAGCTCTAGGACGCGTATCGTGCGTTCGGCAGCGGGGACACGTTGAAAGTAGGGCATGGATCAAACACCTGCGGTCCGTCGCGGATTCCGCACAGAGCAGTACTTGTCCTCTATGTTGGACTATTGACCAGTATAGAGGACAAGGCGATTTTGTCAAATATCTGCCTGAGAACGTCAGGCTGCCAGAGTCTTAAGACCGCCGAAGGCTGATCCACAAGTTCCAGAAAGCGAAAGAGCCACCGCAACGGGTGGCTCCATCTTTCTAAGACTGAAAGAGGCGGAGAGGGCGGGATTTGAACCCGCGAGGGCTTTCACCCTACGCGCTCTCCAGGCGCGCGCACTAGACCAGGCTATGCGACCTCTCCACGGAGAAAATTATAGCATCGAGGCTGAATTTGATCAAGTTGCGATATTCAGTACCTGAGAAAAGTGCGTTGTGGGGCAGGCTTTCTAGCCTGCCGGCAGCCTGGAAAGGCTGCCCCACATGCGGAATTCTCAACTACTGATATTGTAGAATGTGAGCAAGTTGGCTAATGGTCTTTCCGGGCGACTCTATGAAAAAGAGAAGGCCCCGGAAAGAGGGCCTCCTGCTCAAGTATCAGGCGGAGAGGGCGGGATTTGAACCCGCGAGGGCTTTCACCCTACGCGTTTTCGAGACGCGCGCACTCGACCAAACTATGCGACCTCTCCATGAGATAAATTATAGCATAGTGCCAGCAGAGATGCAAAGTTAAAAACCGCTGGTATCGCTGCTTCACAGCGTGGGGAGGGAGAGGTCAAATCCGTTTGCCCAAAGTGTCAACCAATTGTGAACCATCCCTCGCAATGTGATTTAGATCATGGTGAATCCCTTTATCCTCAGGTAGACTGGCTATACTTTGAGAAGGGCCTGGCTGAGCATATCTGCATTTGGGAGCACAGGCCATCAGGTGGTATAATATTTGCCAGTCTGGCATGGCAGGCCAGGGGCTCGTGGAAGAGCAGATTCCGCGGGCCCCTGTTTGTTTTCCAGCCCCCGCGACGAGACTCTTGACTGACTGGTAGTTCTGAAACGCATTGCTGCGGCACCGATGTCTCCCTCACATCGTAGCTTAGCCCTATCTACGGATCTGATCGCTGGGCATTTCGAGGCGATATCATCCTGTTGTGCCATACCTGGTCAGGCTCTTTCGCCTTACGTCATTGCCATCACGGTTCGCCAGTATTGGTTTTTTACTGATAGAGGAACCTGTGAAACGGATTTATGTGAAGGAAGAGGTTTGTATCGCCTGTACACTGTGTGAAGTGCATTGCATTGTGCAACATTCCGCTTCTCGCAACATCTTGTGGGCGTTCAAACGCGAGACGCCGCGGCCACGGTCGCGCGCCATCGTTGAGCGGGTGGGGCCGATTTCGTTGTCCGTGCAGTGCCGCCACTGCGCGGAGCCGCTATGCGTATATAGCTGCCTGACGGGCGCTATGCACCGGGATGAGGTGACCGGCGCGGTGATGGTGGATGCCGAACGTTGCATCGGCTGCTGGACTTGCATCATGTCATGTCCTTACGGAGCAATCCAGCGTGACGTTCGCAATGGACATTCGGTAGCCCTCAAGTGCGATCTTTGCCCGGGCCTGGAGACGCCCGCCGGTGTCGCTAATTGCCCCAACCGCGCGCTCGTCTACGCCGAGGAGGCCCCGTATGCTTGATTATGTCATCATCGGCAACTCGGCCGGCGGTATCGGCGCCGCAGAAGCGATCCGCCAGGTTGATCACGAGGGACGTCTTACCATCATCTCCGATGAACCCTACCCGGCCTACTCTCGCCCGGCCATCTCTGAGGTGCTGGCCCACGAGCGCACGCCAGATCGCATCTGGTATCGCCCGGGGGACTTCTACCAGCGCCTGGGCATCCAGGCCCTGCTGGGCGTGCCGGCCGTCGACCTCGATTTCGTCGCCCGCACCGTGCACCTGGCCGATGACCGGCGCGTCCACTGGGATCGCCTGCTGTTGGCGACGGGGGGGACACCCATTGTGCCGCCGATGGAGGGCCGGGAGCTGCCGGGCGTGTATACCTTCACCCGACTGGCGGACGCGCTGGCGTTGGACCAACATCTTTCCCCCGGCAAGCACGTGGTCGTGATCGGTGGCGGGCTCATCGGCATGAGCGTGAGCGACGCCCTGGTCAAACGTGGCGTGCGCGTCACCATCGTGGAGCTGATGGATCGTGTCCTGGGCACGGTGCTGGACCCCGAGGGCTCAGCCCTGGCAGAGGCGGCAGCGCGCCGGGCGGGCGTGGAAGTGATCACCGGCCACACCGCGCAGCGCATCCAGAGCGACGCCCAGGGCGATGCCTGCGGGGTGGTATTGGACGACGGCCGCCAGATCCCCTGTCAAGCGGTGGTGATCGCGATCGGCGTGCGGCCCCGTCTGGACCTGGTCACCAGCGCCCCGGTGAACGTGGGGCGTGGTGTTCGCGTCAACGCGCGCATGGAGACCAACGTGCCGCACGTGTATGCCTGCGGTGACGTGGCAGAGGCATACGACATGATCGCCGAGGCGCCGCGCGTGGTTCCCATCTGGCCGGCAGCCTATCTGGGGGGCCGGGTGGCCGGGTTGAACATGGCCGGTCGGCCGGTGGAGTATCCGGGGAACGCGCCTATGAACTCCCTGAAGTATTTTGGGTTGCAGATCATCTCCGGCGGGGTGCAAACAGCCAGCGGCGAGGGCTACGAAGAGCTGAAGAGCAGCACTCCCAACGGCTACCGCAAAGTGATCCTCAAGGACGGCCGCATTGTCGGCGCGACCTTCGTGGGTGACATTGATCGCGCCGGCATCGTCTTGGGGCTGATGCGTGAACGTATGGACGTGTCTGTATTCAAAGAGAGGCTTGTGGCAAAAGATTTCGGCCTGATTCACTTGCCGGCTGAGTGGCGCCGTCAACGGCTTCTCAGTGAGTATCCGACCTTGAAAACGCCTGGGTTGGTCTTGAACCAGTTAGCCACGGCTGCGGCACAAGTAGCAAGTAGCAGGTAGGCAGTGGAGCTCTGCACCGCTGACTGCTACTGGCTATTTGCTACCAGCTACCTGCTACTGGCAGCGAGTGAGAAGGGGGACGACTATGAAAAATCTGCACCAGATTCAGAACCGTTACGACGACGACAAGGTGATCGAGGCGTGTGGGCTGTTCGGCATTCTGGACACATCCGGCCGGCGTTTCTCCGGCGCTGAAGTGATCGAGGCGATGAAATTGATGCACGACCGTGGCAACGGCCTGGGAGGTGGCTATGCCGCCTACGGCATCTATCCGGATTACGCCGACTGTTACGCGCTGCACGTGATGATGATGCATCCGAAAGCGCGCGAAGAAGTCGAAGCATTTCTCCGGTGTCACTTCGAGGTGGTCAAAGCGGAGCCGGTGCCCACCCGGCCCACGCCGGGCATCGTCAACCCACCGGGCCTGCACCGCTACTTCGTCCGCCCGCAAATGGGGGAATCGCCGGTGATGGCTGAGGACGATTACGTCGTCGGGCGGGTGATGGAGATCAACACCGGCATTGACGGCGCTTTCGTCTTCTCCAGCGGCAAAAACATGGGTGTGTTCAAGGGGGTCGGGTACCCGGAGCAACTCGCGGAGTACTTCTGCCTGGAATCGTACGAGGGGTACCTGTGGACCGGGCATAACCGTTTCCCCACCAACACCCCCGGCTGGTGGGGTGGCGCGCACCCCTTCAACATCCTGGACTGGACCGTGGTTCACAACGGCGAGATCTCGTCCTACGGCATCAACGTGCGCTTCCTGGAGATGTACGGCTACCGTTGTACGATGCAGACCGACACCGAGGTGCTGGCGTACGCGCTCGATTTGCTGATTCGC